>JAKSIY010000005.1 GCA_024398535.1 Bacteroidaceae bacterium
TCCCAGAGGAGACCTTCCAGACCTGTATGGAGGTCGATGCAGTCCTTTTTGCAAGTGTTGGTGACCCAAAGTTTGACAACAACCCATCAGCCAAGGTACGTCCTGAGCAGGGTCTTCTGGCAATGCGCAAGAAGCTGGGTCTCTATGCAAACATCCGTCCTGTTGAGACTTTTGAGTGCCTGATCCACAAATCACCGCTGAAGGATGAGATTGTACGCGGCGCAGACTTCATCTGCATCCGTGAGCTTACCGGCGGTATGTACTTTGGCAAGAAGCAGGAGCCATCAGTAAATGCTGACGGCGTTGAGGATGCTCTTGATACAAACTACTATTCACGTCCTGAGGTTGAGCGCATCCTGCGTGTTGCTTACCAGTATGCACGTCAGCGCAGACATCACCTGACAGTGGTTGACAAGGCCAACGTTCTGGCAAGCAGCCGTCTGTGGAGAAAGGTAGCTCAGGAGATGATGGGTGAATATCCAGACGTTACAACAGACTTCATGTACGTTGACAACGCTGCAATGCGCATGATCCAGGATCCTAAGTTCTTTGACGTGATGGTTACTGAGAATACCTTCGGTGACATCCTTACTGATGAGGGTTCTGTAATCACAGGTTCAATGGGTCTGCTGCCATCAGCTTCAACCGGTGAGCACACTCCTGTATTTGAGCCTATCCACGGTTCATGGCCACAGGGCAAGGGCCTGAACATTGCAAACCCACTTGCACAGATTCTGAGCGTTGCCATGCTGTATGAGTACTTTGACCTGAAGGCTGAAGGCGCTCTTATCCGCGAGGCTGTGAATGCATCGCTCGATGCAAACGTACGTACTCCTGAAATTCAGGTTGAGGGCGGCGCAAAGTATGGTACCAAGGAGGTTGGTGCCTGGATTGTTGACTACATTGCTAATAAGTAATCATACACTATGGGCAGACAGGGAAGGAATGGCAGCCGCCACTTTACCGCAGATAACATCAAGAGCTATCCGGTCCAGGAGGAGACTACACTTCTGCCATTCCTGCTTCAGACACTGAAGGACAAGAACCGTACAGAAATCAAGGCTCTTCTGGGATACAGGCACGTTGCCATCAAGGGCAAGGCCGTAACTCAGTTCGATACCCCTCTGATGCCGGGCGATACCGTTGAGGTGAACTTTGGACGTTCTTTCTACAAGTTCAACAATCCTCAGGTCAAGGTCCTTTATGAAGATGAGTGGTTGCTGGTGATTGAGAAGGCATCGGGCCTTCTGTCCGTTGCCAATGCAACGTCAAAGGAGAAGAATGCTTTCCATATCATGCAGGATTATGTGAAGCATGACAATCCCAAGGCTGAACTTTATGTCTGCCACAGACTTGATCAGTACACATCTGGAATCCTGATGTTCGCAAAGAACCAGGATCTTCAGATGGAACTGCGTGAAAACTGGGATTTCTACATCAAGGAACGCAGGTATATCTGTGTTACAGAGAGAGTTCCGGAAGTCCCGGAAGATGAGATCCGCTCATATCTTGAGGAGAATGACCGCATGCAGGTTCACTCTACAGACAACGATGTAAAGGGAAAGCTTGCAATTACTCATTACCGCGTCATGCAGAGCAGGGGCAGATATGCGCTTGTTGACGTTGAAATCATGACCGGCAGGAAGAATCAGATACGTGTTCACATGGCAGAGATGGGATGCCCGATTGCCGGTGACATGAAATATGGAGCTGAGACAAATCCTGGAAGAAGACTGATGCTGCACAACTACAGGTTCTCATTTGTGCATCCGGTCTCAGGTGAACTGATGAGATTCTCTCTTTCGGTTCCACAGCTTTTCCGCAAGCTGACGTCAAATGAACCTGTAAGATGAAGGTCAGTTTCAAACCGGGGACAATGATCTATCCGTTGCCCGCAGTCCTTGTGACGTGCGGTGCAACACCAGAAGAGTATAATGTTCTGACAGTAGCGTGGACTGGTACAATCTGTACCAATCCACCTATGTGTTATATATCGGTAAGGCCGGAAAGACATTCGTATGACATAATCAAGCGTAACGGGTGCTTTGTCCTAAACCTAACGACCAAGGCGCTTGCCCATGCTGCTGATTTCTGCGGGGTCCGTTCCGGACGTGATGTCAATAAGTTTGAACATGAAGGACTTACCCCGGTGCCAGCAGAAAAGGTGGCAGCGCCATACATTGAGGAGTCACCGGTTGCAATTGAATGTACCGTTACAGAGATCAGGCAACTTGGCTCTCATGACATGTTCATGGCCCGTGTTGAGAATGTCATTGTTGATGACCGCTTCATTGATGAAAGTGGACGTCTGGACATGGCTGCGATGAATCTGATAGCCTATTCCCATGGCGAATATTTTGATGTGACCAATCCTAGAGGCTTCTTTGGGTGGTCAGTAAGAAAGAAGAAGATTATTAAAAGAAAGAAATAAAAAGTATGCTGTTATCCCTATTGCTCACAATCTGTATGGCTATTCCGCCATTTCAGACTGCCGGTGAGGCTGTAACTTCACGAATCAGAATAGAGGCAGATTCTCTTCCCTCTGCAGAGATTGTATGTCCGCTTACAATAAAGCGCGGCTGGCATGTATATTCAACTGATATACCGAGTGGCGGTCCCAATCCGACAGAGATAGTACTGGATTCCATAAGCGGTGCAACCCTTGATGGACCTCTCTACTTTGTGGGCCAGGAGAAGAACGCCTATGACAACCTGTTCGACATGGAAATCCGCTTCTTTGAAGGAAGCGTTGAGTTCAGACAGAAACTGAACATCACCTCTGATGACTATTATGTCAGTGGCTACCTTGTTTACAGCGCCTGCAATGACCATGAGTGTCTGCCGCCAACCAGGGTAGAGTTTACCTTCTCTCCTGAGAAACCTGAACCTGCAGATGCTACTGCGCAGATTTCTGATTACTCGTCAATAGATGGCTACGATCCTGTGACATGGGCTCCTGTGGAGTATCGGGAAAAGACAGAAACCTCATCAAATGGTGGCCTGTTTGGATTGTTGCTTACCAGTATGCTGGGAGGCCTTCTGGCCCTTCTTACTCCTTGTGTATGGCCGGTTATTCCTATGACTGTCAGCTTCTTCCTAAAAAGAGCAGAGAGCCGTAAGAACGGAATCGGCGGTGCCATGATCTATGGAGCTTCAATCATCGGCATATATGTTACTCTTGGTATAGTCATTACCCTGCTGTTCGGAGCCAGCGCCCTGAACTCGCTGGCAACGAATGCCTTGGTCAACATAGTATTCTTCCTGATGCTGGTGTTCTTTGCACTGTCATTCTTTGGGCTGTTTGAGATTCGCCTGCCGTCTGGCTGGAGTACAGACATGAACAGAAAATCACGTCAGGCCGGAGGATTCCTGGGAATCTTCTTCATGGCGCTGACCTTGTCAATTGTATCATTCTCATGCACAGGTCCTATCATCGGATTCCTTCTTGTCGATGCGGCATCGAGCGGAAGCATCCTGGCACCAACTGTAGGTATGCTGGGCTTCTCGCTGGCAATGGCTGTTCCTTTTACGCTGTTTGCCATGTTCCCGAGCTGGCTTAAGCAGATGCCAAAGTCCGGCGGCTGGATGGACAAGGTCAAGGTGACACTGGGTTTTGTCGAACTGGCATTCTCGCTGAAGTTCCTCTCTGTTGCAGACATGGCTTACGGGTGGGGCATCCTGCCTCGTGACCTGTTCGTGCTGCTCTGGTGTGTCATGGCCGTACTTCTTGGCCTGAGCCTTCTGGGGGTAATCCGTCTGCATAAGGATCAGGAGAAGGAGAAGCCCGGAAAGGGCAGTATTGTGGCTGCCGTCATCAGTTTCCTGTTTGCAATATGGCTGATACCTGGCCTCTGGGGTGCTCCGCTGAAGGCAATCAGCGCCTTTGCTCCTCCTATGAATACCCAGCGTCTGAACCTTGTCGGTGTCCAGGTTGAACCGGTTTCAACAGATTACCGTGAGGCGCTTGAACTCTCTGCGCGTACCGGCAAGCCTGTCCTGATTGACTTTACCGGATATGGCTGCGTGAACTGCCGCAAGATGGAGGCTGCTGTCTGGACTGATTCCAAGGTCTCTGAGAAGATTGAGAAGGATTTCATCCTGCTTTCTCTGTTCGTAGATGACAAGACCGCCCTTGATGCCCCTGTCACCGTCCTTGAAAACGGCCAGACCATGAAGCTGCGCACTGTCGGTGACAAGTGGAGTCTTCTGCAGCGTTACAAGTTCGGTGCAAATGCTCAGCCGTTCTATGTGATTGTCGATGCCAAGGGAAACCTGCTTTCCGGTCCGTATACCTTTGATACCGATGTCCAGCATTTCCTGGATTTCTTGAATTTCTGACGCCTGACCATACGGCAGTGACGCCTCTTCCGTCGCTGCCTGGCGCTGTCGCGCCCTTCGCCGCGCCCCCAGACGCCGCTGTCGCGTTCCGTGTGCGTTGGTATTTTCCCGCAGTTCGCCAAATAAGGTCTGTTTTCCGTGATTCGCCAAACAAGGGAACGCTATGTGGCGTTCTGGGGTTTCTGAGTGCGTTTGGCGTTCCCTTAGGGCCTATTTCAGGGGGTAAGGAAACGCTAGGGTATGCCACACACCTTCTAGGGCAGGTTAGCGTTCCCTTCTTTGGCGAAAACCAGAAAATACCCCCGCCCCTGGCCAACACACCCGCGACAAAAGAAATATCCCGCACCTGGCCAACACGCTCGCGGCAAAAGAAATATCCCGCACCTGGCCAACACACCCGCACCAAAAGGAATACCCCCGCACGCGGAGAAGCACACAGAAAAAAGGATACCCCCCGCACTCGGGAAGCACACGGAAATGAGAATACCACCCGCACATGATGAAGTACGAGCGGAGAGGGAAACCGTCGCACACGACCATCACATCCGCGGAAAAGAGAATACTCACGCTCGTCCACACATTCGTGCTGAGAAACGGTAAGTGTGAGTTAACCCTTAACAAGATTGCGCAAAGGAACGGAAGACTAGAAAGCAGAAGACTAGTAAACAGGGGGCAAGAGACAGGATTGTTGTGGCTAGAGGGAAGACAGTTTCGTCGCGGGAGTAAGATGTTCGGTGGGCAAGTAGTTGGGATTAGTGAGCGGGATTGTTTTGGCGGGTGAGCGGGCATCAGCGAAGAACGGAACAACGGACGGGGCGTAAAAGGAGCAATAGGCGACAGGACACGCAGTCGTGCTATACGCAGGAGAATTGCTTCTGTCGCCGCGAACGTTACGACGCGGACGTCCGTGATGAGCGTAGAGAGCGAACCGACAAAACAACCTGCCACTATTGTCGTTAATCCGCGTGCGTTGGTATTTTTTTCGCAGTTCGCCAAGTTGGGGAACGCATAGTGGCGTTCTGGGGCTTCTGAGGGTGGTTGCTGTTCCCCAAGGGCCTATTTCGGGGGGTAGGGAAACACTAGGGCCCGCCACACGCCTTCTAGGGCAGGTTAGCGTTTCCTTATTTGGCGAAAACCAGAAAATACCCCCGCACCTGGCCAACACGCTCGCGGCAAAAGAAATACCCCCGCACCCGGAAAAGCAGCACCCGGAAAAGCAGCATGCGGAGAAGCACCCGGAGAAGACCCCGGATTACCAAGAGTAGTTGAAGTTGAATGTCAGGAATTCCTTGTACTGGTGGTATCCTAACTTCTCGTCTTTCTTCTTGGCGCTGTCATCGAATCTCCACTGGATGAAGAGCTGGATGGAGAAATACTTGTTGAATGAGTAGTCAAAGGTGTTTTCCCAGTTGGTCTCAACATATTCAAAGTTGGTGAAGTAGCGAGCCTTGCCGGTCCACTTTATGTCTTCAAGGATGCTGAGTTTCCAGTTGGCATCGATACTGGAACCTATGGTGTACATGAAGTTCTTTCCCTCTTCAATACCGTAATTCGGAGCAAGTCTGTCAATTGATACATAGCGCGAGTTGAATGTCAGAGGTGCCAGCACCAATGAAAGGGTAGTGGTGTTCTTCTTGAACTTTGGCTTGTAGTCAAGACCCACGGCGATATTTGCATAACCCGGAGCCAGGAACAGTGACTTAAGGTTTCCGTTCTTATCCCTTACATCCATGAACTGGGTATATGCCTGTAACTGAGTTGTATAAGACCAGTACTTGAACGCTTTGAGACCGACCTTTGATGTGATACGGAAAAGGTCATCGTTGGTCTTGAATGTCTTCTCGTCATTTACGGTCGTGGTGTAGTATCCCAGTTTTGCCTCAAGCTTATTGTCAAATGTGAACTTCTCCTTGGCGTAGTTCATGTCCTGCTGCAGCTGTACAAGCAGGGACTGGTTACTCTCACCGCCCTTGTACCAGTTGTCTGAAATCTTGTTCTGGGTAAACTTTACCGATGCCTTGCCCGGGTGTTTCCAGTAACGTGGCTTGTAGGTTATGAGGTCTGGTGTTTCTGCCTTGTTGTTTACCTTAATTTCTGGAGTGATATCCAGTGAAACGCCCACTCTGTTGTTGTTGTCTATGGTCACAGGGCCCGATGCCTCCTGCAGGTCATCCTCAGTGTGGTCTATGAGCTCGGGATTCGTCAGATATGCGTTCAGGAGTGCCTGACTAATCTGCCTGTTCAGCAATTCGTCGCCGTTCAGTTCGGTTGCTTCATAGGTTTCATTTCCGAGTTCCTTTCCGGACAATATGCCGTTGTAAAGGGTTAGCGGCATGAATAGTCTGTAATAGATTGGGTTGTCAGAGAGGTCGTCGCCGTCAGAATCAGCCTCAGTTTCCAGTTCAGGTACAGTTTCAATAGCATCAGCTGTCAGTCCAGAGCCGGTTCCAATGGCTTCTGCTGTCAGCCCAGAGCCGGATTCAAAAGCTTCAGCGCTCAGTCCTGATGCGGTCTGAAGGACTTCAGCGGTCAGACCGGGAGCTGTTGTAAGGGAGTCTGTTTCCTGGGTCAGGGATGCATTCATTCCTGCGGAAAAAAGAACTGTCAGAACTGTTATGATAGTCTTCTTCATGTTACGGGTATAGTAATGAGTAATGCAAAAATAATAAAATAAGGTGACAGGTGATGTGTAGGCGGGACATGCTTAACGATTTTTTTGTATCTTCTCGCCCTTGAAACAATATTTGATAATTAAAACCATACAAAGTGGACAAGAGATCATATTTTGGAATGCTTCTTATTGGCCTGGTGCTGATCATGATGTTCTACTGGACAAGTCAGCCAAAGGCAGATAAGGCAAAGCAGCAGAAGTACGAGCAGCAGCAGACCGCTGCAAGAGAGGCAGCAGATCAGGCTGCAGAACAGGAAACAGTTCTGACAGTGACTGCAAATGATTCACTGATGCCTTTGTTTCCTGCCATGAACGGCCAGGAACAGAGCGTTGTCATAGCCAACAGTCTGGTAAAGGTTTCAATCTCAACAAAGGGCGGTGCTCCTGCATCGGCCGAACTGCTTGAGTACAGGAACCAGCAGGGATCGAACGTGATCCTGTTTGACAAGTCTGAGATAAGCATGAACTTCAAGCTTGATGGAAAGACTCAGAATATCTCAACATCGAGCCTCTTCTTTGAGCCGGTGAATGTCAGCGGCAATTCTGTGACCATGCGTCTGAACACGCTTGACGGTGGTCATCTGGATTACTGCTATACACTTGCTCCTGAGAGCTACATGGTTGATTTGAAGATTCAGGCTCATGGCATGCAGAACTTCTTCCCGTCAGACCTTGACAGGATGTCTGTTGACTGGATCCAGAATCTGCGTCAGCAGGAGAAGGGATTCGAGTTTGAGCAGCGCTACACAACTCTGACCTACAAGATGTCGGACAAGGCAAAGTCAAAGTATCTGACAGTTACATCTACTCCAAGGTCACAGACTCTTGACGAGCCGGTTGACTGGATTGCCTTCAAGAATCAGTTCTTCTCAACAATCATGATTGCCGACCAGTCTTTCGATGCCGATGCCAAGCTGAGTGCATCGGCCTACGCAAAGGGCAAGGGCTACATGAAGAAGATGATGGCCAAGACTCATCTGCAGTTTGATCCTGACGGCAAGGAGGCTACCAGTATCCAGTTCTATTTTGGCCCGAATGATTACAAGGTGCTCAAGGCTACCGGCCGCAAGTTCTCTCCGGAAGGCAAGAAGCTGCGTCTGCACAGGGTGATTGACCTGGGTTGGCCTATTGTCCGTGAGGTGAACCGCTACATCATCATTCCTCTGTTCAACCTGCTGTCAGGATGGGGAATCAACATGGGCATCGTACTGCTTCTCCTGACAATCATCATCAAGATTATTGTATATCCTTTTACATACAAGTCATACGTGTCTTCAGCTAAGATGCGTGCGCTTAAGCCATACGTTGATGAGATCAACCAGAAGTATCCGAAGCCTGAAGATGCAATGAAGAAGCAACAGGAGACCATGGCTGTTTACAGTAAATACGGTGTAAGTCCGATGGGTGGATGTATCCCGTCACTCATTCAGATGCCTGTCTGGATGGCTCTCTTCTTCTTTGTGCCTAATGCAATAGAGCTGCGTCAGCAGAGTTTCCTGTGGGCAACTGACCTTACCGCATTTGACGATATTCTGAGTTGGAACGCAAAGATTCCTATGATTGGAACCCATCTGAGCATCTTCTGCGTGCTCTTCTGCGTTACAAATCTGCTGAACACATTCTTCACCATGAAGCAGCAGAATATGGCTCCTGGCCAGGAGGAATCCATGAAGATGATGCGCTGGATGATGTATCTGATGCCACTCATCTTCTTCTTCACCCTGAACAACTACTCTTCAGGTCTGAATTACTACTACTTCATCTCAGCTCTGAGCAGTGTACTTATTATGGTATATCTGCGCAGAACCACCGATGAGAAGAAACTTCTTGCTCAGCTTGAGGCACGTTATGAGGCTAGGAAGAATGATCCGAAGAAGAGTCGCAGCAACAGCATGATGGCCAGACTTGAAGCTCTCCAGAAGGAGCAGGAGCGTCTGCAGAACAGATAAATCCGGGGACAGGTCATCGAACGAATCAGGGACAGGTCATCGAACGTTCGATGGCCTGTCCCCATGTCGGTTGAGGGGGCTTTCAGGCTCACGGGCCATGAAAGCATATTCCATGTAGTCTGTAAGCTTTGGAATAAGTCGTGTAAGAACCAGCAGTGTTTTGCCGGTAAGGGTAAGGGTCTTGCGCCACTTACGCTTTCTTATGCATCGGAGCATGATGCATGCAACCTTGTCTGCGCTCATCATGCCGTCTTCATTGCGCGGAGTTTCTCCCTGCTGACTGCCGTCTGCACTGAGCGCTTTCTTGCGTATTTCTGAAGAGGTGAATCCCGGTGCAAAGATCATTACGTGGAGTCCGTCATAAAGATGCTCGCATCTGAGCGTGTCAAGGAATCCGTTGATTGCGAACTTTGATGCCGAGTAGCCGGTCCTTGCTGGAAGTCCCTTGTAGCCGGCGGTTGAAATGACTCCGACGATGGAACCTTTCTTCTCAAGAATATATGGCAGGGCAAATTTCGTGCAATATACTGTTCCGTAGAAATTGACATCCATGAGCTGTCTCATGACATCAAGACTCATGTCCTTGAACAGTGCGCGCATTGATATGCCTGCATTGTTGATGAGTATATCTATCTGTCCGAATCTTTCAACTGTTCTTTCTATAAGATTGCGGCAGTCTTCCTCCTTGGAAACGTCTGTCTTTACCGCCAGCACCTCTGTGATGCCTGACAGTTCCTGCTCCAGTTCCTGAAGCCTGTCGATTGAGCGTGCGGCCATGACGACACGTGCACCGCACATAGCTAGTCTTCTGGCTGTTGCTAAGCCTATTCCAGAACTTGCGCCCGTAACAATAGCCACTTTACCCTTGAAATATTCCTGGTTTGTCATGCGTTTATGTTAGAGAACATGCAAATGTAACTATTTTCCGTGCGTGTGTGTTCAGGATTCCTTCTCTTTTTTCAGGGCTTCAAGCTTGAACATTTCGTCTCTGTACTGAGCTGCTTCAAGGAAATCCATACGCTGCGATGCCTCATTCATGAGTTTTCTGGTGCGTGCAATCGCCTTATCCAGCTGACTTGCATTCATGTACTGGGTAACAGGGTCTGCAACTGCTGCCGATGCCTGCTGCATGCTGTACTCCTTAGCCTTCTTCTGTTCGGCCTGGCCTTCAGTGAGCGGAGATGTGGTGATAGCTTTCTGTATCTGCTGTGGGGTGATGCCATGCTCCTGATTGTACTTCATCTGCTTCTCGCGCCGGCGGCTGGTCTCCTGCATGGTCTTTTTCATGCTGTCGGTTATGTGGTCGGCATATAGGATTACCATGCCGTTCACGTTTCGGGCGGCACGGCCGGCAGTCTGCGTCAAGGAACGGTGGTCGCGCAGGAATCCCTCTTTGTCTGCATCGAGAATTGCAACGAGCGATACTTCCGGGAGGTCAAGACCCTCACGCAGCAGGTTGACACCGATCAATACGTCATATAGGCCGGCTCTCAGGTCTGACATGATCTGCACGCGGTCAAGGGTCTCAACGTCGCTGTGAATGTAGTTGCATCGGACGCCGTTTCTCAGAAGATACTCATTCAGCTCCTCGGCCATACGCTTGGTAAGGGTGGTGACAAGTACTCGTTCGTCTTTTTCTGCGCGTATGCGTATCTCCTCCATCAGGTCGTCAACCTGGTTCTTGATTGGACGTATCTCTATGACCGGGTCAAGCAGGCCGGTAGGGCGTATTACCTGGTCGGCAATGACGCCTTCGCTCTCGTTGAGCTCAAAGTCTGCAGGAGTTGCGCTAACGTAGATTGTCTGGTTGACCATTTCGCGGAACTCCTCAAATTTCAGCGGACGGTTGTCCATGGCGGCTGGCAGGCGGAATCCATACTCCACCAGGTTCTTCTTCCTGGCACGGTCACCGCCGTACATGGCGTGCAGCTGAGGTACGCTCACGTGGCTTTCATCAATGACCAGAAGGAAATCCTTTGGGAAAAAGTCCAGCAGACAGTATGGACGCGAACCGGCTTCACGGCCGTCAAAGTATCGTGAATAATTCTCGATGCCTGAACAATGGCCAAGCTCGCGGATCATCTCAATGTCATACTCAACGCGTTCCTGAAGTCTTTTGGCCTCAAGGTTCTTGCCGATTTCACGGAAGTATTCAACCTGTGCAACAAGGTCATCCTGTATCTGGCGGATTGCCCTTTCCTGGCTCTCCTTTGTGGTCATGAACAGGTTGGCAGGGTAGATGTTGTACTGGTCATAGCTCTCGACGCGCTGGCCTGTCATCAGGTCAAATTCGTCGATGGCATCGATCTCGTCGTCCCAGAACTGTACACGTAGTGCCAGGTCGTTGTAGGCAAGGTTTATCTCTACGCTGTCTCCGCGTACACGGAAGTCTCCGCGTGACAGTTCTATGTCGTTGCGGGTATAGAGGCTGTCAACCAGTCTGCGCAGGAATACGTCGCGGTCCATTCTCATGCCTTTTCTGATTCCTATCATGTTGTTGTAGAAATCAGCAGGATTTCCCATGCCGTAGATGCATGAGACCGATGACACCACAATCACGTCCTTGCGTCCGGACAGCAGGGCCGATGTCGCTGAGAGCCTCAGCTTGTCAATCTCATCGTTGATGGAAAGGTCCTTTTCTATATAAGTGTCCGTTGATGGAATGTATGCCTCTGGCTGGTAGTAGTCATAGTATGAAACGTAGTATTCAACGGCGTTTTCCGGAAAGAAACTCTTGAACTCGGAGTATAGCTGGGCAGCCAGGGTCTTGTTGTGGCTCAGTACCAGGGTGGGGCGGCCTACGTTCTTTATGACGTTGGCTATGGTGAATGTCTTTCCAGAACCGGTCACACCCAGCAGGGTCTGGGCAGGAAGGCCGTCGTTGATTCCCTCTGTCAACTGCCTGATAGCCTGCGGCTGGTCGCCCATTGGGCTGTATGGAGATACTAGCTTGAAATTCATGACTGCAAAATTAGATAAAGTTGCACGGGGAAAGGAGCCTTTTTGCTAATTTTGCTTATGAAAAAAACAACTGAAATGAAGAGACTCTTTTTTGCTGCACTTCTATGCGGTCTTGGAGCATCGGCCGGTATGGCCTGCACAAACCTGATCGTAACACGCGGAGCATCGGCCGATGGCTCTGTAATGGTGACATACGCTGCTGATTCACATCAGCTTTACGGTGAATTGTACTATAAGCCTGCTGCTGATTATCCTGCCGGGACAATGATGCAGATCCATGACTGGGATACCGGTAAGTATCTTGGTGAAATACCGCAGGTTGCACATACATATTCCGTGATAGGCAACATGAATGAGCATCAGCTTGTGATAGGTGAGACTACATACGGCGGCCGTGAGGAGCTGATGGATACAACCGGAATAATTGATTATGGTTCACTGATATATATAACCCTGCAGCGTGCCAGGACTGCACGTGAGGCAATCAGCGTAATTGATGATCTTCTTCAGAAATATGGCTATGCATCGGAAGGTGAGTCCTTTACCATTGCAGATCCGAATGAGGTCTGGATCATGGAAATGATAGGCAAGTCTACAAAGCTTGACAGGAAGGGAAACAATGTGAACCGTGGCGCAGTATGGGTTGCCAAGCGTATCCCGGATGGAAGCATCTCTGCCCATGCAAATCAGGCACGCATAACCACCATTGACTTCAATGATCCTGAAAACTGCCTCTATTCAAAGGATGTAGTGAAATTTGCCCGTGAATACGGACTTTTCCAGGGAAAGGACAGCGAGTTCAGTTTCTGCGACGTATATGCTCCACTTGATTTCAGCGGAGCCCGTGCCTGTGAGGCCCGTGTATGGTCTTTCTTCAACCGTTTCAGCAATGGCATGGACAAGTATCTTGACTATGCAATGGGATATGATCTTGAAAACCACATGCCGCTGTACGTTACTCCAGATCATAAAATTACCAACAAGGAACTGGCTGACATGATGCGTGACCATTATGAGGGTACTCCAATGGACATGACTACAGATATAGGTGCCGGTGGCAGCCATCTTCCATATCGCTGGCGTCCTATGGGCTTTGAATATGAGGGAAAGAGCTACATCAACGAGCGTGCAATTGCCACCCAGCAGACCGGATGGTGGTTCGTGGCCCAGTGTCGTGCAGACAAGCCTTTTGGTATCTTCTGGTTCGGTGTTGACGATGCTGCCACAAGCCCGCTGACTCCATACTTTTCATTGAGCAAAAGAGTCCATCCGGCATACGAAGAGGGAAATGGCTCTCTTCTTGAATACTCTGAGACTTCAATGTACTGGCTGGTAAGCAGAATCGCGCAGTTCAGCTATCTGAGATATGACAAGATTGGTGCAGAGGTGCGTTCTGTAATTGACGAGTGGGAGAACAGCATGATGTCAGCCGGACTCAAGTCTTTTGACGATCTTTATGCTGGAGCCCCAGAAGAGAACAAGGTCTGGACACTTACATCAATTGCACTTGCAACATCGGCCGTGCTGTTTGACAAGTGGCAGTCACTTGACAAGAGACTCCTGGTAAAATATATTGACGGAAACATCAAGAAGCAGAATCCTGACGGAAGTTTCATGAACAACGGATATGACGAGAGAATCCCTGCATCTCCAATCCAGGAGCCATACTCTGACAAGTGGATTGAGAATGTGGTCCGTGATAATGGAAAGGTTCTTCAGGTGCCGGAGTAAAACTATATTAATAATAAATAACGGCTGTTCTTTGTTTTCTTCTGTGGAAATGGCTAATTTTGCGACCGATTTTCCAATAATGAAAAAGACTGCACTGACATATTCGATACTCCTGGCGTTGACCATGGCCATGACTATGCTGTCCGGATGCTCCGGTTACAGCAAGGCTCTGAAGTCATCGGACTATGATTACAGGTATGAATTTGCAAAGGCTCTCTACATTGACGGCAAATACACCAATGCCAGTTCAATGATTGAGGACTGTGTTTTGCGTTTCCGTGGTTCTGAAAAAGCAGAAGAGGCAGTATTCCTGCTTGCCAACTGCTACTATAACATGAAGGACTACATCTCGGCATCGCAGTATTTCCAGACATATTACAAGACCTATCCAAGGGGACAGTTTGCAACACAGGCACGATTCCTGTCAGGCAAGAGTCTCTATTTTGATACCCCGGATCCAAGACTTGATCCTACAAGTACATATGCAGCTATCTCTGAGTTGCAGATGTTCCTTGAGACGAATCCTTACAGCGATTATGCTGATGAGTGCAACGAAATGATTTACGACATGTATGACCGTCTTGTTGAAAAGGAGATGAAGTCTGCTACCCTGTATTACAATCTGGGTAACTTCCGTGGCAACAATTACGAATCATGCATCATCACGGCACAGAATGCCATGAAGAACTTCCCATACACCAAGTATAGAGAAGAACTCTCATTCCTTGTGCTGAAGGCTTATTACAAGATGGCCGAAGAGAGTGTTGAGATAAAGAAGATTGACCGTTTCCGCAATACTATTGATGAGTATTATTCCTTCAAGAACGAATTTCCGGAGAGTCAATACATGAAGGAGGCTGACAAGATGTTCCAGGCCTCGGAAAAATATGTAAACAAAGCAAAATCATAACAAAAATGGATTTCAAGAAGACAAACGCTCCTACAACAACAGTGACACGTGACCTTAAGGATTTCATCAAGGACACAGGTAACATCTATGAAAGCGTTGCAATCATCGGCAAGCGTGCTAACCAGATCTCTGTTGAGATGAAGGAGGAGCTCAAGCAGAAACTTGAGGAGTTCAGCTCGTCATCTGACAACCTTGAAGAGGTATTTGAGAACCGTGAGCAGATTGAGATTTCACGTTACTATGAGCGTCTGCCAAAGCCAGACCTTATTGCTGCTCAGGAGTTCCTTGATGGCAAACTCTATTTCCGCAATCCTTCAAAGGAGAAGGAAAATCTGGGCTGATGCGTCTGTATCTGCACCAGTTGTGGCTGATTGCCATCTGTGTACTTCTGCTTGTCGGATTGTTCCTTCCAATAGGACAGTTTTCAAATGCAGATGGAGCAACAGCGCTGCTGACAAATTTCAAGGTGAATTTCGTAGAGGGCACCAGTAGTGGCGCCCTGTGGGCATTGGGAGTGGTTCAGATTCTGACTTTCCTTGTAGCTCTCTTTGAGCTGCTTCTGTCAGGCTTCAAGAACTTTGTACTTCAGAAAAGGTGTCTGGTACTTATTTCACTGATGATTCTGGGCTACTACATTTTCTTTGTAGCCTATGTGCTGATTCTTAAAGGCGATGCAGCTTTCCGCCCTATGTGGTCTGCCTGCTTCCCGCTGATATCGCTTATTTTGAGCGGTGTTTCACTGATGTCTGTCAGCAAGGCAGAAGCAGACATCATAGCTGAATCAAATGCATTCCGCCTCAGAGACTGAGACGGAATCCAAGTTTAAGCTTGTTATAGTTCTCTAACAGGGATTTGATGCTTGAGATAGTGGCATCTGATCCCTGTTCGTCTATAGTAGCAAGTACATTCTTTACGAAGGCAAGGAAGTTGTCAGCCTCAAAGACCATCTGGCAGCCGTTCTGTGTTCCTGTTACCTGACCATTGTCAAGTGTCAGAAGCTTGATTACGCCTGCATACGAACAGGTGAGCTTGATCTCTGTTCCTTTCTGGCTCCATGTGCCAGGAACATTGATGTTGCCAAGGTTGCAGACGAATGTGCTGTCAGACTTGAATGTGATCTTCATCTTTCCTGCTGTGATGCCAACCTTTGCCAGCTCTGCATCGAGTCTTGAACTTATTGTGCTCTCTGCTGCAGCGGCTGCAACATTTGACAGGGCCTTCTCTCCGCTCAGATCAACGGCACTTCCCTGATATGTCCATGTTCCAGGAAGTGACACAGTCGTTGCGGTTGCACCGCCAGTGATGGCATTCAGGACATCTGTGGTTGTTGAGGAGTTGAACAGATTCTTGAGTTTCTGTGCATCGGCATTTGCTGTTATGAGTGATAGCGCAGCCAGTATTACAAGATGCTTTTTCATGATCGTATTTGTTTAGAGTTCAAACATGTAGGTTATCTTCGCGTAGATGGACGTGTTTGCAGAACGTCCAAAGTAATCTCTCTTGGTGTTGTTGAATATATCTGAGAGTCCGTAGAAATAACGTCCCTCAAATGAAAGGCTGCCGATGCCGGTCTTTATCTCAAAACCGCCGCCGCCGGCAATTCCGTATTCAAGTTTCTTTTCAACAGGCTTTCCGTACTGTTCTATCACATTGTTTGCCCTGTTGCTGGTGTCCCATGGTAACGCTCCGCCATAGTGTTCCTTCTCATTTATAAGGAATCCGACCTGAGGGCCAAGGTTCACGAATCCCTGGATTCCGCGTGCTTCACGTCCAAATCCCAGATGGGTCAGGAAAGGAATCTCCACGTAATTGAGTGTCCTGTAGTACTGGTTGCCGGAACCGTCTTCAATCAGTTCGTTCCAGCCGCGCTGGACAAAGTTTGCTTCAAGCTGTGCTGCGCAGATCAGGAAGAAATACTTTTCACTGGTGTAGCGCATGGTAAGACCGCCTGTGTATCCCAGGTTCAGGTCCTGCTTTATTGATGGAGAGAAGTTGACGGTGGAATTTGTCATTCCAAGACTGCCTCCAACTTCATAACGGCTGCGTGGCTGTCCAACCTGGGCATGCAGATTGCCGCCAAGGATTGCACAGAAAGCAAGAATCAGTAATCTGGCCGGAGTTCTCATTTGTCAAAATCCTTTTTTGAGACAGTGCAGTCGTTTGCCAGATGGATAAAGAAAATCTTGTCGTTGATATAGCCTCCAGTGCCCTGTCTTGAGAACTTGAAGCCCATCTGAACCGGTCTGGATTCAATCCTGTCAAGGTTTTCTATCATTCTGTCACCGTATTTTGCCATTCCATTCAGGAAAAAGCTGGCCATGTCATATCCGTATGACGCAAAGCTTGGGTAGCTGATCAGCATCTGTCTGCTGAATGATCTTCTGAAGCGACTGTTGAAGTCAACGGACTCCTGCAGCAGGTTGTTTGTGTAGAACCATGAATAGAACCAGGTGTCAATCTCGTAGAATTCATCAAGATGGTCTGTTGAGTAGATCTGGTACTCTGGGTAGCCGAACAGGCATGTCTCAATGTCTGGGTCCTTCTGTCTTTCAACGAGCTGCAGAACCGGCAGCATCTTGTTGAGCGGTGCTGCAGCAGAACTGTTTATGATGAAAATGTTCTGCTTGTCAGGCTGCAACTGGTCAATGATTCTGCTTGTTGCTGTGTCGGCAACAACGGTTACGTACGATGCTCCATGCTGCTTCAGCTGGTCTGGCAGCCCTTCAATGAAGGTGTTGTGACTGTTGTCCTTTGCATCGATGATTATTACGTTCGGGTTGCTGAACTGCCTGAAGAAGTGGTTGTAAACCTCAGCCATGTAGTAGGTTGGGGCAGTGTTGAGCTGGAAGATGTAAGGATTTGTGTAAACCTGCTCAATTGTACTGTTCATAGGCAGAACCAGAGGAATCTTCTTCTGCATTGCAAATGCCGATGCCTGAGCAATGTGCCCGCTGTAGCGTGGACCGAAGATTATGTCAATGTCCTGCATCTCCTGACGATTTATGATGTCTGAGATGTCAGAACCCTCTGCCCCAGAGTCATAGACCTGAAGCTCTATGGATGTTCCCTGCTGCTTGAGTTCTTCAATGGCCATGAGCACTCCCTGGTAGAACTCGACCATCTTCTTCTGGTCAGTATTCTGAGGACCGTTGAGCACGAACGGCATGATGAGCGCAGCACGTATGACTCCGTCATCCTTCCTGTCCTGAAAAATCTGTGAGAAGAACGATTCGCCTGGCTCTGAGACGGTTTCCTGTGGCTCGGTCTGGGCCGGAACCGTTGAGACTGTTCCTGATGGACCGGACTGCTGACTGCGCGCGGCCTTCTCTGACTCTGAGTATGGGATGTTTACGTTTACTCCGACGCGAAGCTTAGAGTATCTGTATTCCGGATTGGCCTGCAGGAACTCATCCTGTGTAATGCCGTAATTTCTGCAGATCCTGTATATCGTCTCCCTCTTTTCCACCTTGTGGATAGCTTTGTACGGACTGTTCTGGGCTGGCTTTGAGATAAGGTCTGTCCTTGTCACGGCTGCCAGGTCCTGCAGCGGAACTTCCTGTACTGTCGATGCCCTTGGGATATTGATTGTCTGTCCAACCTTGAGTCCCTGGGCTTCAAGTCCAGGGTTGGCTCTGTAGATGTCCTGTACTGAAATTCCGTTGTTCACGGCAATCCTGTACAGCGTTTCTCCCTGCTGTGCAGTGTGTTTGGTATATACGCTTTCCTGAGCTGCTGCAAATGCGGAAACCAGCAGCAGACATGTGGCAATGGCCAGTTTTGTTATAATCCTGTTCATCCTTTGAAGGTTATGATGCAAAGGTACGGAAAAATGAGTAAATTCGCACACTTATATATAAGGTAAGGTGAAAAGAGCAATTATCATACTAGTGTGCTGCATGGCTGCATTGCCGGCATTCTGCACGATTCCAGTTCCCAGGGCCTATGCTGTCCTGACAAACATATCAGGTGAATCCGACACTCTCTATGTCGGAGATTCCGGGTCTTCTGCCTATGAAGCCCCCCTTCACATAATACTGAACAGTGGACACGAGGCAACTACTGCAACGGTCTTCTCTTCATGGCGCATCGTGCGTAATTACATGGACGGAAAGATTCAGCGACAGGAAGAGTATCTTATGCGTCAGGATGCAATCACAGAGTATGACATAGAGGATTTCGGAACATTCACCATACAGTATGCATACTCATACAGAGAGGCCGGTAGCACTGATATTATAGATGGTGAGCTGCTTGATCCGATCTCATTTTCAGTCGATGCCTCTGACATTGACATTCCGAATGCTTTTTCTCCGAACGGAGACGGAATAAACGACCTGTTCAAGGTACATGTCAAGTCAATCGTCTCATTTAAGATGTCAATCTTCAACCGCTGGGGACAGCTTATCTGTTCTGGAAACCAGGATAACCTACAGTATGAGGACGACCAGAATGGCGGATACTACATCTGCTGGGATGGAACGCATCGCGGTGAAGTCGTTGCAGACGGAGTCTATTATATTCACATAGAGGCTGTGGGTGCAGGTGGAAAGAGTTATAACCGTAGGTCCGATATCAATATTCTGAAGGGACTGGGCAGAAATGGACAGTAATCACATGAAAGACGAGTCACAGAAGATCAGTGTCGTTGGTGCCAGAACCAATAACCTGAAAAACATAAGCGTA
Source organism: Bacteroidaceae bacterium (assembly GCA_024398535.1). Lineage (GTDB taxonomy): Bacteria > Bacteroidota > Bacteroidia > Bacteroidales > Bacteroidaceae > Colenecus. Next base: position 19,244 of record JAKSIY010000005.1, read on the forward strand.
GAGATTCCGCACAAGTCGCTGACCGTGATAACGGGACTGAGTGGTAGCGGAAAATCATCGCTGGCATTTGATACAATCTATGCGGAGGGTCAGAGACGTTACATTGAGACCTTCTCTGCCTATGCCCGCAATTTTCTGGGAAATCTGGAACGTCCTGATGTTGACCAGATTACCGGATTAAGTCCTGTGATTTCCATTGAACAGAAGACTACAAGCGGCAATCCAAGATCAACTGTCGGCACTACTACTGAGGTATATGATTATCTGCGCCTTCTCTTTGCACGCGCTGGTGAGGCCCATTCATACGTGACGGGTGAACCTATGGTCAAATACACAGAAGAGCAGATTCTCAAATTGATCATTGACCAGTACAACGGACAGCGTATCTATGTGCTTGCCCCGCTCGTGAAGAACCGCAAGGGTCATTACAAGGAACTGTTTGAAACCGTACGCCGTAAGGGATTCCTGAACGTCCGTGTTGACGGAGAGATGCGTGAGGTCAAGGCCGGCATGAAGCTTGACCGATACAAGAACCATGACATTGACGTCGTGGTTGAGAAACTTGTGGTAGAGGAGAAGTACCTGAAGCGCCTGTCCGATGCCATAGGAATTGCCATGAAGCAGGGTGACGGAATGATGTCAATACTCTCTGTCCAGAAGAGTGACAATCCTATACCCGGCCGTCAGACAGAGGGTGTGCTGAAGCATTACAGCAAACGCCTGATGTGTCCTACCTCAGGAATATCATACCGTGATCCGGCTCCGCACAACTTCTCATTCAATTCACCACAGGGTTACTGCCCTAAGTGCAAGGGCCTGGGATATGTCTCAATGGTTGATATTGACAAGGTCATTCCGGATAGGACGCTTTCTGTGAAACAGGGTGCAATTCTTCCTCTGGGTACATATAAGAATACCCTTATATTCAGGCAGATAAGCTCTCTTCTCCAGAAATATGAGTTTACGATAGACACTCCTATAGAGGAACTCTCTGAAGATGTTGTTGATGAACTTTTCAACGGAAGCTCAGAACGCATCAAGGTTCAGATAACAGGAATCAACAGCGATGCTGACACCGTGTTCATGGAGTATGAGGGCATCGTCAAGTACATACGCTCTCTTCAGCAGCAGACAGACCTGTCAGCGGCAGAGCAGCGCAGGGTGGATCAGTTTGCCATGACCACTACCTGTCCTCATTGTGGAGGCGCCAGGCTGAACAAGGAGTCGCTGAACTTCTTCATTGCCGGCAAGAACATCATTGAACTTGCAAACATGGATATCTCTGACCTGTACGAGTGGGCGCGCTCGGTTGAGTCGCAATTGTCAGAACGTCAGAAGAATATATCAATAGAAATTTTCAAGGAGATTCGCTCACGCCTTAAGTTCATGCTTGATGTGGGTCTTGACTATCTTTCACTTAACCGTCCTGCCGATTCACTGTCAGGCGGTGAGGGACAGCGCATCCGACTGGCAACCCAGATCGGCTCAAAGCTGGTTAACGTGCTCTACATCCTTGACGAGCCGAGCATCGGTCTTCATCAGCGTGACAACCGCAGGCTCATTGATTCGCTCAAGCAGTTGCGCGATGCCGGCAACACAGTGCTGGTGGTTGAGCATGACCGTGACATGATGATGGCCGCAGACTGGGTGATTGACCTGGGACCAAAGGCTGGCCGTCGTGGTGGTGAAGTGGTCTATTCCGGTCCGGTAGACCGTATGCTGCGTACGGACACCATGACCTCGCGCTATCTGAATGGAACGGAAGATGTAAGTGAAGGAAAACTTGTAAGACGTTCTTCTACTGGGAAATCAATAAAACTGAAGGGATGCTGTGGCAATAACCTGAAGGGCATTGACGTGGAGTTTCCGCTTGGTCAGCTTGTCTGCGTTACCGGTGTTTCAGGCAGCGGCAAGTCAACACTGGTGAATGAAACGCTGCAACCTTTGCTCTCACAGAAGTTCTATCGCTCACTGAAGGAACCTCTGCAATACGATTCCGTCAGTGGTATTGAGAATGTTGACAAGATTGTGAACGTTGACCAGTCACCTCTGGGACGCTCTCCGCGTTCAAATCCTGCTACATACACAGGCGTGTTCAGCGACATCCGTGCGCTTTTCGTAGAGCTGCCTGAGTCAAAAATCCGTGCCTACAAGCCCGGCCGTTTCTCTTTCAATGTTTCCGGAGGCCGATGCGAGGCCTGCAGTGGAAATGGCTACAAGACACTTGAAATGAACTTCCTGCCTGACGTGATGGTTCCATGTGAGGTCTGCCACGGCAAACGCTACAACCGCGAGACTCTTGAAGTCCGTTTCAAGGGAAAGTCCATTGCAGACATTCTTGACATGACCATCAACATGGCAGTTGAATTCTTTGAGAATGTTCCTCATATTCTAAATAAGATAAAGGTCCTGCAGGATGTAGGTTTAGGCTACCTGAAACTGGGGCAGCCTTCAACCACTATCTCGGGTGGAGAGAGTCAGCGCGTAAAATTGGCTACAGAGCTGGCAAAGAAAGATACCGGACGTACTATGTATATTCTTGATGAGCCTACCACCGGTCTTCATTTTGAGGATATCCGTGTGCTGATGAATGTCCTTCAACGCCTTGTTGACAAGGGTAATACGGTCATTGTCATTGAGCATAACCTTGACGTGATCAAGATGGCGGACTGGGTCATTGACATGGGTCCGGAAGGAGGCCGCGGCGGAGGCCGTGTGGTTGTCTGCGGCACTCCAGAGAAGGTTGCGTCTTCTGGCAAGGGACATACTGCTCCGTACCTCAAGGAGGAGCTTCGCCGTCTGTGACGCCATTTTGGGGACAGGTCCCTGATTGTTCGAAGCATCGTCCCTAGAATTGTAAACGCCAACAAACACCCTTTGATTATTGTGTATTTCCATCAATAGTCGCATGCTTTAACTTGGCGCGACTGAATGGACAAAGCACTCCACTCGCGGCTATTTATTGCTCACTTCGTATCGCAAAGACGCCGCTTGTCGGAGTGCTCTGCCCTCCCATTTACAATACCTATTATTGAGCTGTTTTCTGGTGACAGTCCTGTCAGAAATGGATCTGTGCTCCTTTCCTTAACAGATAATTTCCTTCCTTGTTTGAGATTCCCATTCTTTTGAAGATCACTTCCTTACCAGCAAACATGGTAATAGTGTTGACAAAGGGGAATGCCTACGCAGGTGCAAATAGATACTATTCGCACCCGGGAAAGAAGAAATCTCAAGCACCAGGGGCAGGTCAAAGCCAAACGCACCGGAGAGCTAAGAAAAGAGACCTTCCCGGGGCAGGAACCCGCCAAACGCACCGGGAAAAAGAGAAATCCAACGCGCCAGGGGCAAGACAAGGTCAAATGCACCGGACAACCTCGCCAAAATGGGACCTGTCCCTCGCCAGGCGTGGACCTGTCCCCAAACCGTGCGAATCAGCGGGAGCAGAGTGGGGCGTAGTCGCAGTACTTGCACTTGTTCTGGCGGTCCTTGGTCTGGTCAAACGGAGTTTCTGTGCTGAAAATCTCTTGGATGAGGGCCTGCAGACGCTCTGTGAAACCTTCCTTCAACTCTACCGTGAAGTTGTTCACTTCATATCCTCCAAGAGTTATGTATGACTCCTTGTGGGGCTTCCTGATATATATAAGCTGGGCACCAAGCCGGGCGTTACGGTAGTTCTCTGATTCACTGAGCAGGGTGGCGTAGTACAGGGCCTGGAACTTGTGCGAGTCACGCTTTGCCTGATTCCTGTCAAAGAGTATGTCAAGCGAGTCCTTTACTTCTTTCCTGGCAGCGCCGGTCTTGTAGTCAACAATACGCACAATTCCATCCTTCATGTCAATGCGGTCAACTTTTCCCTGGATTCTTACACTTACGTCAGAGTCATCTACGCCGGATTTTACAAGGATGCAGTGTTCATAGTCCTGCGATTCGCTGCTTATGTATGTGAACGGAGCATCCTTGGCATCTGCCAGAAGTAGCTTCTTTAGGTAACTTTCAATAACATGGTGGTTGATGGTCTGGTCTCCGTTGTAATCTGCTGTAGGAACGTCTGTATTGTTGAAATACTCCTCCTTGAATGCTTGGTCAACATATCTGCAGATTGCTTCCTTGTCATTTGCCAGAGCCATGAGAATCTCCTTGGTCAGCAGTCGGTTCGATGCTGCGGCTGCCATGTCGTTGTATGCCAGCTCTGCACTCTTGTGGAAGATTGAGCCGAACATGTCTGATTCAATAGCACCGGTAGGGTCACGGCGCACGTTGATCTTTGCGTAGTACTTGAAATAGAATTTCAGCCTGCAGTCAAAGTATGTGTTGAGTGCGGACGGTGACAGGTATCTTTCTGTCAAGTTGCTGTCATACATCTGTTTGAGTCTGTTGATTATCTCTGGCGTCTTCTGTATGGTTATAGGCTGTTCGGAACCTGTGGCGTGTTCTGCCAGCAGCCTTATGCGTCTGACCGGTGTACGGCCGTCAACCATCATCTGCAGCAGATAGCGAGACATCATGCCTGTTCCACCCGTGGCGGCATCGGCGTTGCTGTTGTACACCATGGTTACCTTTGATGCGCGCTGGATAAGGTGCTGGAAGTTGTAGGCAGAGATTGCGCTGCGCTCCTTCATTGTAGTCAGGCCGAACGCGGCGCGCAGGTTGTACGGTATGAACGATGCCTGAGCGCCCTTGACCGGCAGTGTGCCCTCATTTGCAGACAGGAGCAGCACTTCATTGAAATCAAGATTACGGGTCTCAAGAAGGCCCATGATCTGCATGCCTATGACCGGCTCTCCGTGGAATGGTACCGATGCTCCCGCCAGCACTTTCCTAAGCAGGCGGAAGGTGGTCTCATGTCCGGAATTTCTTGTGCCGTCTTGATTTACAGAGTCATTCAGGTCAAGTACTCCCTGGGCTGCGAGTGAACTGAGCCTGTTGATCTGTGTGTATGTGCGATACAGGGCTTCAAGATTGAGCGGCTCAAAAAGTGTGTCCTGACTGTCTGTGATGACTGGGACGAACATCCTGAGAGCCGATTTCAGATACTCAAGGATGCCGCCGGCATCGTCAATGCTACGGAAAAGCGTCTCCAGGGCAGCGTCCTTGGACAGGTCCTGACTGGTAGGGAAGAACTTCCTCTCCTTCAGCAGGGTGGCATAGGTTGGAGCGGCGTTTTCTGTCAGTTTCTGGACCAGCGGATTGGCCAGTACCGATGCCACGTACTCTATGGCGTATTTCCCGTTGCTGCGTCTTCCCAGTCTCTGCAGATTGATCAGGGCATCGGTCAGGGCATGAACAGGTGTGCTTCTGAGCGGGTAGCCCATGGTTATGTTTATGTCCTTTGCATCGTCCTTTGAAACAGAGTGCAGGACTGGCTGCAGCAGGGCTTCGTTACAGAGGACTATGGCGGTGTCGCGGTCTGATGGACGCCCCAGTTCGCCTAGCCATTTGGTAATGTATCTGGCCTGACTGTTGTCTGTAGATGATTCGACTATTGTAAGTTCCTTCTCTTTAGAGAGGTTGTCAAAGTGATCTTCCGATATGCGGTTAGGAAAATCTTTCAGGTTACGGCGCATGAAGAGGCCTGCCTCATGGCCTGCATCGTTCACGTAGCGGATGTCATAATCCCAGTAGAATATGGCCTTTCCTGCCTCTGCAAGGGCCTTGAACAGCGTATGTTCTGCCTTGTTCAGACTGTTGAAACCTATGAAGGCATACATGTTGTTGCCCCAGTCTATTGATTCAATGTGCTCTGCTACCTGACGCTGAAGCATACCTTCATAGGCAAGCCCCTGGGATTCAATCGTGCTGCGCAGCTGATTGTAGATTGTTCCAAGTGAATTCCAGATGTTCAGGTAGCGGGTACGCAGTTCAGAAGGCCTGCTTTCATCAAAATCACGGAAAAACTCCTTCAGTGCATTCACCTGCTCTTCTGTAAGGAAAGAATGGTCACTGTCAATCTGGCGCTGCTGGTCAAGTGAGCTGAACAGTTCCTCTGCTGGAGCCATCTGGCGGTCCAGGTCGTCAAAGTCTGCCAGCATGATCTCTCCCCAGCTCCAGAAAGAGTCAAGCGATTCGTCTGTATGCAGAACCTCTTTATATACCCGGTATAGGGTTGAGACAAGCATCAGCTGGTCTGCGGTCTTCAGGGTGGAATGCTGCTGGAACAGATTGCCGATAGTCATGTACGCAGGTGACCACACGGGCTTACTGGCCAGTGATGTCAGATGGTCGTCAAAGAATCGGGCAGCACGCTGGTTCGGGAATATCAGTGTGATGCCTGCAAGTCCACGTTTTGGGTCAAGGTAGTTGCTGAAAAGGTCTTCAGCTACAAGTTTTAGAAAATGTTCCATAATCAGCACTGCTCAATCTTATTGCTGTAAAAATACCAGATATAACAATCTACGTTCTCAATTCCCATCTCTTTCAGTCTCTCACGGTATTCCTGCACCTGGTCTTTATGTTCCTGCAGTTTACGCTCAGTACCTGTAAACTTGTAGTCAAGGATAATCGTCCTGTCTCCTGCGCGCATTACTCTGTCAGGCCTGAGCGATTTGTGGCGCCCATTCTGCCGGAACAGGATTGAGGTTTCGTTGAACAGGGTGTATCTTCCGCTGAACCAGTCTGCTACCGTTGGGTTCTCCAGAGCCTTGCTGACAATTTTCAGGATTTCCGATGCCTGCTTCTCTGATTCCAGCTGTCCGTCCATGAGCATCTGCTGAACCTGCGACTCAATGTCCGCTGCAGTCCTGATGCGTGAGAAAAGCTCATGCAGCAGCTTGCCCTGGTCAATGAACTGATCCTGACGCAGTCCCGCATCGTTCCCCGTGGCTTCATGCACAAAGTGTGCCGAATCGTTTGACTGCCTGAAGTTTGCATTGATTCCGAAAGACTTCATGTGGACACTCTGGCCAAGCGGCTTGATGTTGAACGGATTTACCTGGTCTGGGCTGATGACTTTCTCCTGCTTATCCTCATGTGGGCTGATTGTGCCCGTTTCAACGACATCTTCCTGGAAGATATCCCTGATGAGCGATGATGCCGTCAGTGAACTTGCTTCCTTGGCACTCTTTCCCAGAATGATCAGATTGTCAGTAGCTCTTGTGAACGCAACATAGAATATGTTCAGGTTATCCATGACGGTCTGTCCGTACTCCTGCCTGTAGGCATCGCGATAAACGGATCTGTTCATCTCCTTACTATATGCAACCGGTACCAGAGGCATGTCTGAGAATGGGGCATCAGAAGGCTTGCACCAGATGTTGCTGATCTTTCCGTGACCGGGAGTAGTAAAACTCCAATCGTTACTGCAGTATGGCACAATCACGGTATGGAACTCAAGTCCTTTTGACTGATGAATGGTCATGAGCTGTATTCCGTCTGAGGAACCTGATGGTATGGTCTTCTTGAACAGGACCTCATCCCAGTACTCCAGAAAGGCGTGGGCGTCTGCACTCTCAGTCTTCAGGTATGCTGTCAGGGCATCAAGGAATGAGAAGATGAATGCATCCTGACCTTCTGCCTGTTCAATCTGCAGGATGTTGTACAGACGCTCAACCAATTCATACAGAGGTAGTTGCCTGAGTGTGGAAACGTTCTGCAGCAGATCCTCGGGCAGGATGACTTCCGGCTGGCGCTCTATTACGTCTGCAATTGATATTTTCTCTTTCAGGACGTAAACAGAGTAGTCGTATGCCAGTTGAAACAGGGCAAGCTGGTCATCTTCTGCGGTAATCCACTTGAGGGCATTCACAATCATGCGTACTGCACATGAGGAGTCATAGCGGAATGCCTCTGCTGAGATAAGCCGGTATTCCGGCAGGTTCTGGTTGAAATACTCCGTAATCCTGCGCATGTTGCTCCTGGCTCTGAACAGAATGGTAATGTCAGATTGCCTTACTCCTGCATCGACAAGATTCCTGACCTCTTCTGCAACGGCCTCTTCCATGGTCTTGTCAGAATTATTGTTCACGGCAACCTTCACATATCCGCCTGCCTTGTCTGCAACTGATTCCTGCTCGGCGCCCGTCTCTCCGTATGCCTTCTCAAGCTCCATGTAGTGGCTTCCAAACTGGTTGTAGTAGTCTGCACCAATGATGTCCGATGCTTTCCTGAAGAACTCAGAATTGAAGTCAACAACTTCTTTCCGGCTGCGTCGGTTCACAGCTAGCGGCCATGGCTCGGGATGGTAGTTGGCAAATTCCCGGTCAATCTCTGTGTTCAGAATGTTTGAGTCTCCATTCCTCCAGCGGTAGATGGACTGCTTGACGTCACCGACAACCAGACACTCCTTACGGTGTGCCAGACACTCCTCCATCAGAATCTTCAGATTGTGCCACTGCAGACGTGATGTGTCCTGGAATTCGTCTATCATCATGTGGTCAGTGAAACTGCCGGTACGCTCAAATATGAATGAGGTGTCTCCGTCCTGCATCCTGGTCAGCAGATTCGTGGTGTCTGCCAGCAGAAAACGGCTTTTTTCTGAGTTCAGGGCATCGATTTCTTTTCTTATTGAGAGAATCAGGCTCAATTCGTACAGATAGCAGGTGGTCAGGTCATAGGAGTTTTTCATTCCTATGAAGCTGTTCCATACCTGTATAGCCTCATCTGTGAGTGACTGCATTTGCTCTGCAATGTGCAGATACTCTTTCTGATACTTGCTCTGGAAGAATTTTGCGGGGTCATTCAGGGCTTTGAGCATGTTTCCAGATGGTTCTTTCATTTCCAGGTCGCGTATGCTGGTGAAATAGCTCTCAATGCCCTTGGTCATAGGACTTTTGCCCATGTCAACTGCCGGAATCATTGAAAGAAGCGTGGTTCCTATTTCACTGACTCTCTCTTCAAGCGGTTTTATCTTCTCATCCCTGAAGGCATCAATCTTCCTGCGGAATTCATGGATTGAATCTGGCTTTCTGAGCAGTTCCGTCAGCTCCTGACCATTCTCAAGGAAGGTCTCCTGAAAGAGTTGCGATGCAAAAGACTCAAGCCTGGTGTTGATTCTCCAGTCCTGGTCGTTGTTCATGTTGCCCTCAATGAACCGCTCCACGTTTTTCATGTCTGCGTCGTCGCGCTTGAGTTTTCCCATGAATGATTCAATTGATTCTGCAATGACCTTCTTCTGGTCAAGTTCAATGTTCAGGCCACCGCCAAGCTGCAGTTCGCGTGCCATGTTCCTGAGTATGGACTGGAAGAAACTGTCTATGGTCTCAATCCTGAAATGGCCAAAATCCTGCAACAGCATGTTCAGGGCGATGCCTGCATTCTTTCTTATGGCATCGGCCGTCATATTCTTTCCCTTAAGGGTCAGGAATTTCTGGATTTCTGTAAGATAGCTGTCTGACGATTCCAAACTGTGACTTATCCCGTAAAGCTGTGAAAGGATACGTTGCATCATCTCCTGTGTAGCCTTGTTGGTGAAGGTTACAGCAAGGATATTCCTGTATAGTGTAGGGTTTTCCGCAAGCAGCGCAATGTAGCGTACTGCCAGCTGGAATGTCTTTCCGGAGCCGGCTGAAGCCTTGTATAATGTAAGAAGTGAATATTCTGGCATTTTTTTCAGATTGGTCTGTTTTGTCTGCTAATTTAGCCAATGTATCTCTTTTTTCATAACTTTGCCACGTCAAAAAATGAACCGAAATGGGATATTTGTCAGAAGATAAGAGAAAGGTTACTACTCAGCGACTTAGAGAAATGAAGCAGCGTGGTGAGAGGATTTCCATGCTTACTTCCTATGATTTCACAATGGCCCAGATTGTCGATGCTGCCGGCATTGACGTTATTCTGGTTGGTGATTCTGCATCGAATGTAATGGCAGGTAACATGACAACCCTTCCTATCACTCTTGACCAGATGATCTATCACGGAAAGTCTGTAGTCAGGGCGGTGAACAGGGCTCTGGTTGTCGTTGACATGCCTTTCGGTACGTATCAGATCAGTGACGCAGAGGCCGTCACGAACGCAATCAAGATAATGAAGGTGACTCATGCTGATGCCCTTAAGCTTGAGGGTGGCGCAGAGATTCTTCCGTCAGTAAAGAAGATCATTGACGCCGGAATCCCGGTAATGGGCCATCTTGGCCTGACACCTCAGGCCATCAACAAGTTCGGTACATACGCAGTCCGTGCCAAGGAAGAGGCTGAGGCAGAGAAACTTATAGCCGATGCCCACCTGCTTGAAGAGGCTGGCTGTTTCTCTATTGTACTTGAGAAAATTCCTGCTGCTCTTGCAGAACGTGTTGCAAATGAGGTTTCCATTCCAATCATCGGTATCGGTGCAGGTGGCGGCGTTGACGGCCAGGTGCTGGTAGTTGCCGATATGCTTGGCATGACCCGTGGATTCACCCCGCGCTTCCTGCGCAGGTATGCAGACCTGAACTCTGTGATTACAGATGCGGTTGGCCGATACGTTGAGGATGTCAAGACGGGTGACTTCCCGAATGAAAAGGAACAGTATTGAAAAAAAGGGGGAGCTTTATTCGAGCTCCCCTTTATTTTTCCGTGGCTTGTTGCCACCTTATTTATGTCCCTTCCTGTTGTGGCCGCCTCTTCCGCCACCACCATGTCCGTGACCGCCGTTTCTGTTCCCTCCGTTTCCGTGACCGCCATGACCTTTCCCGCGCCGTTTGCCGGCTGATGGAGTGTAGGCAGGGCCTTCACCCAGCTCTTCTGGAATTGGAATCTTGTAGATGTCCTTCTCAAGGAACTTCTCAATGGAATGGAAGACGTTCTGGTCCTCGGGGTTCACGAATGTCAGGGCGCATCCCTCTGCACCGGCACGTGCGGTACGTCCTATGCGGTGAACGTAATCCTCAGCCTCATGAGGTACGTCAAAGTTTATGACCAGATCAATGTCGTCAATGTCAATTCCACGCGATACGATGTCAGTTGCTACCAGAATCTTTATATGGCCGCTGCGGAACTTGTACATGATGTCGTCGCGCTGTGACTGGTCCAGGTCAGAGTGCATCTCGCCTACATTCAGCTGAAGACGCTGCAGTGTCTTTGTGATTTCCTTGACCTTGAGCTTGGACGACGCAAAGATGATGATTCGTCGCTCAACCTTGTCCTCAAGCAGGTTTTGTATGATTCCAACCTTCTGTGTCTCATAGCAGATGTATGCAGCCTGCAGGATCTTCTCTGCCGGCTTTGATACGGCAAGTTTTATCTCAACAGGATTGTTCAGTATCTTTCCGGCCAGCTCCTGAATCTCCTTGGGCATGGTTGCAGAGAATAGCAGCGTCTGTCTGGTCTTTGGCAACTGGCTGACAATTTGCATGATGTCGTCGTGGAAGCCCATGTCAAGCATGCGGTCAGCCTCGTCAAGGATGAAGAAGCTTACCTTTGATAGGTCAATGTTTCCCAGACTGATATGGCTGATGAGTCTTCCTGGAGTGGCAATCACTATGTCCGTTCCCATGGCCATACCTCTGCGCTCCTGTTCATAGCGTATTCCGTCATTGCCGCCATATACAGCCACGCTTGAAATTGGAGCAAAGTATGAGAATCCCTGCACCTGCTGGTCAATCTGCTGGGCAAGCTCACGGGTAGGGGACATGACCACGCAGTTGATTGCGTTTGGCGGATATCCTCCCTTTGACAGTTCGTTCAGTACGGGAAGCAGGTATGCCGCAGTCTTTCCGGTGCCGGTCTGGGCAACTCCAATCAGGTCATGACCATCCATGATAACCGGAATTGACTGCTCCTGTATAGGAGTACACTCCGTAAAATTCATGGAATCTATGGCATCCAGAATGTCTGGTTCAAAGTCAAAATCGTCAAATCTCATGCTTTATTTAGGTGCTTTATAATAAAGGTATATGGCAATGAATATGAAAAGTATGTTAGGCATCCACTCAGCCCAGGCGGCAGACATTGCCCCGCTCACCGCAAATGACGATGCCAGTGTCTGGAACATGATGTATGTGAAACTCAGTCCCAGTCCAATTCCCAGGTGCAGTCCCATGCCGCCTTTTCTCTTGCGGCTTGCCAGCGATGCTCCCATTATGGTCAGGATGAACGATGCAAATGTCATGGCAATGCGCTTGTGGTACTCAATCTCAAACTCCTGTATGTTACCTACGCCACGCATTTTCTGGCGTTCGATATACTCCTTCAGTTCAGGCTGGGTCATGGTCTCCTGCTGTCCGCGTTCAATAAGGAAGTCTGCCGGGCATAGAGATATCAGTGTGTCAATTGCATCGCCCTGTTCAATCACCTCCTGGTTTCCGGACAGGTCACGGATCATGTAGTTGCGTGCCTTCCAGTGATTCTGGTCAATGCTGAGCGTGTCAAACTCCATTGTTCTGGCGGTCATGTGAGAGACCAGTTTCTTCCCGTCAAAACGGTCCAGAGCAACCCTGTATGCTGTCTGGTTGTAGGTTTCAAAGCGCTCAATGTATATGATTACACCGTCTTCAACCTCAAGCTGGATGTTCCTGGCATTGGTGGCCTGCTTCTTCTTTATGTACCTGTTTTCAAATGCAATTCGCGTGACACTTCCGCGCGGAATGATGTAGGCTCCCAGACAGAATGTAAGGGCAGCAATGATCGATGCCGAGAAGATGTACGGACGCAGCATCCTCTTGAAACTCATTCCGGTTGAGAACATGGCTATTATCTCAGAGTTCTCTGCCAGCTTTGAGGTGAAGAAGATTACTGCAACAAACACAAAGAGTGGACTGAACAGATTGGCAAAGTAGGGGATGAAGTTCAGGTAATACTGGAATATCACCTCGTGTGCAGTTGCCTCTTTCAGCTTGTCTATATGCTCGTTGAAGTCAAATACTACCGATATGGCTACAATCAGAAGGATTGAGAAGAAGTAGGTACCCAGGAACTTCCGTACAATGTACCAGTCCAACCTCTTCAGCAGTATTCCTTTCAGTGGGTTTCTCATCTCTTCATTATTATTATAGTCTCTGCATTACACGCTTTACCATGATCTCCTTCCAGTCACGGAAGTCTCCGGCAATGATGTGCTTCCTGGCTTCACCCACCAGCCACAGGTAGAATGCAAGGTTGTGGACCGATGCAATCTCAAGTGCCAGAAACTCCTTGGCCTTGAACAGATGATGCAGGTAAGCCTTGCTGTAGAAGCGGTCAAATTCAGAAGCACCGTCAGCCTCAATCGGACTGAAGTCCTCAGCCCACTTGCTGTTGCGGATGTTCACGATGCCGTCCTTGGTGAAGAGCATCGCATTGCGTCCGTTCCTGGTAGGCATGACACAGTCAAACATGTCAACGCCAAGGGCAATTCCCTCAAGCAGGTTGGCAGGCGTACCTACACCCATCAGGTACCTTGGACGGTCCTTTGGCAGGATTCCGTTCACAACTTCAATCATCTCATACATGACTTCAGTCGGCTCGCCTACGGCAAGTCCGCCTATGGCATTTCCCTCTGCATCCTTTGATGCAATGTACTCTGCGGACATTTCCCTCAGGTCCTTGTAGGTGCAGCCCTGGACTATCGGGAACAGTGACTGGTGGTAGCCGTACTTTGGCTCGGTCTCATTGAAACGCTTTATGCATCGGTCCAGCCAGCGGTGCGTAAGTTCAGTCGATTTCTTTGCGTAGCGGTACTCTGAGGTGCCCGGTGCGCATTCGTCAAAGGCCATCATTATGTCTGCACCGATGCTACGCTCTATGTCCATGACACGCTCCGGGGTAAACAGGTGGCGGGAACCGTCAATGTGTGACTGGAACTTTACGCCCTCTTCACTCATCTTGCGCAGGCCGGTCAGTGAGAATACCTGGAAGCCGCCGCTGTCAGTCAGCATCGGACGGTCAAAGCCGTTGAACTTATGCAGTCCTCCGACCTTCTCAAGAGTGTCTGTGCCCGGCCTAAGGTACAGGTGATATGTGTTGCCCAGAATGATTTGTGCCTTGATGTCATTCTTCAGTACGTCAACAGAGATACCCTTGACCGAACCGACCGTTCCCACAGGCATGAAGATAGGGGTCTCAATGACTCCGTGGTCTGTGGTGATGCGTCCGGCCCTGGCCTGTGACTGTGGGTCAGTGTGCTGTAGTTCAAACTTCAGTCCCATCTTTGTCTGCTGTTATGTCCAGTGCATCCTTGACCTTTTCGTCAAGCAGGGCATAATCCCATACCTGGCTGATTGTGTCAACGTAGTGGAATGAGAGTCCCTGAAGATACTCGGCAGGAATCTCTTCAATGTCCTTGCGGTTCTCGTTGCAGAGAATCAGGTCTGTTATGCCCGCACGCTTGGCGGCCAGAATCTTCTCACGTATGCCGCCCACTGGCAGCACCTTTCCGCGCAGGGTGATCTCTCCGGTCATTGCCAGATTTGCCCTTACCTTTCTCTGAGTGAAGGCCGATGCCAGCGATGTTGCCATGGTGACACCTGCTGATGGGCCGTCCTTTGGAACAGCTCCCTCAGGAACGTGAATGTGAATGTTCCAGCTCTTGAACACCTTCGGGTCAAGATTGAGCAGATGGGCGTGGGCACGCAGGTACTCAAGCGCAAGTACCGCAGATTCCTTCATCACGTCACCAAGGTTACCTGTCAAGGTCAGTTTTCCCTCCTTGCCGCGGCTCAGGCTGGTCTCAATGAAGAGAATCTCACCGCCAACTGATGTCCATGCAAGTCCGGTGACCACACCGGCATAGTCGTTGCCCTGGTACTTGTCACGCGAATATGGACGTGCACCGAGCATCGGCTTCAGGTCTTTCTCTGTAACTGTCCTTGGAACAATACCTCTCAGGTCATTCTCTGCAAACTCCGAAGCCACCTTTCTGAGAATCTAACTGATCTCCTTGTCACGCTGCCGTACTCCCCATTCGCGGGTGTAACCCTCAATGAGAGCCTCAATCGTCTTCTTGGACATCTTTACACCACCTTTCCTGATTCCGTTCTCAATTATCTCCTTTGGAAGCAGATGACGGGTGGCAATTTCTATCTTTTCTTCTGTTATGTAGCCGTTTACCTCAATCAGCTCCATGCGGTCCAGCAGTGGGGCAGGGATAGTCTGGGTGCTGTTTGCGGTTGCTATGAACATGACCTTTGACAGATCATAGTCCAGGTCAATGTAGTTGTCGTGGAATGCCGAGTTCTGCTCTGGGTCAAGCACTTCAAGCAGGGCTGATGAAGGGTCTCCCTGATGGGTCATCTGGGTAACCTTGTCAATCTCGTCCAGAACGAATACCGGATTTGAGGATCCGGCCTTGGCCAGCCCCTTGATTATCCGGCCTGGCATCGCGCCAATGTATGTGCGACGATGGCCACGGATCACAGCCTCATCATGCAGACCGCCCAATGAAACACGTACGTACTTACGCTTCAATGCCTTTGCAATCGATGCACAGAGCGATGTCTTACCTACACCCGGAGGGCCTACAAGGCACAGGATTGGAGATTTCATGTCACCGCGCAGTTTCATTACTGCAAGGTGCTCAAGGATGCGCTCCTTGACCTTTTCCAGACCATAGTGGTCCTTGTCTAGGGCTTTCTGGGCAGATTTCATGTCAAGGTTGTCCTTTGTGTATTCCTCCCAAGGAAGTCCCAGCAGTGTCTGCATGTAAGAAAGCTGGACGTTGTAGTCAGGAGTCTGTGCGTTTGTACGCTCCAGCTTGGAAATCTCCTTATCAAATGCCTTAGCTACAGCTTCTGGCCATTTCTTCTTTGCGGCCTTCTGCTTCAGGTCGCGGATATCCTGGTCCTGGACGCTTCCACCCAGTTCGTCCTGAATGCTCTTCATCTGCTGCTGCAGGAAGTATTCGCGCTGCTGCTTGTCAATCTCCTGGTGAGTCTTGCGCTGAATCTCATTTCTGAGCTCTGCAAGCTGCAGATGGTGACTCAGGATTGAGAGAAGTCTCATGGAGCGTTTTTCTACGGTTGGCTCTGACAGGAGCATCTGCTTTTCTATGACGTCAATCGGCAGGTTTGAGCAGATGAACTCTATCATGAATACCTTATTCGGTATGTTGTTCAGCGTGAACGATGCCTCGGGAGTAGGGACGTCAGACATCTCAAGCAGCTTGATTGCCATGTCCTTGCATGAGTCTGCCGCTGCCTTGAATTCCATGTTCCTGTTTGATGGGAGGATTTCTGGTACAACTACAGAGCGTCCCTGCATGTATGGCGTGTCTGTATCTACGCTCTCAAGTTTTACCCTCTGTAGGCCCTGTATGATGGCTGTCGTAGAGTGATCCGGCATGGTGATTATCTTCAGGATCCTGGCAGTTGCTCCGAATGGATGCAAGTCATCCTTTCCCGGATTCTCCTTTTCAGGCTCCTTCTGGCAGTACACTGTGATCTCTGCTTTTGCTGCCTCTGCGGCGCGTATCAGCTTCAGTGAAGATTTGCGCCCAATTGCCACAGGCATGATGACTGTAGGGAACAGTACCATGTTGCGCAGGGGCAGGATTGGCATCACTTCTGGTATTTCCGTCTTGAATAACCCCTCAATGCTGCCCTCATAATCGGCCACCAGTGAGAAGCGGTTTGTATTGTCGTTTCTATTCATGTTCTATAAATAATGTGCAAAGTTAGTGATTTGCGCTCACATTTCATCGCATTTCTCCCCGCTTTCTCTGTCGCTTCCACCGCGTTCTGCGCAAGTGCTATGTACCGATGCTTTGGAGTGCTGCCACGACTCCTGTGTGCGACGGTATTCTTTGGAGTCGCGGCAGGAAAATACCCTGTGCAGCCTGAAATGCTGCCACGACTCCCGTGTGCGATGGTATTCTTTGGAGTCGCGGCATGAAAATGCCCTGTTCAGCCTGAAATGCTGCCACGACTCCCGCGTACAACGGTATTCTTTGGAGTCGTGACAAGGAAACAAACATGCGGCGAAAGGAATACCAACACACGCGGCCGGTTAAATACCAACGCACGCAGCTGAGAGAAACACAGAAACGTCCGGACAGAGCGCTCCAACGAACGGCGTCTTTGCGATACGCAGTGAGCAATAACTAGCCGCGAGTGGAACGCGCTGCCCATTCAGTCGTGGCAGGAGAAACTGTCCTAATTTTTCTTCTTGAACTTGCTTCTGAGGCCAGACCACGTGGACCAACCTTGCTTTTCCGCAATGTCTGCAATCAGCATCGCGGTTAGAAATGCTACACCCTCAATGAAATGGTTCCAGAAGCTCTTTTCGGTAGCTTTTCCAAATAATGCATCGACCAAGACCATGAACAGGATGAACAGGGCCAATGTGATTGGATATTTCAGAATATTGTTGTGACTTTTCATAATCGGTTTGAATATGGCGCTAGGCCTTTTCCTGAGGTGCCGCGTCTGGGCGACAAAGTTAATGAATGCTCTAGGAAAAACAAAAAGTTCCATGCGGCTGTTGACGAATACGCACAATAATCCTGGGGTGTTGGCTCTTACAATTCTGGGGACGATGCTTCGAACAATTAGGAACCTGTCCCCAAAAATGGCGAAACGAGGGAGGCGTGGTCATCGGAGCCGACGGTGAGGCTGGTGACGAGGGGCTGTTCCTGTAGCAGGGTGGCTTGCGGCGTGGGGCGCGTGAATTCCAGCAGGGCTCTTCTGGGACTGCCGTTGGGCTTTGTGAAGACGTCAGTCCTGCGTGTGAGCCGCAGGGAGTTTTCTGTGCAGGATGAGATGAAGTCGCTGCATGCCTCTGACGGTATGATGACGGAGAAGGTTCCCTGGTCGGAAAGCAGTGCTGAGGCAGCTGCTGCCAATTCGTCAAAACTCAGGTTCGTGGCGTGGCGGGCGGTGGTCCTTCCCTCTGACGGGCACTTCAGTGAGTTTCTGAAGTAGGGTGGGTTGCACAGGATATGGTTGAATTTCCTGTTCGCGAGGTCTGTTGTCAGTAATTGGTTTATGTCGCCTGTGATTACGGTTATCCTGTCTGCCCAGGGCGATGCCTGCACGTTCTCTCTGGCCTGTGCGGCTGCTTCTGGGTCAATTTCAACGGCAAATAATTCTGATTCCGGTGATCTCTGTGCTGCCATGAGGGCAATCAGGCCGGTTCCGGTCCCGATGTCCAGAATCCTGCCGGGGCTTTCCTGGACGGTTGCCCATGCGCCCAGGAGCACTCCGTCTGTGCCCACCTTCATGGCGCATCGGTCCTGCCAGATTGTAAACTGCCTGAATCTGAAATACTGGTTTCTGCCCATTGCTGACGTGAACTGTGTGGTGTTTGCCTGCCATGAAAAACAAAAGCACCCACATTTCTGTGAGTGCTTTGCTTTAGTCGGGATGACCCGATTCGAACAGGCGACTTCTTGGTCCCAAACCAAGCGTTCTACCAACTGAACTACATCCCGAATGCTCTGTTTCTCAAAAGCGATGCAAAGGTAAGCGTTAGTTTTTGTACGACCAAACAAAAGGACAAATTTTTTGATATGTTTTTGCGAATTTCTTGTTGTGGGCTGTTTTTTGACTGTTTTGGAGTATTTTTGTGCCATAGAAACCACCTTAGCCATATCAATCTGGAATGACAGTACAGAAAAAAGAAATAGTGTTCATTGTAAACCCAATATCCGGCAAGGAGTCTGTGGAGGACAAGTGCAGGTCAATAGGTTCAGTCCTGGATTCTTCCATATATGATTATAAGGTGTTGGTGACGGAACGTGCGGGCCATGCTGCAGAAATTGCCAAGGCCTGTTCTGAAGTGGGGACGGATATTGTCGTAGCAGTTGGCGGTGACGGGACGGTCAATGAGGTTGCTTCCGGCCTGATCGGGACCCAGACGGCGTTGGGCATCATTCCATGCGGTTCCGGCAACGGTCTTGCCAGACATCTTGGAATCCCGATGAATCATGCAAAGGCCGTAGAACTGCTCAACCAGTGCCGTATTGAAAGCATAGATTATGGCGTGGTTGAGGGACATCCGTTTTTCTGTACATGTGGCGTAGGGTACGATGCATGGATAAGCCACAAGTTTGCTGAGTCCGGCAAGCGCGGTGTACTGCCTTATATAGAAAACGCCATTACCGAGTTCTTTGCCTACAAGAGTGAGGAGTACAGCCTGACGGTAGATGGCAGGAAACTTGAAGAGAAGGCATTCCTGATGACCTGTGCAAATGCTGACCAGTGGGGTAACAATGCCTTGATTGCTCCAAGTGCATCGCTCCAGGACGGATTGTTGGATCTCTGTATAGTCAAGCCGTTTACTCCTTTTGAGGCTCCCGTCCTGGCGGCCAAGCTGATGGACGGACGTGCTGAGACCAGCAAGCGTGTCAAGTACATGAAGTGTCAGAATATTCTGATTCAGCGCAGTAGGCCGGGAGTTGCCCACTATGACGGTGAACCGTGTGAGCTTGGCAGTACGATTCATGTGGGCATTGTCAAGTCTGGCCTTAAGGTTGCAGTGGCAGATGACAGGCAAAAAATCTGAAAATGTATATGAATGCATCGATTATGCATTATTAAATGACAAAATGCCGTTATTTATCCACTTTTGCTGAATTTTTGTGATTAATATTTGTGAATGTGAATATAGAATACTATTTTTGCCATCGCTTTGACGTGAAAATGTCAAAAGTAAATACGTCTGAATATTAACCGCATAAAAAAACACAACAATGGACAAGCTTGCAAAAGAGTATGTCGAGAGTTTCATGGCTGATGTTATCGCCAAGAATCCAGGAGAGAAAGAATTCCACCAGGCAGTAAGAGAGGTAGTGGAGAGTGTAGCACCTTATATCATGCAGTACCCATATCTCCGTGAGCAGAAGATCATGGAGCGTATCGTAGAGCCAGAAAGAGTAATCATGTTCCGTGTTCCATGGATGGATGATCAGGGCGAGATTCACGTAAACCGTGGTTTCCGCGTTCAGATGAACAGTGCTATCGGCCCGTACAAAGGTGGTATCCGTTTCCACTCAAGCGTTAACCTGAGCATCATGAAGTTCCTTGCTTTTGAGCAGACTTTCAAGAATAGCCTTACAACCCTGCCAATGGGTGGTGCAAAGGGTGGTTCAGACTTCAGCCCACGTGGCAAGTCAGACGCTGAGGTAATGCGTTTCTGCCAGAGCTTCATGACAGAGCTTCAGCGTCACATTGGTCCTGACACTGACGTTCCTGCAGGTGATATAGGCGTAGGTGGTCGTGAAGTTGGTTTCATGTTCGGTCAGTACAAGCGTCTGCGCGACGAATTTACCGGTACTCTTACAGGTAAGGGTCAGTGCTGGGGCGGTTCTCTGATGCGTCCAGAGGCTACAGGTTACGGTACTTGCTATTTCGCTCAGTCAATGCTTGCTACACGCGGCAAGAGCTTCGAGGGCCAGACTGTTCTTGTATCAGGTTCAGGTAACGTTGCTCAGTATGCTTGCGAGAAGGCTACTCAGCTGGGTGCAAAGGTTGTCACCCTGTCAGACAGCAATGGTTTCATCTATGATCCAGACGGTATCACTCCAGAGAAGCTTGCTTATGTAATGAAGCTGAAGAACGTTATCCGTGGCCGTATCAAGGAGTATGTTAAGGAGTATCCAACAGCTCAGTACTTCGAGGGCCAGAAGCCATGGGGCATCAAGTGTGATATTGCACTGCCTTGTGCTACTCAGAATGAAATCAACGCTGAGGCTGCTCAGACACTGGTTGACAACGGTTGCTACTGTGTTGCTGAGGGTGCTAACATGCCTACAACTCCAGAAGCTATCGCAATCTTCCAGGGCGCTAAGCTGCTGTACTCACCAGGTAAGGCTTCTAACGCCGGTGGTGTTGCAACTTCAGGTCTTGAAATGTCACAGAACTCTATGCGTCTGAAGTGGACTGCAGAAGAGGTTGACCAGAAGCTCCACAACATCATGGCTGACATCCACGCTGCATGCGTTAAGTATGGTACAGAGGAGGATGGTTACATCAACTATGTAAAGGGCGCAAACGTAGCTGGCTTCATCAAGGTTGCCAACTCAATGTGCGAGCAGGGTTTGGTATAATCCAATAAAAATAGCATCTTTGTAACCCTCCTTCCGGACTCCGGTAGGAGGGTTACTTATATATAATGACAAAATGAGCGGACAGAAAGCAGATTACAGCGGACTCATGTCCCGGAAGATTCACAGGATTCTTCTGGTATGCAATAACTATGACAGTTTTACTCTTGAGGAGGACGGACATATTGAAGATCAGATTGCCCAGGATTACTCGGAACTGAATCTGAGCAATCCACCTTCAATACTCAGGGCAGAGACTACATCGCAGGCTCTTGAGATGGCGCGCAACGGTGAGCCTTTTGACCTTGTGATCACCATGTACAATGTCGGTGAACCCGACGTGTTTGATTTTTCCCTTCAGATGAAGCAGATTGCGCCGGATACTCCTATTGTACTTCTGGCAATGTTCTCAAAGGAGATTTATCAGAGGATGCAGGACCGGACAAACTCTGCAATTGATTATTTCTTCTGCTGGAACAACTCTACAGACCTTATCATTGCAATCATCAAGCTTCTTGAGGATTCAATGAACGCAGAGCATGACATTCTGGAATCAGAGGTCCGTGCAATCCTGCTGGTCGAAGACTCTGTCCGTTACTATTCTACTTATCTGCCGGTTCTTTATAAGCTTGTGCTCCAGCAGAATATCGTAGCAATCCGTGATACCCTGAATGAGAAGCAGCAGGCCCAGCGTAAGCGCTCACGTCCAAAGATCCTCATGGCTACTAACTATGAAGAGGCCATGGTGCTGTACGAACGTTATCAGCAGAACATCCTGGGCGTAATTTCAGATATCGGTTTTGTGCTTCATAAGGGCGATGCCCCTGAACTTGAGAAGTCCGATGCCGGTCTGGATCTCTGCAGGCATATCAAGGCAGATAATCCTACAATGCCGGTACTCCTGCAGTCGTCGCAGGAGAGTATGCGTGCTGAGGCAGAAAAACTTGGTGTAGGCTTTGTTATCAAGACCTCAAAGACGCTGATGCATGAACTCTCTGAGTACATTGGCCGTGAGTTCGGATTCGGTGACTTTGTGGTTACTGATCCGTCAACCGGTGAGGAACTGCTCCGTGCCAAGGATCTTTACGGTTTTGAGAGAATCATAAAGAGCATCAGCGATGCCGATTTCCGCCGTCTCTCTGACAAAAACTACATTTCAAGATGGCTGTTTGCCCGAGGCCTTTTTGATCTGGGCAAGAAGCTGCGTCCAATTACCATACATGACAATTCCGAGATTTCTGAGATTCGCCGTCTGAATCTGGATATCATTCATGACTACCGCAACAGCATGGGCATCGGTGTCGTGGCACGCTTCAACAACGAATCGTACAACGATACCATCCGATTTGCCCGTCTGGGTGACGGTTCTCTTGGCGGCAAGGCGCGCGGACTGGCCTTCCTGAACCACATCCTGCAGAAGTATGACCTGTATGACAGGTGGGAGGGGTCACGTGTGATAGTTCCAAGAACACTGGTAATTACCACAGAGTACTTTGACCGCTTCATCCTTGAGAACGGACTGCAGTACGTAATCAATTCTGATATTTCCGATGCAGAGATCCTGTCGGAGTTCGTGGCATCGACCTTGCCAAGAGAACTGACGGATTCGCTGAGAGTGTTCATTCACCATGTGCGCAAACCGTTGGCTGTGCGCTCTTCTTCAAAACTTGAAGATTCATATTATCAGCCGTTTGCCGGTGTCTATTCAACCTACATGATTCCATGTACGGAGAATGAGGACCAGCAGCTGAGACTTCTGACAAAGGCTATCAAGAGCGTGTATGCATCGACCTACTTTGCGGCATCGAGAGGTTATATAACTGCTACTGCCAATGTGATCTCAGAAGAGAAGATGGCAATTGTCCTGCAGGAGGTGTGCGGTTCTGAGGATCATGGATATTACTTCCCGACCTTCTCGGGCGTGGCACGCTCAATGAATTTCTATCCAATTGGCCATGAGAAGCCTGAAGACGGCATCGTGAAGGTGGCAATGGGACTTGGAAAGGCCGTTGTTGACGGTGACCAGGTGCTCAGGTTCTCACCGAAGTTTCCAAGGCACGTGCTTCAGACATCGACGGTTGAGAATACCATAAAGGAGACCCAGCAGTCTATGTTTGCACTTGACCTGCAGCCTGATAAGTTCAAGACATCAATTGATGACTCAATCAATCTGGAGCGTATTCCAATAGCTGACTGCCTGAAGTTCCGTAATCTGAAGCATGTGGTTTCAACCTGGGATATGGAGAATGGCCGCATGGTTGATTCTGCTTACCCAGAAGGACCAAAGTTCGTGACCTTTGCGCAGATTCTGAAATTCAAGACAATTCCGCTTACTGATATTGTAAATGAGCTGCTTAGCATTGCGTATTCTGAAATGCGATGCGGAGTTGAGATTGAATTTGCCGTGGATATGGACCGTAACGGCAATGATGAACTGCCGTCTGTGTTCACGGTTCTTCAGATCAGGCCGATTTCTGTTGACAGCCGTAATGCTGATGTCAATTGGGAGGAGGTCGATACCAGTTCTCCAATCATCTATTCCGAAAGTGGTCTGGGTACCGGCTTCATGAATGGACTGACCGATGTGGTTTATGTCCGCAAGGAGGCCTTTGACGTGACAAAGACCACAGAGATTGCCAGGGAACTGAAAGTTCTGAATGAGAAGATGAGGAATGAGAAGCGCAATTACGTGCTTGTAGGCTACGGAAGATGGGGCTCAAGCATTCCGTCGCTGGGTATTCCTGTCCAGTGGAGTGACATCTCTGAGACAAAGGCACTTGTTGAGTGCAGTCTGCCTGATTTCAGGGTTGATCCAAGCCAGGGTACGCACTTCTTCCAGAATCTTACCTCATTCAATGCCGGATACATAAATGTGGATCCGTATTCAAACAGCAGGGAGGTATTTGACTATGACCGTCTTCAGGCGATGCCTGCAGTGGCAGAGACAGAGTACCTTCGCCATGTCAGGTTTGATAGGGAACTGACCGTCTGCATAGACGGCCGGGAAGGCAAAGCACTTATAAAATAAACTTACACAAAAATATGAGGAAGTCAATTCTTGCCATGATTGCCATGGCGGCATCACCTGTCTTTGCACAGGAGTTCAGACTTAATGAATCGGGCTATTTCAACAGCGGAAATGCTGATGTGATGGTCTTCAGCGATGTCTATCCAGAGGGACATCAGGGTGGTGTAACCATTGCCGTGAGTGATAACCGCCATGCAGCTAACGGAGATGTCCGCTTTGAGGTGTCACCGGGTCAGTGGCAAGGACTTCCAAGAGTAAGGAAGAGAACCGTAGATGAGGATGAGAATTCTATTTCAGTCCTGTTGAGCTATCCGGATTCTTCAAAGCATCTGGCAGGCTTCAATCCAATGCTTTATCCGGATTTTGACTTTACCTATACGGTTAAAGTGCAGGCTCAGGGCGACTGTCTTGTGCTTACTGTTGACCTGGACAGACCTGTTCCAGAAAGATTTGCCGGCAAGCTGGGCTTCAATCTGGAACTGGAACCGTCAAAGCTGCTGGGCCAGCCATGGATCATGGATTCTGAGACAGGAATCTTTCCGCATCAGTCAACGGGACCTACCATGCATCAGGAGTCAAATACCATGCATCTGCTGGATTATACTCCAAGAGGCAGGGCAAGTCTTGATCTGCTGATTCCTGATAGAAATGTTTACAATCCGATGGTTGCGGACGATGTGGTGTCTGCTCCGCTGGCGCAGGGACACAGCTTTGTGCTGAACCCTCATGACAATCTGTCCCGCATATCAATTGAGAGCCAGGGCGGTGAGTTGAAGCTGTATGACGGCAGGATCAATCATAACAACGGATGGTTCGTGCTGCGTACGGAGTTTCCTGCCGGAACAGAGAAGAATGCTGTGAAGTGGATCATACGTCCGACCGTGACAAAGGGCTACAGGTATGAGCCTGTGGTGCAGACGTCGCAGGTGGGCTACCATCCTGACCAGCAGAAGATGGCTGTGATTGAGCTTGACGCAAAGGATAAGAAGTATCAGAAGGTGCAGCTGTATAGGATAGAGGCAGATGGAAAGAAGCTGGTCCGTCAGGAAAAGCCGTCTGTCTGGGGTAAGTTTATGCGCTACAACTATCTGCAGTTTGATTTCTCAGACATAAAGGAAGAGGGCTTGTATCAGGTCTGTTATGAAAACTCTGAGTCTCCGGTGTTCAGGATTGCCAAGGATGTATGGCAGCGCGGAATCTGGCAGACTGAGATTGAGTATTTCCTGCCAATCCAGATGTGTCACATGCGTGTGAATGAGAAGTATCGCGTATGGCATGACCTGTGCCACATGGACGATGCTGTCATGGCAAAGACTGGTATTAACCATATTGACGGCTACAGCCAGGGAAATGAAACCCTGTGCGAATATCAGCCGGGTGACTATGTTCCGGGACTTGCGGTAGGCGGCTGGCATGATGCCGGTGACTATGACCTGCGTATTGAGACTCAGGTGGGCGAGGCCTATCTGCTCGGCATGATGTTCGAGAATCTTGGTGCATACTGGGATGAGACCTCAATTGACTTTGAAAACCACATTGTTGAGATGCATCAGCCTGATGGCCGCAACGATGTACTCCAGCAGGTAGAGAACGGTGCGCTGACGGTTGTTGCCGGTTGGAAGTCGCTGGGACGTCTGTACCGTGGCATCATCTGTCCTACAGTCCGTCAGTACGTGCATCTGGGCGATGCATCGGCCCACACTGACCACATACTTGGAACAGCCGATGACCGCTGGGTGTTCACAGAGAACAATCCGGGCCGTGAGCTTGAGACCGCAGCCTGTCTGGCGGGCATATCACGCGTGTTGAAGGGATTCAACGACACTCTGTCCGTGCAGTGCCTTGACATTGCACAGCAGATATATGCATCAATACCGTCAGAGGGACGCTCTGCAATGCAGAAGGTACGTGCTGCTGTTGAGCTGTTCCTGACGACCGGACGCTCTGAATATAAGGATTTCGTGCTGTCGCAGCAGGAGGGAATATGCCGCAGCATCAGTCAGACAGGCTGGTACATAGGCCGTTTTGACAAGGCTGTGGGCAATGCTGAGTTCAGCAAGGCCATCCGCGATGCCCTGCCTTCTGTGCAGAAGATGTATCAGGACAATGCGGCCAAGACACCGTACGGAGTTCCTCATGACAGAGGAAATAGCAGTTCCGGTTCATGGGAGCCGCAGCATCTGGGTTACAACTATGCATGGCTGAATCAGTCATATCCTGATCTGTTCCCACCAGAATACATGTTCGCCTCAATGCAGTATCTGCTGGGTATGCATCCGGGAAGGAATCAGGCATCGTTCGTGACTGGAGTGGGAGCCGAGACCATGAAGCAGGCTTACGGCGTGAACCGCGCAGACTGGTCATATCTGCCGGGCGGCGTTGCTCCGGGTACTAACCGCATTCGTCCGGACCTGCCTGAGCTGCTTCATTTCCCATATCTGTGGCAGGAGGGCGAGTACTGTCTTGACGGCCACTCAAGCTGGTTCACTTACATGGCTCTGGCTGCTGACCGTGTGCTGAATCCGTAAGGCAGTTGACCTTTATTATATCATCCAGGCAGGTGGTGTAGCTTGGCGTGCGCAGGTCATGCCTGATTGCATTCTTGAAGTGTGCCGCCTTTGCCGTGGCTGGGTCAGTAGGGTATTGCTGCGATGCCACAATGATGGTCTCTGCACCCATGCGGTGGTTTATGGCATCGGTAATCTTTGAAATTCTGCTGGATCTGTAGCGAGTCTGACGTTCAGTGTCAAACAGATCCTGCTGGATAGGTGACTCCGGCAGGATGCCAGAGACAATTACGCCTGCACGTTTGTATCTGAGACCAGGAATCAGGATCTTGTCAAGTGCGGCAAATGCTGCCTTTACAATCTGCGGTGTGGCGGCGCATGGTACAGTCAGGGTGATGCTTCTGAAGTTGCTGTACTGCCGGGCGTTCTCGTTGAAGGGATTTGTGGCAATGAATACGGAAACCGATCCGCAGACGGTGCATGTCGTCATCAGCCGCGCGGAGTGATTCGGA
>JAKSIY010000050.1 GCA_024398535.1 Bacteroidaceae bacterium
CAGGAGACCTGCCTGAACGGCCAGGTTGTAGAGAAGGAGATCCGCGGCATGGAGGTTTCCGGAAAGGTAAGCCCTATTGCTGCTCTTGACTTTGTCCGCTCAGCCATGGTAGCCCAGCAGCGCCAGATGGGCATTGAGAAAGGCATCGTGATGGATGGACGTGACATAGGTACCGTTGTCTATCCGGACGCAGAACTTAAGATCTTCGTCACGGCATCGGACACCGTACGCGCACAGCGCAGGTTCGACGAGCTCTCTGCCAAGGGAGAAAACGCCAGCTATGAGGAGATTCTTGAAAACGTCAGACAGCGTGACTACATTGATTCACACCGTGAAGTATCGCCTTTGAGACAGGCAGACGATGCCCTTGTCCTTGACAACAGCAACATGACCCTGCAGGAGCAGGACGAGTGGCTGATTGCCAATTTCAGAAGAGCAACGGAACAGGACTGACCTATATAGAGACCCGGCACACGATGATACAGGTTGAGATTGACAAAGACTCCGGGTTCTGCTTTGGAGTCACAACAGCCATTGGAAAAGCTGAAGAAGAGCTGAAAGAGGCAGAAACACTCTTCTGCCTGGGAGACATCGTGCACAACGGAATTGAGTGCCAGAGACTCTCTGACATGGGGCTCAAGACCATCAACCATGACGAATTTGAGGATCTTACCAACGTAAAGGTCCTGTTCAGGGCACACGGAGAGCCGCCTGAGACCTATGAGACTGCCAAGCGAAACGGAATAGAACTCATAGATGCAACCTGCCCCGTAGTGCTGAAACTGCAGAAAAGGATACACGAACAGTATCTGGAGACTGACCCTGAGCGCCAGCAGATTGTCATCTACGGTCAGAAAGGACATGCAGAAGTCCTTGGCCTTGTAGGACAGACCCGTGGAAGCGCCATTGTAGTTGAATCCGTCAAGGATCTTGACAAGGTTGATTTCAGCAAGGAGATATTTCTCTACGCACAGACAACCAAGCCTCAGGACGGATACCAGCAGATCATCCAGGCCATAGAGACAAGGCTTCAGTCCGGATCCAGGCTGACCCATTTCAACACCATCTGCGGACAGGTATCACACAGACGTGAGAATATCAGAAGGTTTGCTGCAGCGCATGACCTAGTGCTGTTTGTGGCAGGACAGAAAAGTTCAAACGGCAAGGTTCTCTTTTCAGAGTGTGCAGGAGTCAATCCCCGCACATACTCCATAGAAGGACCGGCAGACATTGACTTCAACCTCTTTACGGGAGTGGAATCAGTAGGAATCTGCGGTGCTACGTCAACCCCTAAATGGCTTATGGAGCAGTGCCGTCAGGAAATTTTAAAACACTTTAATATCAGATATGAGCAACAAGATTAATTGCATTGGAGTACTCACCTCAGGAGGCGATGCTCCTGGCATGAATGCAGCCATCCGTGCCGTGACAAGATGCGCCATCTACAATGGCCTGAAAGTTATGGGAATCTATCGTGGTTACAAGGGACTTGTAACTGATGAGATTGTTGAGTTCAAGACCCAGAATGTCAGCAATATCATCCAGCAGGGCGGTACCATTCTAAAGACAGCCAGGTGCAAGGAGTTCATGACTCCTGAAGGACGTGCCATTGCTTACGAAAACATGAAAAAACACGGGATCGATGCGCTTATAATAATAGGTGGTGACGGATCCCTTACCGGTGCACGTATCTTTGCAGACGAATATGACATTCCATGCATCGGTCTTCCAGGAACCATTGACAACGACCTTTACGGAACGGACTCGACCATCGGATACGACACAGCCCTCAACACAATCCTTGAGTGCGTTGACAAGATCCGTGACACAGCGACATCGCATGAAAGACTGTTCTTTGTTGAGGTCATGGGACGCGATGCCGGATTCCTGGCCCTGAACGGAGCAATTGCCGCAGGTGCTGAAGCCGCCATCATTCCTGAGTTCGAGACAGAGGTTGACCAACTCAAGGAGCTGATTCAGAACGGATTCCGCAAATCAAAGAACAGTAGCATCGTACTTGTTGCGGAAAGCAAGGACACCGGCGGTGCCATGCACTACGCAGAGCGTGTAAAGAAGGAATATCCAGACTTTGACGTACGCGTCAGTATCCTGGGCCATCTGCAGCGCGGAGGACGTCCTTCTGCAGAAGACAGAATCCTGGCCAGCAGAATGGGAGCTGCCAGCATCGAGGCTCTTCTTGACGGGCAGCGCAACGTAATGATTGGAATTCATGAGGACGAAATGGTGTATGTACCTTTCGCCAAGGCAATAAAAAAAGACAAGCCTATAAAGGAAGAGCTTGTCAACGTAGTAAGGGTTCTCTCGATTTGAGAGAACCCTTTATTTTCATTTCTGCTGATTCCTGTAGATGTCAAGCAGTTTCTTTGCTGCAGCAAAAGAGGTCTGCTTGCCTGCCAGGATCTGCTGTTCCATGAACGGAATCTCATCGGCGATCATAGGGTTGTTGTAGAAACTGCCCATGATAGCCTCATTGATGGATTCATACATCCAGTACTTAGCCTGTTCATTCCTGTGATGGCTGAAGTATCCTGTAGATTTGACAAAATCCATATACTTCCAGACCATATCCCAGATCTCCTTTATACGCAGTTCGTAGAAACCGGAATAGGTCAGGACCTGAGGATCCCAGCCACTGTCCGGGGCAGGAAACAAATGAAGGGCATTCCTGAACTGGCGTGCAGCAAGTTCTGCCTTGTCAACATTGTCACCATCAGCCTTGTTGATGATGATACCGTCAGCCATCTCCATGATACCACGCTTGATGCCCTGCAGTTCATCGCCAGTACCGGCAAGCTGAATCAGCAGGAAGAAATCAACCATGGAATGAACGGCGGTCTCACTCTGGCCCACTCCGACTGTCTCAACGAAAATCTTGTCAAAGCCGGCAGCTTCACAGAGCACGATGGTCTCTCTTGTCTTGCGAGCAACACCGCCAAGGGAACCGGCCGATGGGCTGGGGCGTATGAACGCGTCCTTATGGACTGAGAGTCTCTCCATACGCGTCTTGTCTCCCAGAATACTGCCCTTTGTACGTTCACTGCTCGGGTCAATGGCAAGTACTGCCAGTTTTCCTCCATACTCATTGAGCACATGCAGTCCGAACGCATCAATTGAGGTGCTCTTTCCGGCACCAGGTACGCCGCTTATACCTATTCTTACAGAGTTGCCTGAATACGGAAGACACTTCTCAATAACCTCCTGCGCCAGAGCCTGATGCTCAGGCAGGACACTCTCAACAAGTGTCACGGCACGGCTTAGGATGGTTGTATCACCCTTTACAATGCCATCAACGTATTCATCCGCAGAAAGCAGGGATTTGCGTCTGGCAAACCTGCCCTTAAAATAAGGATTGACGGCCGAGGGCTGTTCAATGCCCTCATTGACCGTCAGTCCCTTATATTCTGAATTGTTTTCAGGATGTTCCATCAACGGATAGCAACGTAACCGTTCTGAGCTGACTGACGGGCAGCCATTACACCTGCAGCATCCAGAGTTACAGTCTTACCGTTGGCAAGAGTAACAGTACCGTTCTCATTGAAACGTACAAGTTCTGCTGTTGCATCGTCAGAAACCATGTTCCAGCTGTTGTTCTCAGCATTGTAAACGAGTTCTACAGACTCCTTGCCGTTTGAGATTGAATAACCGTTCTCATTGCTTACAATCATATAGTCACCATTCTGACCCTTTACAGTCTTGGTCTGGTTGGCAGCAACAGGGTTAGAGCCAGTCCAGAACTCAATTGTGTTCAGGATAACGCCGTCAATGAACATTGTAGCCTCATATACAGGAATCATGTTGAGAGCCAGGAAAACCACCTCATTGATCCACTGGTCACCTACACTGTTGTTCCAGTCAAGAACCTTCTTTGAAAGGCTGAATGAACCTACGCATGATGAAAACATTACTGCACCTGACAGCAGACATGCTGCTGCAATACTTCTGATCTTCTTCATAATTTTATTTTTTTAGTTGTTGAATGTTTCTTGTAAAGGCAAAGATAAACTACTTTTCGGTACGTTGTCCTTCTATCTCGTATATTTATGACATCAGATTGATAAAGAGCAGGTAGGTTGCCATACCCATGAGGTCATTCGTAATCTGTATGAACGGTCCGGTTGCAATGGCCGGGTCGATATGCAGCTTCTCAAACAGCAGCGGGAGAAGTGTGCCCCACAGCGTTGCCAGGACGACCAGAGTAAAAAGACTCATAGGAACCACGTAGGTCACAGTGTCAACATGACCGAACCTTATCATATTATATACAAAGACAATCAGAGAAAGAACCGTGGCATTGATGAGTGCAATGGCAGATTCCTTGAGCACCTGACGTCCGATATTGCTCGTATCCAGGGATTTGTTTGCCAAGCCCTGTACGACAAGCGCAGAAGACTGGGTACCCACATTACCGCCGGTACCACCAATCAGCGGGATGAAGAGGAGCAGTTCCGGGTGCGATGCAAATGTGCTCTCAAAGTTTCCAAGAAGCACAGAATTGCCGATTCCACCGATCATTCCTATAAGAAGCCAAGGTATTCTGGCAAGAGTCTGGCGGCCTACTGTATCTGACGTCTCAACATCACCGGTAAGACCGGCAGCCTGCTGGTAGTCCTTCTCCTGCTGGTCACGCAGCTCATCAATTACATCATCAACGGTAATCTGTCCCTGAAGACGTCCGATGCTGTCAATGACAGGAATTGCAACAAGGTCATACTTCTCAATAGTCTGGACAACCTCTTCAACAAGGGCATCGGTCTTGATGGTGATCAGGTCCTCATCCATCACATATTTCACCTTTGAGACAGATGGATTCGTGATCATCTTCTTCAGAGGGAAAACACCCTTCAGGCGGCCGTCATCATCGACCACATAGACATTGAATATCTCGTCCATATCCTCAGCCTGCTTGCGCATCTCCTGAAGACACTCCGGCATACTCATGTTCTCATTGACGACAACCATCTCAGTACTCATGATACCACCGGCGGTATCCTCGTCGTACTGCATCAGGTCAACGATATCGCTGGCCTGCTCTATGTCTTCAATATGGGCAAGAACCTCTTCCTGCTTATCCTCATCCATCTCCTGGATGATATCAACAGCATCATCGGTATCCATGTAATCAATGATATCATGGGCGATGGTCTCTGATGGAAGAAGGTCAAGATACTCCTTTCGGGTATCCTCATCAAGTTCAACGAGTACATCTGCAGCGGTCTCCTTGTCAAGGGCGCCGAATACCTTTCTGGCATCCTCAAGGTCAAGTTCGTTGCAAAGTTCAGCAATATCTGCAGGATGCATGTCTGACAAAATCTCCTTCAGATTTGTCATGTCCCCACCCTCAAGCAGCTGCATTATCTGGTCAACCAGTTCTGTCTGTTCTGTATCCATATCAGTCTTTCTTAATCAGATTAGTCAGGGCTATGAAATCCCCGACAGAAAGTTGTTCAGGTCTCTTCTCAAGCCACTCACATTCCGGCAACGGCTTGTCACCGATGCATGAGCGTATTGAATTCCTGATCATCTTGCGTCTCTGACCGAAGGTTCCCTTCACGATATGCCTGAACAGGACAGGATCACATCCAAGTTCTGTCCGGGTATTGCGGGTCAACCTGATCACGGCGCTGTGAACCTTTGGAGGTGGGTCAAACACATCAGGCCTTACAGTAAACAGATATTCAGTATCATACCAGGCCTGCACAAATACGCTCAGGATACCATACTCCTTGCTTCCTGGTCCGGAAGTGATGCGCTGGGCAACCTCTCTCTGGACCATTCCCGTACAGCAGGGTATCAGATCCTTGTTGTCAAGCATCCTGAAGAATATCTGTGATGAAATATTGTATGGATAATTGCCTGTTAGGACAAACTGCCTGCCCTCAAAGATTTCAGAAAGCGGCAGCTTAAGGAAGTCCCCCTCAATAATGTCTCCGGACGGAAGCACTGACTCATTCCTGAGCCATTCAACAGACTCCTTGTCAATCTCAATTACCTTGAATGGCCGATTCTTCCTGGTCAGGAACTGGGTAAGCACGCCCATTCCCGGTCCGATTTCAAGAACAGGGATATCTGCACAGCTGTCCACTGTGTCCGCTATAGCCTGAGCAATCTTCAGATCCTTCAGGAAATGCTGGCCTAAAGCCTTTTTGGGTCTTACTGTCCGCATCTATATCGTCCATATTAAGGATAAGTTGGTTTGCGAGTTGCTGCAAAAAGTATAATTTTGCAACGCTATATGTCATGGGACTTAACTCTCTGACAGGGCAAAATTAAGAATTTTATTTTTACACAGGACACCATTGGAAGCGAAAAACGTCACAGGAAAGACCTTCAAGATCCTTATTCCGCTGCTGATTTCGGCAGCAGTACTCTGGTACACATACCGCAACTATGATTTCAACGACTTTGGCAAGACCCTTGGAACCATAGACATGAAGTGGCTGGGAGCCGCTCTTCTGTTCAGTCTTCTGGGCCCACTCTTCAGGGGACTCAGATGGGACCTTCTTCTCAGACCCATAGGCTATACTGTACCCAAGAGAGACACCAACCTTATTGTATTTACCGGCTATGCGGCAAACATCATAATCCCGCGTTTCGGCGAGATATCCAGATGTGCCATACTGGACAGGAAAGACCACGTTCCGTTCTCAAAGGGTCTGGGCACCCTGATAGCAGAACGTTTCGTTGACATGATTCTGCTGGTTTCCCTGACCGGAATCACTGTCCTGACACAATACGGCAAGTTCGTCCAGTTGTTCTCAAACGCAGGCGCAAAGGCCGATGCCGCCCCCGCAGTGTCAGTCCCATTCTACCAGAACCCAAAATTCTACATTCTGACCGGTATCATACTGATATCAGCCGGACTGTGCATCGTTCTATGGAAGAAACTGGGACTCCATGAGCGCATCAAGGGCTTCATTGTCAACTTATGGGAAGGTTTCATTGCCATTAGGCAGATAGACCACCTGCCTCTGTTCCTGCTCTATTCCGTATCAATCTGGATATGCTATTATTTTGAAATGTATCTGGCATTCTTCTCAATGGAGAGCACCAGCGCAGTAGGTCCCATAGCAGGCCTTGTCTGCTTTGTTGCCGGCAGCATAGCAGTGCTTGTCCCTACGCCGAACGGAGCCGGTCCGTGGCATTTTGCCATCATCAACATGCTGCTTATCTACGGCGTTCCTGACAGGGATGCCCAGACACTTGCACTTGTGCTCCACACCTCGCAGACGGCTTGCTATCTTCTGGCAGGAGCTGTCGCCTGGGTACTTTTGGAGCTCATTCACAAAGAATCTTGAGTCTTTAAGGAAAAAAACAGCATCTGGAAGAGCGCCTTTTGAGTTAAAATGTCTTTATTTGCAGAGAACAAACATACTTTATTATGAGTACACCAGAAAACCCAACTCCGGAAACAGAGGTCAAGAGCCTTGAGGGCGCCTCTGCACCAGTGTCAGGAAGACAGCAGGTGATTGACCGTCTTCAGGAAATCGTCAAGGATGCATCGAATGTCACAAGACAGGAACTTGACCAGTTGAAGCAGACTTTCTACAGGCTATTCAAGACACAGCAGGAGGAGGATTATGCAAAGTACATAGCAGAAGGCGGAGTTCCTGAGGAATTCAAGCCTGCCATGGACAATCTTGAGGAACAGTTCAAGAAGCTCATGAACCTGATCAAGGAGAACAGGGCTGCTGCCCAGGAGGCTCTTGAGGCCTTCCGTCAGGAGAATTACAAGCGCAAGATTGATATTCTGGACAGGATGAAGGCCGTGATTGAAAGCATCGGCACTGACAACAGCGCATCGGCAGGCTCTTTCAAGGACCTTGTTCAGGAGTGGAAAGAGATCAAGGAAGTTCCGGCAGACAAGGTAAACGAGCTCTGGAAATCTTACCAGCAATATACCGAGCAGTTCTATGACCTGCAGAAGCTCAACAGCGAATTCCGCGAATATGACCTGAAGAAGAATCTTGAGGCAAAGCTGCAGTTGTGCCAGCAGGCAGAAGCCCTGGCCCAGGAAGAGGATGTCATCAGCGCATTCCACACCCTGCAGAAGCTGCATCAGGACTTCCGTGAGACCGGCCCTGTCGCCAAGGAGTCACGTGAGGAGATATGGAACCGCTTCAAGGCAGCATCGACCGTTGTCAACAAGCGTCACCAGCAGTACTTTGAAGACCAGAAGAAGGCTGAGCAGGACATCATAGACCAGAAGACCGTCATCTGTGAGATCGTTGAGGGAATTGACTGTTCACAGTTGGTAAAGCTGCAGCAGTGGAATGACAAGACCCAGGAGATCATTGCACTTCAGGAGAAATGGAAGGGCATCGGCCATGCTTCACAGAAGCAGAACGCAAAAGTCTATGAGCGTTTCCGTTCTGCATGTGATTCGTTCTTCAAGCAAAAGGCTGAATTCTTCAAGCAGGCAAAGAGTGACATGTCTGACAACCTGAAGAGGAAGATGGAACTCTGCCAGGCTGCAGAAAGCCTGAAGGACAGCACAGCATGGAAAGAGACTGCCGAGAAGATTGCACAGCTCCAGAAGGAGTGGAAAGAGATCGGTCCGGTTGCAAAGAAGCATTCAAATGCAATCTGGGAGCAGTTCATAGGCGCCTGCAACCATTTCTTTGAGAACAGGGACAAGACCCTTCATTCACAACGCTCAGAAGAGAGTGCAAACCTGAAACAGAAGAAAGAGATTCTGGCTCAGCTCAAGGCATTTGACCCAGAGAACCTGTCAGAAGAGGATACAAAGGCAATACAGCAACTGATTACAAAATGGAATCAGACCGGCCATGTCCCATACAAGCTTAAGGACACACTGGCTCAGGAATTCAAGAAGCTGCAGAATGCCCTGCTTGCCACTACAGCCCGCAAGCAGCAGCGCAAGCAGGCTCCGGGTGCCCGCATCCAGCGTGACGGAGCCAACCCTCGTGAAAGACTCATGCGCCAGTATGAGAACCTGAAGAATGAGATCCAGACCTACGAGAACAATCTTGGTTTCCTTTCTGCTTCAAGCAAGTCCGGCAACAGCCTGGTTTCCGGCATTATTGAGAAAATTGAGAACCTGAAGCGTCAGGCCGATGAGATGAAGAAACAGATTAGGGAGCTGGACACCCCAAAAGAGAATCAGTAAATCCCAGAATACGACAGAAGGCCGCCCGGAAGGACGGCCTTTTATTATATGTATCCGTAAACAAAAAGAGATGTCTGAAAGACATCTCCTTGCTGGGCTACCCGGACTCGAACCAGGAAAGGCAGGACCAGAATCTGCAGTGTTACCATTACACCATAGCCCAATGTTTTGCCTTAAGGCGCTGCAAAGATACTTCTTTTTTCTTTCCCGCAAACCTTTCGCAGCAAAATTTCTACAAAATTTCCACATTTCAGTCATCAGGTCTCTCTCAAAACCTAAAAAAAAGTAAAGCTAAGGCGTTCCTATACCTTATAAATAAAAAAAGGACTACATTTGCACACCAAGGCCAGACCCGCCATTTTGGAATTCGGGAAGAGCCAATATACAATTCAAGAAATGACAGATACACAACAGTTGCTGGACAGCATCAGGAACGGAATCCAGGAAAAGAAGGGAGAAAAGATTACAATTGCAGACCTTACAGGCATTGAAGACACCGCATGCAGTTACTTTGTAATATGTCAGGGCGGCTCTCCAAGTCAGTTGCTGGCCATTGCAGACTCCATCAGGGAAACCGTCCGCATTGAAGCTGGAGTCAAGCCATCATATACGGAAGGTACACGCTATGCCCATTGGGTGGCAATGGATTACGGAGAGGTCATGGTACATATCTTCGTTCCTGAGCTGCGTCAGTTCTATGACATGGAACACCTGTGGGCCGATGCGGTTCTGACAGAGATCCCTGACCTGGACTAACCCTAGTCTAATATATTTTCACTGAAGATATTATGGAGAAAAACAAGAACAACAAAAGTGGAAAGATGCCTAAGTTCAAGATCAGTTGGATTTATATCATACTGTTCCTGATCTTCGGTTACATACTGCTTCAGAATGACGGATCAAAGTCTGCGGGGAAAGCTGACTACACGGAGTTCAAGGAGTACGTATCAAAGGGCTATGCCAAGAGCATAACCGTTTACACGAACGCCAACACACTTGATGTGTATATTTTCCCGGATTCTGCGCGATACGTGTTTCCGGAAATGACTACTGCCCCACTGCTCCCGCCAAAACTTTCTGTAGGAGTAGGTTCCATGGATAACCTTCAGAGTTTTCTGGATCAGGCAGAGCTCTATGGAGATTTCAACGGAAAAATTGAATACCGGGCAAAGGACAACACTATCAACAACCTGTTCCTGAACTTCTTCCCATTCGTACTGATTATTGGAATCTGGATTCTGATGATGAGACGCATGGGCGGTGGAGGTGCCGGAAACGGAGGCGGTGTCTTCAATGTCGGTAAATCAAAAGCCACCCTTGTTGAGAAGGGCCAGGCTGACCGTACCCTGTTCAGCGACGTTGCCGGACAGGCAGAAGCAAAGGAAGAGGTTCGTGAAATAGTAGAGTTCCTGAAAAATCCAAAGAAGTACACCGACCTGGGCGGCAAGATTCCAAAGGGAGCACTTCTTGTAGGCCCTCCTGGAACAGGAAAGACCCTGTTGGCAAAGGCCGTAGCCGGAGAGGCAGACGTCCCATTCTTCACCCTGTCCGGTTCTGACTTCGTGGAGATGTTCGTCGGCGTAGGTGCATCGCGCGTAAGAGACCTTTTCCGCCAGGCCAAGGAGAAGTCGCCGTGCATCATATTCATTGATGAAATCGATGCAGTAGGACGCGCACGCGGCAAGAACCCGGCAATGGGAGGCAACGACGAACGCGAAAATACGCTGAACCAGCTGCTTACAGAGATGGACGGATTCGGCACGAACAGCGGCGTCATCATCCTGGCTGCCACAAACCGTGTTGACATTTTGGACAAGGCCCTGCTGCGTGCAGGACGATTTGACCGTCAGATACACCTGGACCTTCCTGACCTGAACGAGCGCAAGGAGGTATTCGGCGTCCATCTTCGTCGCATCAAGACCGACCAGACCGTTGACATTGACCTGCTGGCCCGCCAGACTCCGGGTTTCTCAGGAGCTGACATTGCAAATGTCTGCAATGAGGCTGCCTTGATTGCGGCAAGACATGACAAGAAATCCGTAAGCAAGGATGACTTCATGGCAGCAGTTGACCGCATCGTAGGTGGTCTGGAGAAGAAGACAAAGGTCATGACCGATGAGGAGAAGCGTACCATTGCCCTTCATGAGGCCGGTCACGCAACAATATCGTGGTTCTGCGAATACGCGAATCCACTGATCAAGGTTACCATCGTGCCACGCGGCCGGGCCCTGGGTGCAGCCTGGTACCTGCCGGAAGAGCGTCAGATAACTACAAAGGAGCAGATGCTTGACGAAATGTGCGCCACACTTGGCGGCCGTGCAGCAGAGCAGCTCTTTACCGGACACATCTCAACCGGAGCCATGAATGACCTTGAGAGAGTCACAAAGAGCGCTTACGGAATGATTGCCTACGCCGGCATGAGTGACAAGCTATTCAATCTGTGCTATTACAGCAGCACAGACGAATACTCTTTCCAGAAGCCATACAGCGACAGGACTGCCGAGGTTATTGACTCTGAGGTTAAGGCCCTGATTGACGAACAGTATGAGCGTGCCAAGCGTATCCTGACAGAGCATGCTGAGGGTCATGCCCAGCTGGCCCAGGTTCTCATTGACAAGGAGGTGATCTTTGCAGAAGACGTCGAGCGCATATTCGGAAAGAGGCAGTGGGCATCGCGCAGTGAGGAGATTCTTTCAGACAACCAGACAAAGGAATAAGAAATGGAACTGGTAAAGAGGACAATAACCGGAGTCTTGTTTGTAGCTGTACTGGTGTGCTGTATCACGTACGGGCCATACAGTGCACTCACCCTGTTTGAAGTTATTACCATACTGTCCATCAGTGAACTCATAGGACTTGTCAACCGCTACAGGAATACAACAGCCAGCAAAGGCTGGACAGCATCTGCCACAGTGCCTCTTGTTGCACTTGTCGGTACACAAGGGATGGTAACCGTATGGTATCAAGGCCTGTTCCTCATCCTGTTCCTTCTGCTTGTGATGGTCATATTCATAAGAGAACTGTACATGAAGAAAGAGAGTCCGGTCCTGAACCTTGCAGTAAGTTCACTGGCAATCGTTTACATAGCCATTCCGTTTGCATTGCTGACAAGACTTGCTTTCCTGACCGATGCCACAGGCGTTGAAGGCTACTCGTTCATAATACCCCTGGCACTCTTCGTTTTCATCTGGTGCAACGATGTGGGTGCATACTGCTTTGGATGCACACTGGGAAAGCACAGACTTTTTGAGAGGGTTTCGCCGAAGAAAAGCTGGGAAGGGTTCTTTGGCGGATGCTTCACATCGGCCCTTGCAGCATACGTCGTTTCTAGGATACCATCCATGGCAGGAAATATGTCATCACTGCTGTGGATAGGTATGGCATTGACGGTTTCTGTTTTCGGAACATGGGGAGACCTTGTAGAGTCACTCATCAAGAGAGAACTTGGGGTAAAGGATTCCGGCAACATACTGCCAGGACATGGCGGAATGCTTGACAGGTTTGACAGCACCCTTATGGCAGTCCCTGCTGTAGCCGCTTATCTCTACCTGCTCTTCGTGGTATTCTGAAGCAGCTCGACCATCTGTTCTGCAGCCTTCTCTGAGGCGCCGGCAGGCCCCAGTGTACTGATGACCTCTTCATAACCGGCTGACTGTTCCTTGCGGGTAGCAGTATCTGAGAGCAGTGGGCCCAGCTCCTTTCTGATGTTCTGGACGTTCATATCTGCAGCAACCAGCTCAGGAACGACTTCACGTCCGGCAATGAGGTTGACCAACGAAACGAACTTGACCTTCAGCACCCTTCCACGGAATGCAGAAACTATCTTTCCGCACGGCATGGAGTAGCATACAACCTGTGGAACGCGGAAAAGACAGGTTTCAAGAGTAGCAGTACCCGAAGTTACCAACGCGGCCGATGCTGCCCTGAGAATATCGTATGTCTTTCCAAAAAACACCTTTACATCGGTATTTTTCAGGTATTTTCCATAGAAATCCGGATCTATTCCCGGAGCTCCAGCCAGCACCAGATCATAGGCAGCAGCCTCTGGAATGCCAGACACAGCCTGAAGCATCATTGGAAGGTTCCTATCTATCTCCTGCCTTCTGCTTCCAGCCAGCAATGCCAGGACAGGCCTGCCTGAGCCGGTAAGCGAAACTGCATCGGCATTCTTCAGATAGGAATGTACGGCATCGACACAAGGATTGCCTACATAATGAATCGGATAATCATGCTTTCTGAAGAACTCCACCTCAAATGGGAGTATTGAGAAGAGTTCGTCAACGTCACGTCTTATGTTCTTTATTCTGTATCCTTTCCAAGCCCAGATCTTGGGTGAGATATAGTAGTAAACAGGAATACCCAGCTCAGAACGGACCATTCGGGCTATCTCAAGATTAAAACCCGGATAGTCTATGAGAATAACTACGTCAGGATGCCAGGTGCTGATGTCACGGAAACACTCCTTACGGCTTCTCAGAATTATTCCCAGATGGGTAATGACAGGCCACACGCCCATATAGGCCAGGTCACGGTAATGTCTGACCCTTTCACCACCTACAGAAGACATCATGTCACCTCCGAAAAAACGGAACTGAGCCTCTGTATCTTTCTGCAAAAGAGCCTTCATCAGATTCGATGCATGCAGGTCACCTGACGCTTCACCAGCTATGAGATAATACTTCATGCCACAAAAGTAACCAAAAAACCATTTTTGTTTGCTACCTTTGCTGAAATATCAGCTTACAGATAAGAATGGGAAAGATTATTGCACTTGCAAACCAGAAAGGTGGCGTTGGTAAAACGACCAGCACCATAAACCTGGCAGCTTCTCTTGCCACACTTGAGAAGCGTGTCCTTGTTGTTGACGCAGACCCTCAGGCAAACGCCTCGTCAGGACTTGGTGTTGACATCAAGACATTGGACAATACAATATATGAGTGTCTTATCAACGGACAAGACCCTGAGAAGGCAATTGTCGGCACCCAGATTGACAGACTGGATGTACTGCCTTCACACATAGACCTTGTCGGAGCAGAGCTGGAGCTCATGAATCTTGACAACCGCGAACAGGTCATGAAGGGAGTTCTGGCAAAGGTGCGTGACCGATATGACTACATCCTCATAGACTGTTCACCTTCTCTTGGACTCATAACCGTCAACTCCCTTACCGCAGCTGACTCAATAATCATTCCTGTCCAGTGCGAGTACTTTGCACTTGAAGGAATCAGCAAGCTGCTGAACACCATAAGGATAATCAAGACAAAACTGAATCCTTCACTTGACATAGAAGGATTCCTGCTGACCATGTACGATTCACGTCTCAGGCTGAGCAATCAGATCTATGAAGAGATCAGACGTCATTTCCAGGAGCTGGTGTTTGAGACAATAATAACAAGAAATGTAAAACTCAGTGAAGCTCCAAGCTACGGACTTCCGGTAATTCTGTACGATGCAACATCACGTGGCGCACAGAACTATCTGGCCCTTGCCCAGGAGATTCTCAGGAAGAACAGTTGACAGAAAAGAATATGGTACAGAAGAAGTCACCACTCGGACGAGGTCTTGATGCCCTTATCTCCACAGAAGAGGTCAAGGTCAACGGAGCATCGTCAATCAGTGAGATACCAGTCAATAAGATAAAGGCCAACGCAGGTCAGCCACGACGTGAATTTGACCAGGAGGCGCTGAAAGAGCTCTCAGCATCCATTGCAGAGCATGGCATCATACAGCCTATCACGCTCCGTAAGATGAATGACGGGACATACCAGATCATTGCCGGAGAAAGACGCTTCAGGGCATCACAGATGGCTGGCTTGACATCAATTCCTGCATACATCCGCACCGTCAACGACGAGAACACCCTTGAGATGGCCCTGATTGAGAACATCCAGCGTCAGGATCTGAATGCCATAGAGGTTGCACTGGCATGCCGTAACCTGATTGACAGCTACGGACTTACCCAGGAACAGCTGAGCCAGAAGATAGGCAAGAGCAGAACCTCCATAACAAACTTCCTGAGACTGCTTAACCTGCCATCGGCCATACAGTTAGGACTTCAGGAGCACAGGATAGACATGGGTCATGCAAGAGCCCTTCTGCCACTTGAGGACAGAGACCGTCAGATGGAAATCTACAACATGATTCTTGAAAAGGGGCTCTCAGTCAGACAGGTTGAGGAACTTGCCAGGACATCGGGTCAGAAAAAGCCGGTCAAGGCACCGAAGCAGAAGAACGATGCCCTGCTGGAACCATTGATGAAGAACCTGACCTCATACTTCAACAGTCCGGTAAAAATCAAATGCAATGACCGGGGAAAGGGAAACATCAGCATTCCTTTCAAGAGCCAGAAGGACATGGACAGGATTCTCATGATTCTTGACAGACTAAAAGACTGAACCGGATGAGTAGAGCCAATCTGACATACAGGCTGATCATGGTTGTGGCCATTCTGATTGCCGCTGCCCCCTGCGCAGCACAGACAATCAGCACCTTGCAACCGCTTCAACGCATAATGCCAGACTCTGCACTCGTCAGGGAAGCCGTAATGGTAAAGGATTCACTTGACAGGGAATTCCAGGCAATCGCAGCAGAACAGGATTCCAGCCCAGTGAAATACACTATCTTCCAGAGAGACAGCCTTCTGGTTGCAAGCTTTGACAGCAGGATTACGGATTTC
Organism: Bacteroidaceae bacterium; assembly: GCA_024398535.1. Lineage (GTDB taxonomy): Bacteria > Bacteroidota > Bacteroidia > Bacteroidales > Bacteroidaceae > Colenecus. The sequence continues at coordinate 15,825 of JAKSIY010000050.1, forward strand.
ACACCGGTTCCACGCAAGGCAACGCTTTTTGCCCTGATTCCCGGTGGCGGACAGATTTACAACCACAAATACTGGAAACTGCCTATTGTCTATGGAGGATTCATGGGATGCATCTACGCCCTGACATGGAACGGCCAGATGTATTCTGACTACAAGCAAGCCTATCTTGACATCATGGACACCGACCCCGACACCAAGTCGTATGAAGACTTCCTGCCGCCATCGTATGACATCGCATCGAACGAGACATGGCTAAAGAGCGTACTGAAGAATAGAAAGGACAGATACCGCAGATACCGTGACATGAGCATTTTTGCATTCGCCGGAGTTTACGCGATTTCAATCATTGATGCCTATGTCGATGCCGAACTGTCACATTTTGACATATCTGACGACCTTAGTCTGAGGCTGTCACCTACCCTGCTTGACACCAGGACATGCAGCCTTGGAATGAACTTCTCATTTGATTTCTGAAAATGACAGGAAAAAGACTACTACTCAACGCAGCATTGATATTGGGTGCCATTTCAGCAAGTGCCCAGGAAGCCATAACCACAGAGATTGACACCATCCCTCAGGGTATTGCAGTTGAATTTGACAGTCTTCTAAACCTGTGGTATGCCCAGCACTACCTTTTGCCATACGACGGATGTGAGCAGGGAGACAATCCCGCTTTCAGCGACGCAGAATACAGGGACAGGCTCAACTCCCTGCCATCCCTGTTTGAATTGCCGTACAACAGTGACGTCCGCAAGGCCATTGACACATACACTGCCCGCAACAGGAAGACCACGGCATATCTGGTAGGCATGTTCAACATGTATGAGGATATCTTTGTCAGTTCATTGATGAAATATGGGGTTCCGCTTGAACTGAAATACCTGCCTATCATAGAATCTGGTCTCAGACCTACGGCAAACTCCAGGGCAGGTGCTGCCGGTATGTGGCAGTTCATCTACGGAACCGGCCGCAGCTACGGCCTCAGCATCAACAGCCTGCTTGATGACCGCTATGACGTCTATGCGTCAAGCGATGCTGCCGCACGCCACCTGAAGGACCTGTATGGAATATTCTCAGACTGGGGACTGGCCATTGCAGCCTACAACTGCGGAGCCGGCAATGTCACCAAGGCAATCACCAGAAGCGGAGGCAAGACAGATTTCTGGCAGCTCTACCAGTATCTGCCGCGTGAAACCAGGAACTACCTGCCTTTATACATAGGTGCAACCTACGCAATGAACTACTACAAGGAGCACAACATCTGCCCTATGAAACCTGCAGTAACCCAGATGACTGACACCCTCATGATAGGAAAGAACCTGCACATGGAACAGGTCCTGGCATTCTGCGACATAGACAAGGATGAGTTCAAGTCCCTGAATCCGCAGTATCTTACCGATGTAATTCCCGGAACTTACCGCCCATGTGTACTGACACTGCCTACCGGAGCAATCAGGCAGCTCCTTGAAGCCGGAGACTCTCTGTACACATACAATCAGGAGATTCTTTTCCCGGCCAGCAGGAACAAGGTCATTGACGACACCATGAGCGGACGCCAGACCTACATCACACATAAGATCGCAGAAGGCGAATCTCTGTCCACGATTGCAAGAAAATACCACACGACTGTCAAGAACATCAAATCCTGGAACAATATGACCAGTGACAAGATACGGGCAGGAAAAACATTGAAAATTTACCGTTAATTATAGGAGACGCAGAACATGAGCCAGGAAAACCCTTTTTCAGCAGAGGAAGAGAAGGTAATCGATGAAGCCTTCCAGCATCTGATTGACAGTTATCTGCAGACCAAGCATCGCAAGAAAGTTGAGAAGATAACCAAGGCGTTCCACTTTGCAAGGCAAGCCCACAAGGGAGTCAGAAGGCACTCAGGAGAGCCTTACATTCTTCATCCCATATCAGTGGCACAGATTGTGTGTACTGAGATAGGCCTGGGCTCAACATCCATCTGTTCGGCTCTTCTGCATGACGTAGTTGAAGATACAGACTACACCATTGACGATATCCAGAACGTATTCGGGCCAAAGATTGCGCAGATTGTCGATGGCCTGACAAAGATTTCGGGCGGAATCTTCGGAGACAAGGCATCGGCCCAGGCAGAGAACTTCAAGAAACTGCTGCTGACCATGTCGGACGATATCAGGGTTATCCTGATCAAGATTGCAGACCGTCTGCATAACATGCGAACCCTTCAGCACATGCCTGAGAGGAAGCAGTACAAGATTGCCGGAGAGACCCTGTATCTGTACGCTCCACTTGCATACCGTCTGGGACTCAACCAGATAAAGACTGAGCTTGAGGACCTGAGTTTCAGATACGAGCATCCCACAGAGTACAATGACATTCTTGACAAGCTGGCCCAGACAAAGGCAGACCGAATTACCATCTATGAGGATTTCGTGAAACCTATCAACGAGAAACTGCAGCGGCTTGGGGTCAAGTATTCCATTGTTGGAAGAGTAAAGGATCCGTACTCCATCTGGAAGAAGATGAACAGCAAGCAGCTCTCTTTTGAGGATGTCTATGATATACTGGCTGTCAGAATCATCTTTGAACCTACAAGTCCGGAAACGGAACTGAGCGAATGCTTCAACATCTATCTGACGCTCACCCAGATATATAAGGCACATCCTGACCGTCTGCGTGACTGGCTGACCCAGCCAAAGGCCAACGGCTACCAGGCGCTTCATGTTACCCTGATGAGCGGAAAAGGCCAATGGGTTGAAGTACAGATCAGGAGCAAGCGAATGGACGAGATTGCCGAACAGGGCATCGCTGCCCACTGGAAGTACAAGGCCGGTTCCGGGGACATCTCAGAAGAGGACAACGAAAGCGAACTCAACCACTGGCTTGAGACCATCAAGGAGATACTTGAGGACCCGCATCCTGATGACATGGACTTCCTAGCCACAATAAAGCTCAATCTGTACTCATCGGAAAACTTCACCTTCCCACCTAA
>JAKSIY010000051.1 GCA_024398535.1 Bacteroidaceae bacterium
GCAGGTTGAGGAGGAGATCATTGAAACCGGTAAGCGCACTACCATTGACCTTGGCATACACGGAATGCATCCTGAACTCATCCGCATAATCGGTAAGATGAAGTACCGTTCATCATACGGTCAGAACCTGCTACAGCATGCACGTGAGACCGCAAACCTCTGCGCTGTAATGGCAGCAGAACTTGGTCTTAACCCAAAGAAGGCAAAGCGTGCCGGTCTGCTTCATGATATAGGTAAGGTGCCTGATGAGGAGACTGAGATGGCACATGCCGAGTATGGTATGCACCTGGCAGAGAGATACAAGGAGAAGCCAGACATCTGCAACGCTATCGGTGCTCACCATGATGAATGTGAGATGACCAGCCTCATTGCACCTATCGTACAGATCTGCGATGCCATTTCCGGTGCCCGTCCAGGCGCACGCCGTGAAATCGTTGAGGCTTACATCAAGCGTCTGAATGACCTTGAGAACATAGCAATGTCATATCCAGGTGTTCAGAAGACCTACGCAATTCAGGCCGGACGTGAGCTCCGTGTCATTGTCGGTGCAGACAAGATCGATGACAAGCAGACTGAGCAGCTCAGCGCAGAGATTGCACAGAAGATCCAGAATGAGATGACATATCCTGGACAGGTCAAGATCACCGTAATCCGCGAAACACGCGCTGTAAACTACGCAAGATAAACCATAACACAGACAACATGAGATTTTGGGCCTCAACATGCATTGCAGCAGTTGTCGCTGCAGCATCACCTCTAGTTAGTAACGCACAGACCTCGTTGGTCATCAACGAGATTATGCCAGAAAATCTTGATATGTTCAGAGACCCATCCTTCAATTTTGGAGGATGGGTTGAATTCTTTAACCCGACAGAGTCAGATTTCTCCTTCAACAATCTTTATATCAGTGACGATTCGTTGAAACTTGACAAGGCAAAGCTGACATCAAAGATGGGAACGGTACCTGCTGGCGGCTATGCCACACTGTGGTTTGACAACTACAGCACACAGTACCCCAGTCAGGTTGACATGAAGATTGACATAAAGGGAGGAACACTGTATCTGGCTGACAGATTCGGAAACATCATCTGCCAGGCAAATTATCCTGCAGCCCTGCCCAGAATCTCTTGGGCAAGAAAGTCAGTTGACGGAAACGAGTGGTCCTACACTTCCACTCCAACTCCTGGAAGCCCAAACGAAGGATCGGCTTATGCATCCCAGATGCTGGCAGAACCGACAGTTGACAAGACAGGAAAGGTCTTTACCAAGACATTCACAATCAAGGCTCAGGCCCCTGAGGGAGCCATGCTCTACTACACCCTGAACGGTTCCACCCCTACTCCAGAGAACAGTACAATTGTAGAGGACGGAAAACTTGAACTGACCGTATCAGAGACAACAGTCATAAGGATGCGCAGCTTCCAGGAAGGCATGCTTCCAAGCCCCGTTGTCACCAGGTCATACATAAACCGCGGCTACGCATCAAAGTTACCTGTAATATCAATCGCAACTGAGAATGCAGGAATCTGGAGCAAGAGCTGGGGCATCTACGTGAAAGGCCCGAACGGAATCCCCGGCAACGGCCAGGATGACAAATGCAACTGGAACCAGCCATGGGAACGCGCCGTGAACTTTGAACTCATTGTTGACGACACCCTCTCTGCAGTAAACCAGGAGGTGTACATGTCAATATGCGGCGGATGGAGCCGTTCCAGCGACACCAAGTCATTCAAGCTGAAGGCAGCAAAGGAGTTCAACACGCCAAACTACTACGAATATCCAATCTTCAAGGACAAGCCTTTCAACAGGAACAAGACCCTCCAGAACAGGAACGGCGGCAATGAGAGCGGCATGATATCCGATGCAGCCCTTCAGACTCTGGTTGCATCGTCCGGAATTGACGTTGACTGCCAGGAGTATCAGCCTGCCATCCATTACATTAACGGCAAGTTCCGTGGCGTAATCAACATCAGGGAGCCTAACAACAAGCATTTCGTACTGGCAAACTATGGTCTTGATGAAGATGAGATAGACATGTTTGAGATGAACACCAACGGACTTGAGGTCCAGTGCGGTACAATCGATGCCTTCAACAAGCTGGTATCACTCTCAAAGAACGCCAAGACAGACTCCATCTACAACAAGATCAAGGAGATGCTTGATATTGACGAGTTCCTCAATTACATGTGCATAGAAATGTACCTTGGAAACTGGGACTGGCCACAGAACAACCTGAAGGCATGGCGTCCAAGGACTGAAGACGGAAAGTTCCGTTTCATTCTGTATGATCTGGAACAATCGTTCAACACAACCCAGACACTTACCATGTTTGACGGCAAGAAGTACTACACTTTCGGAACGTCAAACAAAGAGATCAAAGTGGTCACACTGATGCTCAACCTTCTCAAGAACACCCAGTTCAAGCAGGAATTCGCAGACAGATTCTGTCTTATTGCAGGCTCCGTCTTTGACAGTTCCAGAGCCAAAACTATTATAACCCAGATGGCAAAAGACATTGAGGCTGACATGGAAGAGTGCGGCAAGTACAGCGACATAACAGGTGACAGGAATGCCCTGTGGAGTTACGCGAACGCAACAATCTCAAGCCTGGGAAATACACGCTATTCAAACGTGATAGATGCTCTTAAGTCATGGATGTACCTTGGCTATTCACAGAGAAGCATGGTCAAGCTTGAGCTGAGTTCAAACGTTGAGACGGCAGGAATCAGCGGAAACGGATTCATCATCCCAACCGGAAAGTTCAGCGGAAATGTATTCACCCCTATGACAGTAAAGGCCATTGAGCCATCAGGTTACAGCTTTACCGGATGGTATGACAAACAGGGAAACCTGATATCAAGTGACATTGAATACACTGTCCAGAAGAAGAGCGAACTGATTGCCAAATATGAGAAGAAGACCGATGACCCTACCCTGCTCCCTGTAAGGATCAATGAAGTCAGTGCAGCAAACGCATCGGCCACCAACGAATTCTTCAAGAGAGAGGACTGGATTGAGCTTTATAACAACACGGAATCGGCTATTGACGTAGCCGGAATGTACCTGAGTGACGACTCTTCAAAGCCGCTCAAGTTCCAGATTCCGGACACACTGGGATGCACCGTAATACCTTCACACGGACACCTTGTAATATGGTGTGACAAGAAGCATAAAGAGGCCGTAAGCCAGATTCACGCATCATTCAAGCTGGCAGCCGAGGGCGGTGTTGTCATCCTGACAGCTGCAGACCAGAGCTGGTGCGACTCACTGGTATATCAGGAGCACGGCAGCATGCAGACCGTAGGACTCTATCCTGACGGAGGAACAGAGGTGTATATGCTATTTAGACCTACTGCAGGCAAGAGCAATATCAGGACATACTACGACCAGTCATACCGTACAGAGCCGGAAGTTCCAGCCTATGTTGAGGAGACTGTAATAGATACAGACAAAACCGGCATCATGTATGATCTGATGGGAAGACGCATCCTTGACCCAAGGAACGGCATGATCTACATAAAAGACGGCAAGAAGTTCCTGTACAAAGAAGAATAACCCATAAAACAATTCAACTATGGAGCACAGAAATTATCTGAACGGAGCCTTCATAATGTTGGGACTCTGTTTTTTAGGAATTCAGATTCCTAAGGCAGTTGCACAGTACAAGAGTTTTGAACGTATTGTGACAGTCAAGGGATTGTGTGAGAAGGAGGTCAATGCCGACAAGGTAATCTGGCCGCTGGCCATCAAGGTGTCAGGCAACAGCATTGAAGAGGTCAGCGCTGAAATTGAGAGCAAGACACAGCTTGTGAGAGAGTTCCTGACAAAGGGAGGAATTCCTGCCGCAGAGATTACGACATCGGCCGCATCGGTCTCTGACAGGGATACAGAAAGCTATAACCTTGAAAGAAGATACAGATTCATTGCCCAGTGTGTTACTACAGTCTGCTCAAATGACGTTGACAAGGTACGCGCACTCATTGCCCGACAGAATGAACTGATGCAGTACGGCATCACATTTGAGGACAGCTGGGATAACCAGACCATCTTCTCATTTGAATCACTCAATGACCTTAAGCCAGAGATGATTGAAGAGGCAACCCATAATGCACGTGAAGTTGCCCAGAAGTTTGCCAATGATTCTGGCAGCCGTCTGGGCAAGATCAAAGAGGCTTCACAGGGTACATTCTCAATCAATGACCGTGACAGTAACACGCCTTGGATCAAGAATGTACGCGTTGTGACAAGCGTTGTCTATTATCTGAAGAACTGATCAGATCTGGGCAAATGCCTGATCAAGGTCAGCAATGATGTCATCAATATGCTCAACACCTATTGACAGACGTACTGTTGTAGGAGTGATATGCTGCTGGGCAAGCTCCTCTGGGCTCATCTGTGAATGGGTTGTTGTGTATGGATGTATCACAAGGCTCTTCACGTCAGCAACATTGGCCAGCAGAGAGAATATCTTCAGGGAATCAATGAATTTCCAGGCATCCTCTTGAGTACCCTTTACCTCAAAAGTGAAGATAGATCCACCACCCTGTGGGAAGTACTTGTTATACAGAGCATTGTCTGGATGGCTGGCAAGTGAAGGATGGTTAACCTTGGCAACCTTTGGGTTCTTTGCAAGGTAATCTACCACCTTCAGGGCATTCTCTACATGGCGCTCAATCCTGAGAGGCAGAGACTCAACGCCCTGCAGCAGAATCCAGGCATTGAACGGGCTGATTGCAGCACCGGTATCACGAAGGATCACGGCACGGATTCTGGTCACGAAAGCAGCAGGACCAGCCACGTCTGCAAAGACTGCGCCATGATATGATGGATCCGGCTTGGCAAGTGTAGGATACTTGTCAGCATTTGCCTTCCAATCAAACTTGCCGCTGTCAACTATCACGCCACCCAGTGAAGAACCGTGTCCACCGATGAATTTTGTTGCAGAGTGCACCACTATATCCGCCCCATGCTCTATCGGGCGGATAAGGATTGGTGCGAATGTGTTATCCACGATAAATACTATTCCATGTCTGTGGGCAACCTCTGCCACAGCCTCAATGTCTGTCACGTCTGAATTTGGATTTCCAAAAGTCTCGGCATAGATTACCTTGGTATTAGGCTGGATAGCCTTCTCAAGAGCATCCAGGTCATTGATGGTTACAATGGTATTGGAAATTCCCTGAGTTGCCAAGGTGTGTGTAATCAGGTTGAAGGAACCTCCATAAAGGTTATCGGCAGCAACAATGTGGTCACCTGCCTGAAGCACGTTCTGCAGCGCGTAGGTAATTGCAGCGGCGCCCGATGCAACGGCCAGACCGGCCACGCCACCCTCAAGTGCAGCTACTCGTTCCTCAAATACTCCCTGGGTTGAATTGGTCAGACGACCATATATGTTGCCGGCATCGCGCAGTCCAAAACGGTCTGCAGCATGCTGTGAATTACGGAACACATAAGAAGTGGTCTGATAAATAGGTACTGCCCTTGCATCAGATGCTGGATCTGGGGTTTCCTGACCTACGTGAAGTGCTAAAGTCTCAAGATGTAATTTCTGGCTCATAGTCTTATGTTTTTTGTTGTTTTTCCTTGTTGACGTTGCAAAGTTAGAGACACAGAAAAATTCCACCAAGAAAAACCAATTGTTTAGAAAATCTTGCTACATTTGTACGATGGTAAAGAAAAATAGCTGATTTTTAAATCAAAATAAGAATTCAAACAGAAAAAAGACATTATGATTGAAACCAAGACAAGCACAATAGATGCGACAGACCTGCAGATCCTGAAATGCCTGCAGGAAAACTCACGTCTTACGACCAAGGAACTGGCTGCAAAGTTACATCTGTCAACCTCCCCGGTCTTTTAAAGACAGAAACGTCTGGAACGTGAAGGCTACATTACTAAATATGTGGCAGTACTTGACCCAGACAAGCTGGATCTGGGATTTGTGGTTTTCTGCAGTGTCAAACTGCGCGTCATGAACAAACAGAATGCAAATGCATTTGAAAGACTTATTGCAGACGTCCCCCAGGTTGCAGAATGCTACAACATATCCGGTGAATTTGATTATCTGCTGAAAGTGTACACGCCAGACATGGCCACATATAAGGAATTCATTCTCAATACCCTAGGAAGCATCGAACCTATCGGATCCATTCAATCAACTTTTGTAATGAATCACGTAAAGCAGTCATACGGACTTTCGCTTTAACAAAACATATACCCATAATAAAAATGAAACAATCTATCCTAAAACTAGCTGCAGTTTCAATGTTACTGACATGTTCTACAAGCTCTTTGCTTGCAGACAGAGTAACACAGAACTTCAACAACGACTGGCGTTTCAGCCTGAAGGCCGATGCCAGTGCATCAGAGGCACAGTTCAACGACTCACAGTGGAGAGTACTGAACCTTCCACACGATTGGGCAATTGAAGGAGATTTTGATCCCCGCAACCCTTCTGGAACCGGCGGAGGCGCCCTTCCTGGCGGTACAGGCTGGTACCGCAAATCCTTTACCATTGACAGTGCAGACAAGGGAAATGTATTCAGCATAGAGTTTGACGGTGTATATATGAACAGCAGTGTCTATGTAAACGGCCATCTGCTGGGCATCCGTCCTTACGGATACATCTCTTTCAGCTACGACATAACACCTTATATTAAATGGGGAGAAGAGAACATTGTCTCAGTAAAGGTTGACAACTCAGACCAGCCGAACAGCCGCTGGTACTCTGGTTGCGGTATCTACCGCAACGTACGTCTGGTAAAGACCGCTCCAGTCCACGTTGCACAGTGGGGAACATACGTCACAGCAGACATTGACAAGAGCAACACAGCCCAGGTCAGCATTGAGACCACAGTACTGAATGCATCGGGCAAGAGTTCTGCAGTAACCCTCAGGACAACCCTGCTTGACGCAAAGGGCAAGGCTGTGGCAGAAACTGAGAAATCCATCAACGTTGCAGACAGAACAAAGGCAGAGCAGTCAATCAGCCTGCAGAATGCACACCTCTGGAGCCTTGATGACCCATATCTGTACACTGTAAAGACAGAGATCCTCCAGGACGGAAAGGTAATTGACACATACAACACCCAGACAGGTCTGCGCACAATCAAGTTCGATGCAGAAACCGGTTTCTACCTGAACGGCAAGCATGTTGTAATCAACGGTGTCTGCAACCATCATGACCTGGGCTGCCTTGGATCAGCCATAAACGTACGTGCCCTTGAGCGCCAGCTTGAAATCCTGAAGGCCATGGGCTGCAACGGTATCCGCTGCTCTCACAACCCTCCTGCTCCAGAACTTCTTGAGCTCTGTGACAAGATGGGATTCGTTGTAATGGATGAAGCATTTGACATGTGGCGCCGCCGCAAGACAGAGAAGGATTACGCACGTTTCTTTGACGAGTGGTTTGAGAAGGACCTGACTGACCTTGTTGTACGTGACCGTAACCATCCATCAATCGTCATCTGGAGCATCGGTAACGAAGTTCTTGAGCAGTGGTCCGATGCAAAGGCTGACACCCTCTCACTTGAGCAGGCAAACCTCATACTGAACGCAGGTCACTCTGCTGACCAGCTGGCACAGGAGGGAGACCAGCTCTCTGTTAACTCACTCATTACAATCCGTCTGGCAGACATTGTAAAGTCACTTGACAAGACACGTCCAATTACCGCCGGTTGCAACGAGCCAAGTCCCGGCAACCATCTGTTCCGTTCTGGCGCACTGGACATCATTGGCTACAACTATCATAACGAAAACGTGGCCAGCGTTCCACGCAACTTCCCTGGCAAGCCATTCATCATAACAGAGAGCATCTCAGGACTCATGACACGTGGCTTCTACCAGATGCCAAGTTCACAGCAGTTTGTTTGGCCAGAACGTTGGGACAAGCCATTCTACAATGACACCTACGCATGCTCTTCATACGACAACTGCCATGTGCCATGGGGTACATACCATGAGGACAACATGCTGACCCTACGCAAGTACCCATACGTGAGCGGACAGTTCATCTGGACCGGATTTGACTACATTGGCGAGCCTACCCCATACGGATGGCCGGCACGCAGTTCTTACTTTGGAATCGTTGACCTGGCAGGTTTCCCAAAGGACGTTTACTACCTGTATCAGTCAGAGTGGACAGACACTCCAGTACTGCACCTGTTCCCACACTGGAACTGGGAGCCAGGACAGGAGATTGACATGTGGTGCTACTACAACAATGCCGATGAGGTTGAGCTCTTCATCAACGGCAAGTCACAGGGCGTACGCAGCAAGGATGCAGAGCATCTGCACGTAGTCTGGAACGTAACTTTTGAGCCGGGAACCGTAAAGGTTGTTGCACGCAAGGGCGGCAAGCAGGTAGCTCAGCAGGAAATCAGGACTGCTGGTGAGCCAGCACAGATCCGCCTGACAGCAGACCGCAGGAAGATCAAGGCAGACGGCACAGACCTGAGCTACATTACCGTAGAGATTCTTGACAAGAACGGCAACCTGTGTCCTAATGCAGAGAATCTGGTAAACTTCCAGATCAATGGACAGGCATTCATTGCAGGCGTTGACAATGGTAGCCCAATCTCACTTGAGCGTTTCAAGGACAACAAGCGCAAGGCATTCTACGGCAAGTGTCTTGTAGTCCTGCAGAACAATGGCAAGAAGGGCAAGGCAAAGATTACTGCCACCTCTGACGGCCTTAAGACGGCCACACTCAAGATCAAATCAGTAAAGTAACACAAAACAGGTTGGAACGAGTTGGGGACAGGTCCCGATGCGTTCGAAAACCACTCTCCCGCCCTGACGGGCACGTGACGCAGGAGCAAAAATGAACGTTTTTGTTCCTGCGTTGTACTTTAAATCAGAATTCTGTGACTATCCTTCAAACAATATTGAAATTTTTAGCAAAAAAACTAAGACAATAGTTTGTTTCTCAAAATTTACGTTTATATTTGCTGCCGTAAAGATTACATATATGGAAAGAAGCACAAAAAAAATACAGGAGTTGACAAAGGCTGAGTTTGAAATCATGCAGTTGGTATGGCAGATAGGACATGAGTTTGTCGTTCGTGACATACACAACATGATGTCAGAACCAAGGCCGGCTTACAATACGGTATCAACCATAGTTCGCATACTGGACAGCAAAGGATTTCTGACACACAAGACATATGGTCATTCAAATGTCTATTTCTGTGCGGTCAGTAAGAATGAATACACAGGCTCGTTCATGCAGAATGTACTGACTTCTTTCTTTGGCGGTTCTGTAAGCAGACTGGTCAACTTTTTCTCTGTCAACAAGAACATATCCGTTAATGAGGCCGATGAAATCCTTAAGATGTTGAAAAATCCTGATAAAGAATGAATAATATGCTGGAGTTTCTTAAATATCCAATAGTCACTATTTTATGCAGCGGTATGTTTCTGCTGCTGTATCGCTTTCTAGTATCAAGGAAAGCCAGTTACACCTTCTGTTGCAGATATCTTATACTTGCAATGGTTCTTTCGGCCATTATTCCATTGCTGAGAGTTCCTATCTACTCATATCATGCTGTTCAACAAAAAGCAGAAGGAGTGCTGGAGGATTCGTCACAGACTGACGTGACTGCCACACGAAACCCTGTTGACATGACTGCCAGGGATTATGCAGTTGCGATAGCATCTTTGAAGGAACCAGCAACCACACTTAATGCTGATTCTCCCACTGCATCAGGAGCAAGATTATCACGCTACACAACAGAAGAGAAATGGCATTTTGCAATCCTTGCGTTATACATTTCCGGTATATTGCTCTTTTGGGTCATGATTACATCCAGCATTGTGACAATCATGCATATCAGACGCCAATCCGTACTTGTAAAAAAGAGTAGATATGTCATTGCTGAAAACAAAGATGTAAAATCTCCTTTCACATTCATGCACACTATCTTTGTTGGAAGAAATTATAGAGAATCTGAGTTGCAGCAGATTATCAGCCACGAATCCAGCCATGCTCTTCATCATCATTCTTTCCAGAAACTGACCTTGTCCATTCTGCGCTCTATACTGTGGTTCAACCCTATGGTATGGATTGCAGAAAAAAAGCTTGATGAAGTGCAGGAATGGCAGGCTGATAACGATGCCCTTTCTGACGGCTACAGACTTGAGGAATACATTGACACAATTGTGCGTCAGATGTTTGGAATAACTCCTCTTGCGACTTCTGGCATAAGTAATTCATATACTAAAAATAGAATATTCATGATGAAACAGAAAGAATCTACCGGACACAACATGTCCGTTTTTGTAGCTGTTGCAACAATGGTTGCAGGGCTGTTCCTTTGCTTTGGATGTGTTGAGAAAGGTCCGGAATACAATTATGAGGCATACCATTCATTTATGAAAAACGGTATTTCACAAAATGAATCCATAGAATGCGACACTCTGATCAGTTCTGAAGGAAGAGCAATGTACGTCAGGAGCGAATATGTACTTGATGACGGTACACGTGTCAGGAGAAAACGGACCTCATTCAGGACAGATTATGAAAATAGGGTGAACGGAGATGGTGAAACAGTACAGATGATGGAGTCTCCGGCCGGAACTTTCATGGTTGATTCCCTGTTTGATTCCAACGGCCTGCTGGTAAATATCACACAATACAATTCTGATTTCAGTCTTACGGCAGACAGTCTGTTCGTGATAAACGGCAAGGAACTGTCATTCAGGGTTCCGGTAAGCAATGAGGCCTGGCACTCTGCATCGGCCAGCATTGAAAAGAAAGACTACAAATATGACAGAAACGGTAATCCAAGGCTCATAACCGGTCTCTTGATTCAGGACGGAAAGGAAAGACAGACGTTCAGGAGTGTCATGAAATATAACGGGAATCCTCAGAGAATTTCCAGAAAAGACACATATGGCATGAGCCGTATATCAGAAGGACGATTGGCAATATTTCCACAGACAAAGGAAAAATACGCGTATGAACTTGATCATCAGAAACAGGTTTTGTCAGAGACTAAGATAACACGCAGCAAGGATTACTATTCCGAATCCCGAACGGAATATGTCCGCAATGATAAAGGTGATATTCTATCAGAAAAAGAATTATACAGGTATAATCCTTCTGAACCGTTCAGTCAGAGTTATCATAAAATAAATCAATACAACTATGGGAAGTCGGCCGGTTCTGTGGTATCTCATGGAGAAGAGCACCTGAATTCCGGGAGTATTGTATCTGGCAAGGTCGTTTACAAAGACGAGAACGGAGTAGCCCTTAATTTCGCCAATGTCCTTGAGGTTGATGCCGATGGAAATTACGTAGCTTATGTAACAACTGATTCTGATGGACGTTTTAGTTTTCCAATTGTGAACCCTAAGGACAGCATCATTGTAAGTTACATTGGATGCCACCAGATTAAAACCGCCATTGAAAGTGACCACATGACTTTCATCATGACAGATTTTGTCTTGACAGAAGCACACTAGTGTCCAAAGAAAATTTTGTTGCAACGGTTTTGCAACGCTGACATTTGCATAATACCAGGCAAATACGAATACATTTGCAGATGTCAATCCTGTACAACTAGATATTTGGAAATCAGTGACTGTTGACGGAGAGACCTTAAAATACTTCGAAATAGATAAAGTATATGAAAAGATTATTATTGTTCTACTTTGTGTCCATGTTTTCACTGATATCAATATCGGCGCAGGACATAGAAATTAATGGTCTGATTTACAGATTGAGAGGTAACGAGGCTGATGTTGCTGGGTACACATCAATCCCGTCAAACGGAAAGGTTGTTATTCCGGAACAGGTTCACATTGATGGCATAACGTATCCTGTTACAGGAATAAGTAGTTCTGCCTTCCATCCTGGTCTTTCCGAATGCCTGGACCTGAGAGCTATTGAAATACCTAAAAGTGTTAACAGAATAGGTGGAGAGGCATTCTATGGTTGCCGTTATCTAAGTGATGTAAAGATCGGAAACTATGATGACTTATGGCTTGGGAATGACGTGTTTAGGGGCTGTTGGTCTCTACCTGTTATAAATCATGTTGTGTATGCTGGAAAAATAGCTGTAGTAACTGACGATTCTCCACTGGGACGTTGGGACAATAGCCGTCCTAACAGGTCCGAGTACAAAATTCGCAGAGGAACAAAAATAATTGGAGGGTTTGCATTTCATTGTTGTGAGAACATGAAACAGGTTGACATTCCGTCTTCTGTTGTTACTATCTGCCCAGGAGCATTCAGAGGCTGCACCTCATTGACAGAGGTAAAGATCCCCAATGGCGTGAAGACCATAGGCCATTGGGCATTCTCCTGTTGCTACAGTCTGAAGTCAGTCTCTCTGCCAAAATCTGTAGGATCAATAGGAGAATTCTTCGGAATAGCAGAGGAGTATAACACGTTAGAGCCATACTCTCCAGCAAAGGCAGGAACAGCCTTGATAGACAACAACGTGTTTGAAATGTCAGATTCTCTTGTTGAGGTAACAGTTCGCTGATAATGGAAAACCAGCTTATTGGCAAATTAAGTATGAAGAGATTAGCAATTATATTTACGTTGCTATTGACGTCGGTATCCCTTTTTGCAGAAACCGGAACAATAGGAGGAATCAGATACGAATATGAAAATGGGTATGCAACTGTGATTCAATCTAGTGGAAAGAAATATTCGGGCCGGATTGTAATTCCCGAGAAGTTTACGTATAACGGAAAAGTCTATACAGTCACAGGTATAGGCGCGGAGGCTTTTTCACATTGCGAAAGTTTAACAGAGATTGAATTACCTTCTTCTATTAATGAAATAGGGAACTTTGCCTTTTTGTGGTGCACAGGATTGAACCGAATTAATATTCCCGATTCTGTCAAAAATATCTCTTCCGATGCTTTCTACTGCTGCAAGAATTTGCCAGTGTACAATGGATTACGTTATGCTGATTCATTTCTTATAGAAGCTGCTGATTCAACTGCAACAGAATTTGTAGTACGTAGTGGAACCCGTTGGATTGGAGACAATGCATTCTCTAACTGTTCTCGGTTAAAGGTTTTGTCTCTCCCAGAATCGGTTGAAGTTATCGGTAACTTTTCTTTGGCAAGTTGTACTAGTCTTTCCTCTCTGGAACTTCCATCAAGTGTCCGTCTTATTGGTATGCAGGCCTTTGCATTTTCTGGATTGAAAAAACTTACATGCAAGTCTAAGATACCACCAGTAGTACTGCGCCTGAATGACAGAAACGGGTATTTTGATTACGTTGACACACATAGGTGCCGACTGAAGGTTGGGCGCGGAAACAGGGACGCATATATACATGATGTAAGATGGAGAGAATTCAGACATATCAGGACTTTTCGTTAGAACTTAGGCCAAAGACTTTGATACAGTAGATCAAACAGGGTACCACTATATGTCAGCAGGAGTCGTTGATTATTATTACTAAAGTAGTTGATTGGATATAATCAACAGTTTGTACACCTAAAGATTATTCTATATGAAAAAACGATTATTCATTCTAGCATTTTTTGCTGCCGTATTGTCAAGCGCTCATGCTCAGCCAGAGATCAAGGCTTATGGTTCTATGCCAAGAAAAGGAACAGTTATTCATGGGGTTGTCAGAGATTCTGAAGGTCCGGCAAGAGCTGTTGAGGTATTCGAAGTCAACAAGGAAAAGGAAGTTGTTGCCTATACTTATTCCGACAAGAACGGACATTTCTCTCTTGAACTGGTTAATCGAGAAAATGGTAAGTTTGGTGCTATCAACACAAGTGGTACTCTTGTGATCCCGATAGAGTTTGACGAACTGTATGATTTCAATTCTGCAGGAAATGTTGTATTCGGGAAAAAGGAGTCTAAAGATCGCATTCTCTATGGAATAATGAGTAATAAAGGGACACAAATCCTGCCACCCACATTTGATTTCATCTCCTCTTTCATTAACCATCATGCTGTTGTGTGCAAGGATGGGAAATATGGCGTTGTTGACTCTTTGGGGGTAATCAGAATTCCTGTACAGTTTGACAGGATAGTTCCATATAGCTTGCATGATACCGATAAATCTGGCCTTGTTGCCGCTGTCAGCAATGGAAAAACTGGTTTCGTTGATATAAATACTGGCATGGTGTCCATACCATTCATCTATGATGATGATCCGGTCGGAATTGTCCGTTTCAGTGAAGGATTTTGTGCTTTGAAAAAAGATGGCGAATACGTTTGCATTGACATGACAGGGAATGAGTGTATTCGTGCAGGATGGAAGTATATCAGTGAATTCAATAACGGAACAGCCACTGCGACTAAGGGAAGTAATACCTATGTCATTGATACCGGGGGGAACGAAATAACGAATCTGGGTAATGTCAGACTGTTGATAAGCGATGGCAGAATACTGTTGGCGTATTATGGGGATTCCCGATGGAAGGTCTTTGATAATTATGGTATAGAACTGTCACAGATAAAGTGCCAATCACTATCGTTTTGGGAGCAAAAGAATCTTTTGGTGGTAAGAAAGAAGAACCTACTCAAAAAGCAGGTGGTATTCATAACTGACATTTATGGCCAACCAATCTGCAGGACAGTTTTTCAAGAGCTGGGAATCGGTTCGGATGAGAACTGTCCGGTAAAAAAACATGGGAAATGGGGTGGAAGGCGTATTCATTGTGTCACTGCGTAACTATGACCTGTTTGAGACATACCGCAAGTACTGGTAAGTATGCACCTGAAGCATAAAATCCCGGTAAGGTGCTAACTGTACCTTACCGGGATTCTTTGTATCTGTTACTGATTACTCTCAAAGAAGTTATGCAAGCTTTGAAGAAACAGCCTTGCCACGAAGGTTCTTACCTACAATCTTGCCGGTCTTGCAATCAATAAGTACATTCTGCGGAATAGACTTGATACCGTAGAGAGCGGCTGCAGCATTGTCCCAATACTTGACGTCGCTGACATGAACCCAGTTCATTTCATTCTTTACGATGCACTCCTTCCAGGCATCGGCATCACGGTCAAGTGAAGTTCCGAAAATCTCAAAGCCTTTTGGATGATACTTTGCATAATCCTCAACAAGGAAAGGAACCTCACCCATGCAAGGACCGCACCATGAAGCCCAGAAATCAAGAAGGACGTACTTGTTACCTTCTTTCTCAACAACAGACTTCAATGAGATCATATTGCCATCTGGATCGGCCTGGGTAAAGTCAATATATGGCTGACCGACACCGGTCTTGACAGCAAGCTGTGCCATATCCATAACCTGCTTCCAGCCAGAAGACTTCTGGATTGACTCTGGGAAATCATTCAGCTGGTCAATCAGTTCCTGACCAACATAGACTTCATCGTAAGAGAGATTGAGCAGCATGTACAGGCCAAAGATATTGTCCTTGTTTGCCAGCATTGTGTTCTTCTCAAGCTCATAGTATGACTCATAGATGGAATCCTGCTGAGCCTCAGACAGCATGGCATTGTTGAAAGCCTCCTCAATTGCTGCACTTTCATTGTAGAACTTCTCCTGTGCGTCGTTTGAAGGAGTTCCGGAAATGATGAACTCCTCATCCTTCTCTACAAAAGAAATCCTGCCCGGCTCAACATAAAGAGGAATACGCAAAGATGTCTTTGCTCTTGTTGGTGCATCCATGATGGTTGCACGCTCTGGGATATCAATGGTACCCTTGAAAGAGAATTTTCCATCCTTAACGACGCAGGAATCCATAACACCGTCAGGACCTACCAGATAAAGCTTTCCCTCAAGACAGTCAGAGCGACCGTCAATCTGGAAACCGTTACCGTTTCCAGCACAGCTGCAGACAAGAGCAGCAAGTGCAAAATACCAGATTTTCTTCATTATATATTATATATTATATATTATTTCTTTCAGTTTTTGCAGTCACAGCCGATGCCACACCAGATGCAGGCAGCAAGTACAGCACCTACGAAAGGACCAACAATGAATACCCAGAGCTGATTCAGGGCTTTGCCTCCCTCAAAGAGAGCAGGACCAATTGAGCGTGCAGGATTTACCGATGTACCGGTATAGTGGATACCTACAAGGTGAATCAGAATGAGCGACAGACCGATTGCCAGACCGGCAAAATTGCCTGCACCCTTCTCTGCATCGGTAGTACCAAGAACTACCAGCACAAATATGCATGTAAGAACAATCTCAGCGATAAGTCCATTCAGAACTGTACCAGAGCAGGCATTTGCGCCGGTTGTAGTTCCCTGGGCCAGTTCTGGTGATGTTGAAACCAGAGCGAACAGGACGCACGATGCAAGGACAGCACCGATAACCTGGAAAATCATGTACATGACTGCATCCTTTCCAGAGATGCGCTTTGTCAGCAGACAACCCAGTGTAATTGCCGGATTAATGTGACAGCCTGAGATGCCTCCAATGGTATAAGCCATTGCAACTACAGCAAGACCGAATGCTACTGCTGTTCCAACTACAGAAGCGGTATCAGAACCGCAATTAAGACTGACTGCAGTACCGCAGCCCAGAAGTGTAAGTACGAATGTACCTACAAGCTCAGCGAAATACTTTTTCATATCCTATAGATTTGAGTTAGGTTATTTTCAACAAATATGGTGCAAAGATAATCAATTCCTTCCGCCAGGCATTCCAGGAAGGCCATATTCTCCAAAAACAGCCTTGCACCATGTATATCCAGCCTGGTCATAGATCTGTCCCATGTGCTCAAGACTTCTCTTCACACGGTCAAGATCACGTTTCTCAGGACTGCACCACTGCACTTCACTCAAGGCATCGAGCCTTGGAAGCAACATATACTCCAGATGCTCAGGAGTCCTGATATATTCTGTCCACAAATTAGCCTGAACGCCCAGTATGTGCTTGCTGGCAGATTCAGGAATACCATTCATCGGATCAAAAGAATAGACCTTCTCAAAGGTCACGTTTCCGCCAATGGACAGAGGCTCCAGATCAGTGCGGTCACTCTGATAATAATCAAAGTAAAAATGCGACGTAGGCACCATGATAACATCAAATCCCCTGCTTGCAGCCTCGATGCCACCTTCAACGCCTCGCCAGGACATGACGGTGGCTCCTTCTGCCAGTTCACCCTCAAGGATCTCATCCCAACCTATGATCTTCTTTCCATGACGGTTTACAAACTCCTGAACTCTTGCCGTCACATAATTCTGAAGACGTGTTTCCGCAGAATGCCCTGCATCAGCTGTAAGTCCAAGTTCCTTTATCCTCTTCTGGCAATCGGGGCATTTCTCCCACTCTGTCTTGGGACATTCGTCGCCGCCAATGTGAATGTATTCAGACGGGAAAAGTACCATGACTTCAGCAAGAACATCCTCAATGAACGCAAAGGTCTCCTCTTTTCCTGGACAAAGCACCTGTTCAGAAACACCCCATTGATGCCACACTTCATAGGGGCCGCCGGTACAGCCAAGCTGCGGATATACATGCAGCGCTCCCATCATGTGACCTGGAAGATCAATCTCCGGGATAATGGTGATGCCGATGCTCTCAGCGTATGAAACCACATCGCGTATCTCATCCTGAGTGTAGTAACCGCCATATTCAATTCCGTCATTCGTGCTCCAATTCCTGCCTATCATGGTGCCCTTGCGTACAGACCCCTTCTGTGCCAGCTCGGGATATTTCCTGATTTCAATTCTCCAACCCTGGTCATCAGTCAGATGCCAATGCAGCCGGTTCATTTTGTGAAGTGCCATGACATCAAGGTATTTCTTGACCTCTTCAACAGGAAAGAAATGGCGGCTTACGTCCATATGCATGCCTCTGTATCCGAATCTTGGCTGGTCCTTGATTGACACACATCTGAGAACCCAGTCTGCATGCGGAGCAGGCACTCCGGAAAAGAACTCCACAGGCAGCATCTGAGACAATGTCTGAATGGAGTACAGGATTCCACTGGCATCGCCTGCCACAACCTTTACAGAACGCTTGTCTATGTCAATGCAGTATGACTCCTTTCCAACAGACGGATCAACAGAAAAACTGATGCCCTTTGCAGATTTTCCCGAATTGAACGCACATTTTTTACCAGTTGCATTACTCAGGACATTGGCAAATTTCTCAATCCTGGCGGTGGCAATCCCATCAATCCCAGGCTGACAATAGACTGCAGCACCCGCTACTTTAAAGGCACCGTCTTTCAAGGTCACGTTCTGTGGTTCTGGAATAACATTAACAGTTTCTGGCATTTGTATATTACTGCAGGACGACGCCATCAGTATCAGTGCAGCTGCACAGTATAAAATCACATTCTTTCTCATTCGTACATATTTTACCCCATAAAAATACAACAAAAGACGAACATCAGTGTAATTTTTCTAGCAGGATTGTCTCAGAAGCAAAAAACAGACTGATTCTTTGTTCCTGAGACAGGTATTTTGCGGTTTTTCCTTTTTTTCCTGCCTCAGGAACAAAAACTTGCTTGTTTTTTTGTTTCTGAGGCATCTCTCAAGGAACATAGTGGAGCTGGAGAGCGCCTGCGGCCATAAACAAGGAACGTCGACGACCGG
>JAKSIY010000052.1 GCA_024398535.1 Bacteroidaceae bacterium
GTGTCATTGATACCATTCCAAAGACCGACGAACATGATTCGTGGGACCATGACACACGCTCAAAGCAGATTCTCACAAAGCTTGGCATCACCGAGCGTGAGACACCTGATGACCAGCTGCCCGGAGGCCAGGCAAAACGAGTAGCACTGGCAGGAGCACTGATCTCAGAACCGGACCTGCTGATTCTTGACGAGCCGACCAACCACCTTGACGTAGAGGTCACGGAATGGCTTGAGGACTACCTGACAGCAAGCCGCCTTACCCTGCTGCTGGTCACACATGACCGCTACATGCTGGACCGTGTCTGCAACCGCATAGTAGAAATCGATGATTTCAAGGCCTACTCATACGACGGCAGCTACAGCTACTATCTTGAAAAACGTCAGGAACGTCTTGACGCGGAGCAGTCACAGCGGGAAAGTGACCTGAACCTGTACCGCACAGAGCTGGATTGGATGCGCCGCATGCCATGTGCACGCGGAACCAAGGCCCGCTACCGCAAGGAGTCATTCCATGAACTTGAAGAGAGACTGCAGACCCGACGCATCCAGCGCAATGTTGACCTGGACGTGAAGGCATCGTACATAGGCAACAAGATTTTTGAAATAGAACATCTGAACAAAAGTTTCGGGGACAAGGTGATTCTGAAGGACTTCAGCTACCTGTTCTCACGCTATGAGAAACTGGGAATTGTAGGTGACAACGGCGTGGGCAAGTCAACCTTCCTGAAACTCCTGATGGGACAGATTGAACCGGACAGCGGCAACATAGGCCGCGGCACCACCCTTAAGATTGGCTACTACTCCCAGCAGGGAATGGAGTTCAAGCCCGATGCAAAAGTCATAGATGTTGTAACCGACATTGCAGACCACATACAGCTTGATGACGGACGTTCCATGTCAGCAGGACAGTTTCTGCAGAAATTCCTGTTCAGCCCGCAGACACAGCACAAGTATGTCTATAAGTTGAGCGGAGGTGAAAAGCGCAGGCTCTACCTGTGTACTATTCTGATGCAGAACCCAAACTTCCTGATTCTTGACGAGCCCACCAATGACCTTGACATAATGACCCTGCAGGTACTTGAGGAGTACATTGCAGGCTTCAAGGGCTGTGTGATAGCTGTTTCTCATGACCGTTATTTCATGGACAAGGTTGCCCAGCATCTGTTTGTATTTGACGGCAACGGCAAGATCACAGACTTCCCGTCATCGTACAGCGACTACATGGAATGGAAGCAGCTCAAGGCTCAGGAGGAGAAGGCCCGTGCACAGGAAGAGGAGAAGAAGCGTCTGGCAAAACTGCAGCAGTCAGGCCAGAGCGTCCAGCAGAATTCCACCCCATCTGACCGCCCGGCCGCAAAGAAGCTTTCATTCAAGGAGAAGCGTGAAATGGAGCAGATTGAACTGGAACTGGAACAGCTGGAACAGGAACGCACCTCACTTGAAGACCTCATGAACAGCGGTACCCTACCCTTTGACCAGCTCTCAGAAAAGGCAAACCGCATAGGCTGGATCATTGACCGCATAGACGAAATTACCCTACGTTGGATGGAGCTCAGTGAACGCGCCTGAAAAATTTTATATATTTGCAATAGAAACACATTCTGAAAAGATATGAGACGAATCAACAGAATACTATTGCTGGTAATGCTGGCACTGATTCCTGCCCAGATGGTATGCGCGGCAGTCCAGAAGGAGAACATTAAATACACTCTGTACCTTAACTGGAAATTCGTCTGGATAAAGGCTGGCGATGCCAGTCTTGTTACTCTGCCCACTGTGTATGAAGGAGCAGATGCTTATGAGACGACTCTGTACACCACGACATCAAAGACTGCTGATGCAATCTTCAAGCTGCGTGACACAATCACAACCGTGATTACCCCAAAGATAGAACCTAAGTACTACTTCAAGCATTGTCAGGAAGGTGACGGTCGTGTCTATGAGAAGGCATGGTTCACCACGCCTTCTGCTGGTAAGTATTCAATCCACCAGCACAAGATATACAACAGCGGCAAGGTCGTAACAAAAGATACCGTATGTACTAATCCTGTATATGACATGGTGTCAATGATTCAGAAAGCCCGCAGTTATGACACGGCATCAATGAAGAAGGGGGAGCGCATAAAGTTCCTGATGGCCAGCGGAACCGCAGTCCGTGAGCACGAACTTGTATTCAATGGAAAAGAGAAGATCAAGGACCAGTCCGGCAAGAGTTTTGAGTGCTCTGTCATATCAATATTCGAGCCAAAGACTGAGAAGGGCAAGACCTCAGTTGAAGAGATTCTGCGCGTCTATGTGAAGAATGATGCCGCCAGGACTCCTCTTGAAATAGACTTCTTCATGCCTATCGGTGTTGCTAAGGCAAGACTCAACTAATCAGACCGCAGCAACTGCCGCACGATAGGTATTTATGGAAGTTGACTTCATGATTGCCTTATATACCTTCTTTGGCAGTAAGGTGTCCATGTAGTACCAGAAGTCCTTCAGATGCGGCAGTACCTGATGGTCTCCCTGATATGTATTCTGACAATGTTCATACCAGGCAGAGTGCATCTCCTTTATGGTTTTCAGGACCTGTGCATCTGAGTATGGCACATCTGTACTGCCCTGTTCAATGAGGCGGTATTCTTTTGCCAGAGTAGGGCGTGCCAATAGCCCACGCCCTATCATTATTCCCTTCAGGTCCGGAAAACGTTCTGCAACTACACGGATCTGCTCCAATTCTGTAAGATCACCGTTATATATCAGTGGCTTTGTGCACTGGGCATGAAACCCGGCAAACTCCTCAATATCGGCAACTCCTTTGAAATCCTGCCTGCCGGTACGTGGGTGCATGGTTATCTGGCAAAGCCTTGATTCGTTGAGAATCTGAATCAGGTCCTGCCACTCTGTAGATTGCTCCATTCCAAGACGCATCTTTACAGAATAACTCATATCCGGGCGTTTTGCAATTTCATTCATGAGAGCCTCAACCCGGTCTGGATGAGAGAGGACACCGGCACCACGGCCTAGTTTTGTCTGCATAGGGAACGAGCATCCAAGATTCAGGTCAGCACGTGTCCAGCCGTTCTGCTGAATCAGGTCACTCAGACGGTTGAACTCATCGGCATCGGCCGCAATAAGCTGTGGTACTACAGGAACACCAACATTGTTTTCCTGCCTGATGTCTCTTACATCTTTATTGCGGGCAGAACCTTTCTCAAGTCTCAGGAATGGCGTGTAATAGCAATCAATCCCGCCAGCTATCCTGTTATGGATGCTGCGGAATGCGTATTCCGTATGTCCCTGCAAGGGTGCAAAGTGAATCTCCATATCACTGGCAAAATTACAAAATTTCACGGAACAGGTACAAAATCATATAAAAGTAGTACCTTTGCAGCCGGAAATGAAAAGGGGTGCCCCAATAGGGGCTGAGATCATACCCTGATAACCTGATCCGGCTAGTACCGGCGTAGGGATTTCAGATCAGCAAAACTGGCTTAGGCCGTTAATAATTGGGTATTCCTTTTCATCTGCATTGCAAACACACAACGTAAGATATGAAAAGGATTTTTTATTTTGCATTTGTCCTTGGCACAGCCGCTCAGGTTTGGGCCCAGGCAGATTCAATCAGCCTGCAGCAGCTGCAGGAGGTGACCATCCAGGGCGTCTCTGTCCAGAACGATGCCCCATTTGCCGTGACAGACATTGACAGAAAGGAGCTTGACCAGTTCACAAAGACTGGCCGTGAGCTGCCATTCCTGTTCGCAAGGACTCCTGGCGTGCTGGCATGGAGCGAGAATGGTGTAGGAACAGGAACTACTTACCTGCGCATACGTGGTGCTGCCGACTCGCGCATCAACGTCACACTTGACGGTGTGCCACTCAATTCACCTGAGGACCAGGCCGTATTCTGGGCAAACATGAACAGCTACTCTGCCCTTCTTGGAAGCGCACAGATTCAGCGCGGTGTAGGAACATCAACAAACGGTGACGGTGCATTCGGCGGCAACATTGTTCTTTCAACCAAGGCCCCAAGCCCCGTAGCCGGCGGCCAGGCAAACATCTCATACGGTTCATTCAACACCATCAATGCCGGTGCAGACTACTCAACCGGCCTGATAGGAAAGCACCTTATTCTTGACGGCGCTTACCACCAGACCACAACAGACGGATACATCAACGGCACATCGGGACGCTCCGGCAACTACTATGCAGGTGCAACATGGATTGCCGACAACCTGATGATCCGCTACAAGAACATAGGAAACTTTGAGCGCACTGGCCAGGCCTGGAATGGTGTAACTGCCGGAAATGATGACCTGAGCCTTATGGACGGCACATACGGAGCATCGGGCTTCAGGAACTATGCTGACATGTACGACGCAGGCCTTGGCAAGTACAACTCTCTATATGAGATGCTTGCAACTGACGGCAACGGAGACTTCATTGTCGATGCCGACGGCAAGTACCAGACTGTCCGCTACACCATGAACAACGGCAAGTACTGGGACAAGACCACTGACAACTTCTGGCAGGACCACAACATTCTGTCACTCTCATGGGACATCAATGACCAGTGGAGCACATCGGCATCGCTCCACTACACTTACGGATACGGATATTATGAGGAGTTCCGCTACAACAACAAGCTGAAGAAGTTCGGTCTGCCTAATTTTGTTGACTCAAACGGCAATACCGTGAAGAAGTCTGATTTCGTAAGAAAGAAGGGACTGAAGCAGAACACATTCGGCGCTGTATGGAACGCCAGATATGTATCCGACAGCTTTGACTTCACAGCAGGACTTGCTGAGCAGCAGTTCATTGGCAACCACTTTGGTTTCTTGACATACGTCAGCAATCCGGAGCTCGATGCCTACCTGCGCTCAAACGGTCAGGACTACACCTATTACGATTCCGATGCCAGCAAGTATGACTTCAACGGATTTGTCAAGGCTGACTGGCATCTGACAGAGAGCATCGACCTGTTCGGTGACCTGCAGTACCGCTACGTGCAGTTCCTCTCTGACGGATACAACGACAAGTTCATTGACAACGGTGACGGCACATACGGCAAGCACTGGCTGGACATTGACAAGCAGTACAGCTTTGTCAACCCAAAGGCAGGTATCAGCTTCCATAAGAATGGCCACAAGGCATTTGCAACAGTAGCAATGAGTGGCCGTGAGCCAGAGCGCAACAACTTCACTGACAATGGTAACAACCCTGCTCCAAAGGCAGAGCATCTGACAGATTTTGAGCTTGGCTACATCTATGCAGGCAACAACTGGTTCATCAACCTGAACGGTTACTACATGGACTACACCAACCAGTTCGTTCAGACCGGACAGAAGAGCGACATCGGTGAGAACCTGACCACAAACATCAAGGACAGCTATCGTGCAGGCATCGAGATGAGCGCAGGCGTAAGTCCGCTCAAGTGGCTTTCATTTGAAGGCAACGCTGCCCTGAGCCAGAACAGGATCAAGGACTTTGACGAGTACGTAGAGGACTGGGACAACGGAACTACAATCGTTCACTACGACAACTCTACCCTGGCCTACTCTCCTTCTGCAATCCTGAACGGATTCGTCACCCTGCATGGCAACCGCTGGGCAGCAGAGTGGCACACCGGCTACGTAAGCCGTCAGTACCTTGACAATTCAGAGAACAAGGAGCGTTCACTCGATGCATACTGCGTTTCTGACGTCCAGCTCAGCTACAGACTCCCTGTAAAGCGCGTGCTCAAGGAGATTGACTTTGCCCTGAACCTGAACAACGTATTCAACACACGCTACGCCTCAAGCGGCTGGGTATATTCTGCAATCTGTGAAAGTTACGGCCACAGCAATGACAACCGCTACTATCAGATTGGCTATATTCCAATGGCCGGTTTCAACGCAATGGGTAGCATAACCGTCAGATTCTGATGATAGAATACCTTACAAATCAGTTTCAGGGGATGGACTTCTGGGAGGTCATCCAGATAGTCGGACTGGTACTCAGCTTCGTTTACCTGATTCTGGAATTTGAGCAGAAGGCGCTGATGTGGATTGTCAGCGCCATCTGCTCCATTATCTACGCCAGCGTCTATTTCAACACAAAGATCTACGCAGACATGGCGTTCAGCTGCTTCAACGTGTCACTCTGCGTTTACGGCTACATAAAATGGCTCAGGAAGGCACAGAAGGCCGATGCTACCGCCCGCGTGCCAGGCGGCAATTCCAGGAATGACATCCAGGACAATGTCCGTAACAATGCTCTGATTGAATACAGGACTTTCAGCCGCCCTCTTGCACTAAAGACATTTGGGGCCACATTTGTACTCTGGCTGGTTATTACCGCAATACTAAAGTACCTGACAGACTCACCCGTACCGGGAACCGATTCCTTCACAACCACACTGAACATTGTGGGAACCTGGGTACTGGCCCAGAAACTCATTGAAGTATGGGGGTTCTGGTTCGTCGTCAACCTTGTTTCAATCTATCTCTACTGCAAGCGCGGCCTGCACATCAGCACCATCCTGCTCTACGTATTCTACCTGGGAGCCTCTGTCTATGGCTTCTGGAAATGGAAACGCTACGGAAAACACATCTGAAGCCTCGGCTTATGCTACTGCCTTGAAAGTCCTCTACTCCACTTGCAAGGCACTGACAGAAAAAAATTGCCTTCAACAACTAAAATCAGTAGTCATTTTTTTGGAAACTATTACATTTAGTATTAGATTTGCAGAAAAAAAAACAAAGAACATGAAAAGACTGACAAAGAAAGAAGAAGTGATAATGGAAATGTTCTGGGAAAAAGGTCCCATGTATGTGAAAGAGGTCCAGGAACTGTTTCCTGAACCAAGACCACATATTAATACAGTATCTACCCAGGTACGTACGCTTCAAGCAAACGGATACCTCTCACACGTTGCAAACGGTAATTCTTTCCAATACTACCCAACCATATCCAAGGAAGAACACCTCAACACAAACATAATCAACATCGTAGAGAAGGGGTTGGGAAGTTCTTTCATAACACTTGTGTCAACTTTCGTCAAGAGAGAGAAACTCTCAGTAGAAGAGTTGAAAGAGCTGGTCAGGCAGATAGAAAACAAAGAGTAACCAAGTAGGATTCTGACATTTGAGCAATACTTGGAGATGAAGGAATTCCTGACATACATCCTGAACGCCGCGATAATCGTGGCTTGTTTCCATGCGTGCTATTACGTCCTTCTGAGGCGTGAAACATTCCATCGTCTGAACAGGTTTTTATTGCTTTCCGTACTTGCAGGATCATTCGTACTGCCATTCTGGGTAATCACAATCCAGAGGGACGCGCCATCACCGGAAGTTGCCAACTCAATTTCTGGCAACAACCGTGTTACTGAGGCGGTACAGACTACAATCCAGAAGAAGGTCATGGATATACAGGCCTCTCATACTCCGGTGTACTCACCAGAATCTGAGAAGTCACGGGAATCCATGACTGAAACGCCATCAGAAACGGAGTCCACCAAAGCAAAGCGCACATGGGAAATCAACTGGTGGGGCATCTTACTTGCAATCTGGATTTGTGGAACTGCATTTTCGCTTTTCCAGACCATCAAATCAATTGCCAATATATGGATTCTCAGAAAGAAAGGAACCATAATATCAGACGCTGACGGCATCTCAGTTGTAATTCTGGATGCGGACATATCTCCTTTCAGCTGGAAAAGAACTGTCTTTATCTCACACAAGGATTATGAGTCAGGGGATTGCATGGCCATTCTTGAACATGAAAAGACACATTGCAGGGCGGGACACTCATACGATATGCTTCTGGCAGACATACTATCTTCATTCCAATGGTTTAATCCTGCTGTTTATCTGCTTAGGAATGAACTGCAGAACATTCATGAGTATCAGGCAGACCAGCAGGTCCTGTCCAAAGGATACGACGCACAGGCTTACCAGTTCATGCTGCTTGGAAGGATTGATTCAATGAACAGACGTACCCTTTCAAGCCACTTCAAATACCAGAGCCTGTCTTCACGTATTTCCATGATGAACAGGAAGGCATCGGACAGGAATGGATATCTGAAACTGGTTTCCATTCCAATTCTGGTGGCGCTTACGCTGCTGGGCCAATCGCTGTCCAAATTCGGAAACTATTCCTTTTATCCAGAATTTGAGGATGGAAAGACCTGGATATATTCTGATGGAACGGCAAAGGTTCAAACCGCTGATAACGTTGAAGCAACCATGCCGACCTCAGAGATTGCCACCTATCTGCGTAAATACAAGGGATTCAAAACTACACGCATGACGTTGATGTTTGACTACGAGGTTGAAAATCTGAAGGATGTCCAGGCGTATGCGGAACAGCTTTGGTCTGCAGGCATTAAGGTTTCCATAGCAAACAACTACGCGATGCTTGGTAGCATGACCATGCCGGAATACCGACGTGCAAGAATCTTTGATGAAGGTGAAGGCCTATACCGGTTTGAGCTGAACTGTAATTCCCAGACAACGGGAGCATCACGTTTCGGACCTGGTTTTTACAAGAACCCATCAATCACTGGTGATATTGAGGTAATGAAGAAATGGATCAGCATGTTTGATGGTCATGGAATAGCAATCTATCCGGACATGATGCCCTATTCCGATGCAGAGCAGATGGCAAAGTGCGCATGGAAAAACGGCATCGCTCAGGTTTCACTCATTACAAGCGAGAATGAGGACAATAGGATAACCCTTATTCCGGAAGGCAGGTCTCTTTCAAGGAAATACCCGGGAATGACGGCTGCCATGGTAGCAGAAAGACAGAATGGAAAAATGTCTTCTGACTATTTCCCAACAGGAGAACATTTGAGTAACCCGCTGATAATGTACAGGACAGAGCCGACAATACAGCAGATAACTGATGTCATCAAGACGGACAAGGAGATAATCTTTGTCTTCAAGTCCTTTCAGATGAGTGACTACTGGATTACAGGCATGTCAGGTCTGGAGTTACATGCTGATGGGCATGTTTACAAGCAGACAGGATATGAGGGACTTAATGGATTTGAAGACAGATACTTCTGGAGTCCCGACAGGGGGTACTATACCCAAGCTGTACATTTCCAGGCCATTCCTGATGATGTTGACATTGTAGATTTCTATTCTTCAGCAGACAGGTCACTGTTCATAAAGGGTGTTCAGGTCTCAAACGACCAGACGGTTTTTAAGAACTACAGATATGAGAATCTTACTGCAACACATTTCCTGAAGACAATACACGCCGGTGATCCTATAGCCCCACTGAACACCGTCAGCATAAACCGTATTGATTTTTCTGATAAGGAAACAACCCTATATGCAGAGATGAGTATCCAGGAACCCCATTCGTTCCTTGGACACGTGGGCAGTAATTTCCGTCTTACCTTGTCCAATGGAAAGACCATACAGCCGATAAGGATTGACGGAGTACCTGTTGACAGGGATTTTGACCGTCATGGTGATCATGTCACTACTTCTTTCCAGATCATATTCCCACCAATCTCACAGGATGAGTGGTCAGAAGACGACTCTGAACTGACCGGCACAGTGTGCCACGAAGATATTAAAATCACATTGTCACCAAACCAGGAAGCCAAACTCATCAAGTTAGAAAAGATTCCTGAAGGAGAATTCAGCAACGTTCAGGTGATAGACGACAAACAGTTCTGCCTTGTAAGCTTAATCTTGTCCGCAGGTACAATGAAGGTTTCAGGAAGCAATCTGGATGCTCTGCCGGATGGCAAATACAGACTTACACTTGGAGATAGCAGCCCAGAGTCTCCATTTGTTCCAATTACGATATCGGGAAATGGGAAAAAACATGAAATGACCATCTACATGACGGTTCGTGGAAAGAAACAAAGTATTTTGTTCCGTCAAGATTCCCCTGATGCCGAGCTACGGTACATAACAATTATATTATAAATCAAATCTTTACACTTATGACATTCAAATCTTTTACAAACACTTTGCTTGTTTCTGTCATGGGAATCCTATGTTCCTGTGACCCAAAGGAGGACAATGCTCCCCAGTTAGCAACCATTGAGACAGGTGTGCCAAACAGCATTACAGCCTTCCACGCAGTACTAGAAGGAACCATCAATGACAGTGAGATAATCTCTGACATCAACCGTGGCCGATGCAACTTTGGTTTCCTGTATGTACTTGACTCAGCGGTTGAAGGCAGTGCAGACGGTATGTTCCAGGACTATCTGAGCAGTGGGGACATGCAGGGACTGAGCAATGGAATCTGCAACACTATCCAACCGGATGGCAAGTTCAGTGTAACTATTACAGGTCTTGAACCGGAGCAGAAAATCTGGTACTGTGCTTATGTGGTGCGTCAGGATGGTACCCGGTTGATCGGCACGACCCAAAGTGCTACAACCACTCTGTTCCAGGCCGACATGACGATAGATGAGACAAGCAACATCAGTTACTTCACCGCTTTGCTGAACTGCTCTATCCATATGGACGAAATTGACATGAAACGATGCTCGTTTGGATTCGTTTTCGGTCTGAAGCCAAACGTTACCGTGCAGGATGGAATTGTTTATCCTATAAAGGAAGCCATAGACAAAACCGGCATCGTGAAATATGAAGCCGCTAACCTGAAAGCAAACACGACATACTACTACCGTATGTACGCCAAGGACAATGTCACAGGAGCATATTCCTATAGCCAGGAAAAGAGCCTTGCCACGACAGATCCTGCGGAAATGGCTGTTGACCTTGGACTCAGCGTCAAGTGGGCAAGCTGCGATCTAGGCGCAACCAATTACAAGAAGCTTGGTTCATTATACACATGGGGAGACAAGACACCAGTAAAGTATGGCGCAAAAGTTGATTACAATTATTCAAATCTGGGAGAAGACATTTCCGGTTCCCAATACGATGTTGTAGCAGATCTGCTTGGAGGCAAGTGGAGAATGCCAACAGAAGAAGAAGCTCAGGAACTGCTTGAGAGATGCACATTCAGCATGGAGGAGTACCACTTGTTGGACACTGTCTATCTGAGCAGCAACGGCATAGGCATCTATTCCGCCTACATAGATGTGTGGGTTGTCAAGGGGCCGAATGGAAATCAGGTCAGGATTCAGACATATTTTCCAAAGGATAAAAGAATAAGCAATGGAATGGTACCTGCAAACTACAGGTGGACAGGAAACAGTTCTGGAACTACAGATGCAAAGGCAGTGAACATAGCCTATGGCATGTTGACTGAAGAAGAAAAGAAATACGAATGGAACCAGGGAGCAGAATGGCTTGAGCCTTTAGACAGGCAACTTCCTCAGCTCATCCGTCCTGTGTGTGAATACTGATCATGCATGAATGGGTTTGATCCACAGGTAGTGATTCTGGGGGGCGGTGATTACCCCAGCCATGAGATACCACAGCAGTTGCTGCGCAAGGCAAAGCGCGTGCTCTGCTGTGATGGAGCCGTGTTTGCATTCCTACGCAACGGAGGCGTGCCATGGCGCATCGTAGGTGACTGTGACTCCATAAAGAATCCTACAAGCCCTGCTGATTCTGCACTGCTGGAACCGTACAGGGAACTGATCAGGCACAATCCCGACCAGGAAACCAATGACCAGACAAAAGCAGTAAGTTACTGCCGGGAGCATGGCTTTACGCGGCTTGCCATAGTTGGCGGAACCGGTCGCCGTGAGGATCATACCCTGGGAAACATAAGCCTTCTGGCTACATACCTGCAGATGGGACTTGAAGTACAGATGTTTACAGACCATGGAGTCTTCATTCCATGCCGTGACACTTTCTCCGCCACCCTACCTCTGTCAACCCAGGTATCCATCTTCAACATTTCAGCGCAGTCCTTCTCATCGACAGGACTGCGCTACCCACTTTATGACTTTACCCAGCTCTGGCAAGGTACACTGAACGAAAACACCCAGCCTGAGGTCACAGTCAACGCCAAAGGCATCTTCCTAATATACGTATGCTACTAGAATCTGTCTCAGGAACAAAAAACAGCTTGGTTTTTTGTTCCTGCGGCATGGTTTTGGCATTTTTCCCTTGATTTCCTGCCTCAGGAACAAAAAAGAGCCCCATTTGTTGCTCCTGAGGCATGTCTCAAGGCGTGGTCGCCATTCTGGAAAAATCCGTATCTTTGCGGTCGATTTTGAAAAACGACTATGTGGTTAGGCCTAGCATTACTGTCTGCGCTTCTTCTGGGATTCTATGACGTCAGTAAGAAGCACTCCCTCAAGAACAACGCCGTAATACCGGTTCTCTGGTGCAACACTCTGTTCTGCAGTCTTATACTATTACCTTTCGTACTATCATCAAGATTTGGAATAATACCGGAACAGGCATCGCTCTACGTTCCGGCAGGTGATCTGCATGACCACATGATGGTAGTACTCAAGGCAGGCATCGTACTTGGTTCGTGGATTTGCGGTTACGTTGGAATGAAGCATCTGCCGCTGACAATCGTGGGGCCAATAAACTCAACGCGTCCCGTCATGGTACTGCTGGGAGGAACGCTGATTCTGGGTGAAAGACTGAACCTTTACCAATGGATTGGTGTCACCATTGCCATCCTGTCATTCTTCCTGCTGAGCCGCAGCAGCAAGAAAGAGGGCATTGATTTCAGAAAGAACAGTTGGCTTCTGTTCACACTGGGAGCCAACGTACTGGGAGCCATCAGCGGGCTGTTTGACAAGCATCTGATGGGTTATATGAACAATATGTTCGTGCAGGCATGGAGCAATTTCTACCAGGTAGCCATGATGAGTGTCATCCTTATGACCATGTGGTTTCCAAAGCGGAAAGAAGGCACTCCGTTCCAGTGGAAATGGAGCATCCTACTGATATCCGTGTTCCTTTCCTGCGCAGACTACGCATATTTCTTTGCCCTGACCTCAAGCGCATCAATGATCTCTATCGTTTCAATGATACGCCGAAGCAGCGTTGTGGTTTCATTCCTATGCGGTGCAGCGCTGTTCCATGAAAAGAACCTAAAGAGCAAGGCCATTGACATGCTTCTGGTACTTTTGGGCCTTCTTTTCCTTCTCATAGGCTCCATGCAGGCTTAATTTAAATTATTTTACTACCTTTGTACGTTTATATAACACAAAAACAGAAATAACAACTTAAAAACGAAAAGATATGATTAAAGACATCTTTGAGAGAATCAAGAATACTCCGGGTCCTCTTGGACAGTATCAGGGTATGGGTGACGGTTACTTCATGTTCCCACGCCTTGTAGGTGAGGTTGGCCCAGAAATGGAGTTCAACGGAAAGAAGGTACTGAACTGGAGTCTCAACAACTACCTTGGCCTGGCTAATCATCCAGAGGTTCGCAAGACCGATGCTGAGGCTGCTGCAATGTATGGTCTTGGTGCTCCTATGGGTGCACGAATGATGTCAGGTAACACTGACCTCCACATCAAATTTGAGAATGATTTCGCTGAGTTCATCGGCAAGCCAGCAGGTCTTGTAATGAACTTCGGTTACCAGGGTATGATTTCTATCATTGACTGTCTGGCTGGCCGTAATGACGTTATTGTATATGATTCAGAGGCACACGCATGTATCCTTGACGGTATGCGTCTGAGCCTTGCAAAGCGCTACGCTTACCGTCACAATGACATGGAGAGCCTTGAGAAGCAGCTGAACCATGCATGCAAGCTGGCTGACCAGCAGGGCGGTGGTGTACTTGTAATCACTGAGGGTGTTTACGGTATGGCCGGTGACCTGGGTCACCTTGATGAGATTGTAAAGTTCAAGGAGAAGTATCCTTTCCGCATCCTGATTGACGATGCACACGGTCTTGGTACCATGGGTGCACACGGTCGCGGTACAGCTGAGCACTATGGTGTAACAGACCAGATTGACGTTATCTTCGATGCATTTGCAAAGAGTATGGGCAGCATCGGTGGTGTAGTCAACTCAGAAAGAGAAATCATTGACCACCTGCGCTTCAACATGCGTTCACAGACATATGCAAAGTCTCTGCCACTGCCACTCGTTGTCGGCAACATGAAGCGTCTTGAGCTCATCAAGACTCACCCAGAGTACCGCGAGCATCTGTGGACAATCGTAAATGCCCTGCAGGACGGCTTCCGCAAGGAGGGCTTCAACATGGGCTGCACAGAGTCACCTGTAACTCCAATCTACTTTGAAGGTGGTATCAACGAGGGTACAAACGTTGTAGTTGACCTGCGTGAGAACTACGGTATCTTCTGTTCACTGGTAACTTATCCAGTTATTCCTAAGGGTCAGCTGATGCTACGTATCATCCCAACCGCTTGTCATACTCTTGAGCATGTTGAGCGCACGATCGAGGTATTCAAGGAGGTTAAGAAGAAGCTCGATGCCGGCGTTTATTCTGCAAGCCCACTGCAGAACATGAACGTTTTCACAAGAGCAATGAACAGCAACGTTAAATGAAAAAATTTCAGGATAAAGTAGTCTGGATCACCGGTTCCTCTTCAGGAATCGGTGAGGCCACTGCTTATCATTTTGCCGCAGAAGGCGCACGTCTTATCCTCACGGCGCTTGAGGCTGACCTTCTTGAGAAGGTTGCCGCCCGATGCAAGGAACTGGGTGCACCCAATGCTGCTCCCCTTCCCTTTGACCTTTCTCTGAAAGATCAGGTTGCAGAGCTTGCAGACAAAGCCTGGAACGTTTTCGGACACATTGACATTTTCTACAACAATGCCGGAATAAGCCAGCGTGCAAAGACCTGCGACACAGAGATGCGCGTTATAAACAAGGTGATGGACATCAACTACTTTGCCCCAGTCATCATGACAAAGGTCATCCTGCCAAGGATGATTGCCCGGGGAGGCGGTCAGCTTGTTGCCACTACAAGTATAAACGGCCGTTTTGGATTCCCACTCCGATGCGCATACAGCTCTTCAAAGCATGCCCTGTACGGTTTCTTTGAGACCATCCAGGCAGAATACTACAACGACAACATCCGCGTAACCCTGGTATGTCCAGGCCGCGTTCAGACCAGAATATCATTCTACGCTCTTGAGAAAGACGGCAAGCAGCATGCCAAGATGGATGCAGGCCAGGCAGCTGGCTGCACTCCGGATCAGGCAGGAAAGAAGATTGTACGTGCCGTTTACAGGAAAAAGCGTGAAGTACTTGTAGGCAAGACAGAGCTTCTGATGGTGTACATCAAGCGTTTCTTCCCAGGACTCTGCGCTTACATTGCCCGCTCAATCAAGGCCATGTAATCCACGTCAGACTGACTTCTGGCAAAAGAAAAAGAATGTCCTCAAAGCCACTTGGCTTTGAGGACATTCTTTTTCTTTTCCCGGTGCGTTTGGCCTTGTTTTGCCCCTGGTGCGTTGGATTTCCGGGAGTCCCGGTGCGAATAGTATCTCTCCGCACCTGCGTGGCCCTTCCCGCTGCTTCGTTGGATTTCCCCATTCCTAGGTGCAAATAGTATCTCTCCGCACCTGCGTGACCCTTCCCGCTGCTTCTCCGGGGCCAGAATGCCGGTTTTGCCCCGGATGACTGGCTTTTCCAGCCTTTCCGGTGCGTTTGGCGGTCTCCTGCCCCTGGCTTTTGGGATTTTCCTTTTCCCAGGTGCGAATAGTATCTCTCTGCACCTGCGTGGCCCTTCCCGCTGCTTCTCCGGTGCCAGAATGCCGGTTTTGCCCCGGATGACTGGCTTTTTCAGCCTTTCCGGTGCGTTTGGCCTTGTCCTGCCCCTGGTTCGTTGGATTTCCCCATTCCCAGGTGCGAATAGTATCTCTCCGCACCTGCGTGGCCCTTCCCGCTGCTTCTCCGGGGCCAGAATGCCGGTTTTGCCCCGGATAACGGGCTTTTTCAGCCTTTCCGGTGCGTTTGGCAGTGAAATCAGGCATCGGCCTGCAGCTTGCGCTCGCGCTGGCGGTCAATGCGGGAAACCAACCTGATGCTGCACTCATATAGCAGGTAGATTGGCAATGCAACAATAATCAGGGTGAAAACGTCTGTCGTTGGAGTTATCACCGCACCCACTGCCAGAATAACCACAAATGCGTGCTTGCGATACTTCTTCATGAAGCTGGAGTTGATAACGCCAAGCCTGGCCATGAACCATGACAGTACAGGAAGCTCAAACATGATTCCCATAAGCAGGGTCATGGTCATGAGCATGTCAATGTATGAAACCAGTGTGATGATGTTCGGAACGTCTGCGCTGACCTGATAGGTTCCCAGGAACCTGAATGCCAGCGGGAAAATCAGGAAATAGTTCAGCAGTACGCCTGCCATGAACAGGATGTATGCCCAACCCACTACAGCAGTGGTATACTTTTTTTCCTCCTTTCTGAGGGCGGGTGCCACAAATCCGTACAGCAGGTACAGAATGTATGGCATTGAGACAATAAGTCCCATGTAGAATGCCACCTTCATGTGGGTCATGAACTGGGCTGACAGCGTGGCGCTGAACAGATCCACGTGAAAATCCGTAAAGCCGCTTGGATCAAGTCCCATCTTCTGGGCAAGCGATGCCAGACCCTGATACAGAATGAAGTCTGGAGTACTTGGACCAAGAATTATACTGAAGAGCAGATCCTTGAAACAGAAAGCAGCAATTGCCGCTATGACAGCAATTGCCAATGCCTTGAAAAGCACTCCGCGGAGCACCTCAAGATGATCCCAGAACGTCATTCCGGAATTTTCTTCCTCCATATTGTTTTAGGTTGGGCAGTATCAGGAAGAAGTATTAGTCCTTCTTTTCAGAAGCCTCTTCCTTCTTTGCTGGAGTCTGGTCAGTGTTAATCTCCTTTTCTATATCATTGATGCCCTCCTTGAAGCTGCGGACACCCTTGCCGATGCTCTTCATGAGCTCAGGGATTCTCTTTGCACCGAAAAACAGGAGAATGACTAGGATAAGTAGAATTATCTCTGGGCCGCCAAGGCCACCAATGAGGAGGAGTTGAAGTATATTTGTAGTCATGACTTTATATTTTACAGCGCGAAGGTAGGCAAAAATTTCCTAATTCAGCAGATTTGATATAAT
This sequence comes from Bacteroidaceae bacterium, assembly GCA_024398535.1. Lineage (GTDB taxonomy): Bacteria > Bacteroidota > Bacteroidia > Bacteroidales > Bacteroidaceae > Colenecus. The sequence goes on from JAKSIY010000052.1 coordinate 16,983, forward strand.
TTCGCACTAGAAAACACAAAGTAAAGATGGGCGATTACTTCATAACAGGTATCCAGCAGGTAGGTGTTGGAACCACTTCAGTAGAGAAATCATGGAAATGGTACAAGGAGATGTTCGGCATCGACATCCGTGTACTTGAAGACGACACCGTTGCAGAGAGAATGCTGCCATACACAGGCGGTCAGGCTCAGAAGCGACACGCCGCCATATCAATCAACCTTCAGGGAGGTGGAGGTTTTGAAATCTGGCAGTATTCAGACCGTAAGCCAAAACCCGTTGATTTTCAGATTGCAGCAGGTGACCTTGGAATCTTTGCAGCAAAGGTAAAGAGCCGTGACGTCAAGGCTGCACATGCAGAGATTTCTGCAAAATGGAACAATGTAGGCCCGCTCTGCACCGCTCCTGACGGAACTCCCACTTTCATCATAGCAGACATTGAAGGCAATTATTTCCAGGTTGTCCAGGACTCTTTTGTTCTTGTTGAGGAGCATAAGCTGTTCGGTGGCATGCTGGGTGGCATGATCGGCGTAACTGACATTGAGAAGTCTCTTGTGGTTTACCGTGACCTTCTTGGTTATGACACGGTAGTATTTGACAAGACCGGCACTTTTGAGGACCTGTCATACATGAATGGCGGTAACGAAAAGTTCAGAAGAGTGCTGCTCAAGTGCTCAAAGCCGAACGAGGGTCCTTTCTCACCGATTTTCCCTATGGGCTACATTGAGCTGGTCCAGGCATTTGACCACCAGCCAAGAAAGATTTTTGAAGGCCGCTACTGGGGTGACCCTGGCTTCATCCAGGTTTGCTATGATGTAACAGGTATGGATGCATTCCACGAGCATTGCAAGAAACTGGGATATCCGTTTACCGTTGACAGTTGCCCAGATGGCATTCAGTTTGACATGGGTGACGGTTCCGGCCGCTTCACATACATTGAGGATCCAGACGGCACACTGATTGAGTTCGTTGAGACCCGCAGATTCGCACTTGTCCGTCCACTTGGCATCTATGAGAATCTCTACAAGCGAAAGAACAAGAGAAAGCCTCTGCCGATGCTCCTGTTCAAGGCGATGCGATTCAACAGAGTAAAGTTCAAAGACTGATAAATACCAAAGGCTGCCCACGATGGACAGCCTTTTTTACTGATTCCCCTGCCAAACGCACCAGGGGCAGGAGACGGTCTAACGCACCGGAAAGGCTGAAAAAGCCAGTCATCCGGGGCAAAACCGGCATTCTGGCACCGGAGAAGCAGCGGGAAGGGCCACGCAGGTGCAGAGAGATACTATTCGCACCTGGGAAAAGGAAAATCCCAAAAGCCAGGGGCAGGAGACCGCCAAACGCACCGGAAAGGCTGGAAAAGCCAGTCATCCGGGGCAAAACCGGCATTCTGGCACCGGAAAGGACGCGAAAAGAGTCACGCAGGTGCGAAAAGATACTATTCGCACCGGAGTGACTTTTCCTGATTTTGGTTGACTATGCCTGTGACTTATAGCTA
>JAKSIY010000053.1 GCA_024398535.1 Bacteroidaceae bacterium
GAGTGCTCCGCAAAGGAGACCTGCAAGTAACAGTACTTTTTTCATTGTGTTGAAATGTTTTGTTGGTTAATGTATGTTTTTAATAGTCTCTTAGATCTTTATCTTGAGTTCTGCACCGAAATACTGTGGGATTGTCCTTATGGAATATCCTGAAGTATTCTTGTTCTTGTGGATTTTCCTGGTGTTGAACATGTTGTTTGCCATGAAAGAGAACTCAAGTCTGTCACCAAGCTCCTTTGTGAGACGGAAATTGAAGATTGCGTATGCAGGGTACTTCTCCTTCTCAAAGTAAGTGGTGGTAGAGTAGGTGCTGATCATTTCATACTCAGCATTCTTATAGATTTTGTCACGGAACTTTGTGTCCCATGCATAGTAGTTTCCGGCATAATCCTTATAGCCAACAGGGTCAACTGCCAGACAGTCAATTCCGTTGTAGTTTGTTGTCTTGTACCAGAGGTCGTTGCCGTTCTCATCCTGATAGATGTACTGGCGTGACTCACCCCAAATGACCTGTGCCGTTGTGGTGAACACCATCTTGACCTGCGGAATATGGGTTATGAAACGGAAGTTCGTGTTGACACGCTGGTTGATTGAACCACTGCCGCCTGGTCTGAGAACTGCGTATGGGTAGTAGCTTCCGTTGAGCGAGCCCATTTCTGACCAACTGTCAAGGGCAGATTGTCTCTTGACATACATCCAGGCACCATCTACGACGAGTGATGTCCTAAGTGCCTTGACCTGACCGAAATTGATGCTGTACTCAATACCATATTTCTCTGACTTTGCAGTGTTGTTTGGCCTTTCGTATGACTGGAACAGGGAATCTGCAACCATTGAAATAGGGTCAACATGATACTGTGTTCCATCCTTGGTATAGTGAACCTGACCACCGCTGTAGCTCAGGTCCTGGGCATCGGCAGGCAGATTGAAGTTATATTTCAGGAATGGGTCTGCAAAGACTACTGTAGAGTAACCGAATTCGTTGGTATAGTTCTCATGATAGAATGTAATGGTTCCGTTGATCCTGCTCTTCTCTGCACTTACACCGAATTCAAACTTTCTGCCGGTTGAAGGCTTCAGGTCTGGATTGCCGGTGCTCTGTATTATGTTTGTTGTGGTGATTGCAATGGCAGGACTCATGTTGTAGTATGAGAGCTCATCGTAATAAGACTTGTCAGGATAGAGGTATGAGAGTGACGGCATCTTTGTCGTGAGACCCCATCCACCTGTAAAGCTCAGGTTATCAAGGAAATCGTTGTTTTTCTTGTTCAGGACGCTCCATTCTGCATTGATTCGTGGATCTACGGTTGATATGTTTGAGCGGTCCAGATAGTCTCTGTCAATATGAAGGCTGCTTGCGCGTACACCTGCCTGAATGGTCATGCTTGTCTTGCCGATAGGGAAGATGGTCTTGTTCTCAAAGAATCCTGAGATGGTGCTCATGGCCGGTATGTCAGAATATGCTCTAGGACGCACGGTCTGCAAGTCGTTGATTACCGGTGGCATGTAAGGGTCAAACACAAGGCCTTCACCGTTGTTGTGGTCATACGACCATTCTGCACCAGCCTTGAATGACGATGTCAGTTCTTCTGACTTCATGATAGTCTTGGTTCCCTTAACCTGTACGTACGCGCTAGTAGGCTTTCCGTCAATGTAGTAGTCTGAATAGTAGTTTCCCTTGAGAATAGGGGCCATGTGAGGACCATCTTCTGTTGAGAAACCAATTGGCTGCATACCGTTCTTGAGAATCATGAACTCCTTTCTTGTATCAAGCTGGTGACTGTAATTCAGTGACAGATTGTATGAAAGGTTTGATATGATCAAGGACTTGAGATTCCAGTCTCCGTTCAGAGACATACGGACACCCTTGTTGTCACTCTTTCTTATTTCACTGTTCTGTGCCTGTGGGTCCTTCCTGACACTGTTGATGTTCTGGAAGTATGCAAACTTTGCATTGACAGAGAGCGGACGGTTTGAGAAGAAGGTCTGGCTTAGACTGAGGTCGCCGGTGACACGCTCATATCCGTTTGCCTTGAAGCGGATGTCGTTATAGGCAGATGTGTAGTCTGCTGCCAGGTTTACTGTAGTTCCGGTCCTGAGTGTGAAGCCCTTTCCGACAGAAGCCATCTTTGAATTAGGATCTGTCTTTCCCTTGGCTTCAAGCGGAGTTGCTCCCTGCTTTGTCTTGATAATCATGGCACCTGATGTAAGGTTACCATATTCTACAGAAGGAATACCTCTTATGACCTCGATGCTCTCAACATTGTCTGTAGAGATGGTTCTCAGGTCCATACCCATACCGGTAGTTGACTGACCTGAAATACCGGAATTACCGCTCTTGGCAGTATTGAACGTCATCATGGTCGCATCGTTTGAGATAGGTGAGCCGTTGACGATGACAGAAGTACCCATAGCATTGTTGTTGCTTCCGTTGATTTCACGGATACTTGCCTGACCTACGCTTGTTACAGATGGATTTGAAGTCACAGCACCAGGCATAAGCTGAAGCATATCTTCTACACTTTTTGCCTGAAGATGCTGAAGAGCGGTCTGATCAATTACAGAAGAAGAGCCCATGGCCTGCTCTTTGGCAGTAACCACAACTTCACCTAAGGCAAGGCTTGACCCCTGCAGCTTGATGACCAGATTTGAGATGTCTTTTCCGTTTACCTTGACAGTACCCTTTGCGGTTTCATATCCCACATAGGATACGGAGTAATGGTACTCGCCGTCCTTGAGCTTCAACTGGAACTTTCCATTCAGGTCTGTGATGGCCCAGAATGTGTTGTTCTCAAAAGTGATGTTCACCAATTCAAGAGGTGTGCCTTCATCGGCGTCAATGATGCGTCCGCTGACAGTGTACTGTTTAGCAGAGTTTTGTGCGGAAGAAGAGAACACTGTGGCGAATGCCAGAATCAGGGTAAGTGTCAATCTTTCTATAGCCTTCATCTTTTTCGTGATTGAAATTTTTTGCAAAATTATAAATATAATTCCAATCTGTCTTTCTGAATGGAATATAATTTGCTTGTTAATTTTGTTCAAATGATGGCCGTATGAATAAGTATTCAATATTTTTCCGTTTTGTCCAGCTCATGCACATGTGGTAGCGTTGTAATTATTTTTCTATTTGCTTGCCAGTAAAAAGAATAAGAAAGAGTGACAAGGCGGTGTTGCTGTAGGTGCAACAATGACAGGCTGTTGGGGTTAGATTGTTGATAGATAGTTTGTTCTGACATTGGCTGAAAACTGATTCTGATGACATATTTTTGGTTACTTCCCGTGCTGGTCTTCCTGAAATATGAATGACAGATCATATTTCTTGTTTCCAGTCAAGTTGAAATGTCTGAGTATTTCTTCTGGAGATAATCCTGTAGGGCTGGAAATCCTAACCTTGGCTTTCGTTTCTTTCTGCAAATGAAAGTAATAACCATCTTTGCTGATTTTTACTGTCCTGTCCAATCTATTGTAAACAAAAAATGAAGGAAGAAGTACGATGCAGCGTGTCAGCGAATTTATATTTTTATATATGTAGATGTGTTGAGATTGTTTCTTGTCTGTGACTACCAGGAATCCAATCTTTCTCTTTTCTGATATCCACTCAACTCTGTCATACATGTTCCTGAAGACTTCTGCCTTTCCTTCTGTAGAAAGGTCGTAAAGTCCTTTTTCTGACAGAGCCTTGCTCTCTGCCTTGAGTTTGCGTTTGGCTCTTGCAATTTTCTTTCTGATTGCATCGATAGAGGAAACCAGTAATTCAAGGTGTCTGTCCATTTCGTCAACTTTCTGATTAAGAGCCGCTATTACATTTGAGTTAGTAGAAGTGGCGATGTTTTCAATGGTTATATTCTGAGCTTCCTTTATAGAACTGATATCTGTGTTCTTAATCCTGATCCCTTCTTCAAGTTCCTGAATTTCTGTTCTTAATGCTAGTATTCTGCTGCTGGTCATCTCTTTCTCCTCCTTGTGTGAGATCTTCTGTCTTGCATCGTACCACAGTATGGCAACAAGATATTTTGCACTGATACCGTGGAATGAACATTTGTTTCCGCGTTTTGAGACACATACATAATTGTGCCTGTCTTCCGTCTGCACTATCTGCATGTTGTTCCCACATCCGCATTTCAGAATTCCTTTCAGCGGGTTTGGGTGTACTGTGTATCTGTCTGCCCTAAGAGCGTTGCTCTTTAGGATAAGCTGTGCGTTATGCCAAAGTTCTGGTGGCACAATTTCAGTTCCTGTCTGGTATTCTGTTCCCTTGTACAGTCTTGTGCCTTTATAGATAGACCGATGCAGTATGTTCCTGACGAACGTGGTTGATACTTCTTTTTCTTTGGGTGAATGTATTCCTTTGTCGTTCAGTCTTGTAGCGATGCCCTTGATTGACATTCCCTCTTGAACCATCCTGAAGATGGATTGAACGACTCTTGCTTCTGTGGGATGAATTGCGTAGATAAACTGGGGAACGCCTTTGCATCTTTCCTTGAACTCAGGATGCCGTACCCTCTGAAATCCGTATATGTTATTGCCGTCAAGACAGGCCATGGGGTGTCTGGATATGATGGAATATTTTCCAGTCTTCATCCTCTCGGCAATCTTTTTTCTTTCGTCAGCTGCGCCATAAGCCTTGAATGCCAGGCCTATGAACTGGAGAAAGTCAAATCTTGATCCTTTCCTGTATGTGGAACTGAGGTCGTCAAGCAGAATCAGGTCAAATTTGGCAATCAGGGCATAGATTGTGTTGAGGGTAGCCATTACATCTTCATTCCTGGACAGTCTTGACAGCTCGCTTACGACAATAGTGTCACATGTGTCTTCTTCAAGAGATTGCAGTTGCATGTATCCCGGTCTTGAGTTTTCTGCTCCTGACAATCCGAAATCTTCTATTAAATAAAGCAATGTATGGCCCTTTTCCTGACAGAAATGCCTGATTAGGTCTTTTTGCCTTTCCAGATCCTGATGGTTAGTTGATACTCTTATGTAGCCTATGACTCGTTTCACATCCTAAAGCATTGGCTTTTATTGCCGTATGCTTACAAAGATATAAAAAAAGACAGACATTCAGGGAGTTCTAGACCTCTTTGTTGAGGTAAAAACGGCAGATTCCGGTAAGTCCGCATTGCTGGCATTTGGGAGCTCTTGCGGTGCATGTGTAGCGGCCGTGAAGTATCAGCCAGTGGTGTGCAGTAGAGAGTATGTCCTGGGGAAAATACCTGACAAGCTCCTTCTCAACGCTGAGTGGAGTAGTACACTTTTCTCCAACAAGGCCGATGCGGTGGCTGACACGGAAGACATGTGTGTCAACAGGCATCGCACTGCCACCGAATGCAACGGCTGTCATTACATTTGCGGTCTTGCGGCCTACGCCCGGAAGTGATGTCAAATCATCCATTGATGTAGGGACCTGTCCGTCAAAGCGTTCTACAAGAAGCTTTGCCATTCCAACCAGGTGGTCTGCCTTGGAATGGGGGTAGGAAATGCTCTTTATATAAGGAAAAACCTGGTCAGGAGTAGCTGCGGCAAGGTCCTGTGGAGTGGGGTAAGCCTCAAATAATGCGGGTGTTACCATATTTACCCTTTTGTCCGTGCATTGCGCAGACAGCATGACGGCAATCAGTAACTGGTAGGGTGAAGAAAAGTGCAGTTCAGATTGTGCAACAGGATAAGCCTGCTGAAACCATGAACTGCACTTGCTATATAGCTCTGATTTTCTCAAAATTCAGAACAGATCAGTTTGCTGCTTCAAATTCCTTAAGGAAACGGACGTCGTTTTCTGAGAAGAGTCTGAGGTCCTTGACCTGATATTTGAGGTTTGTGATACGTTCAATACCCATTCCAAGAGCGTAACCGGAATACTTCTTGCTGTCTATGCCGTTGAGTTCCAGTACGTTTGGATCTACCATGCCGCAACCAAGAATTTCTACCCAACCGGTACCCTTGCAGAATGCGCATCCCTTACCGCCGCAAAGGTGGCAGCTGATGTCCATCTCTGCAGATGGCTCAGTGAATGGGAAGTAGCTAGGACGCAGACGGATCTGTGTGTCTGGACCGAACATCTCCTGAGCAAAATAGAGCAGAACCTGCTTCAGGTCAGCAAAACTTACTTTCTCATCAACGTACAGAGCCTCAACCTGATGGAAGAAGCAGTGTGCGCGGTAACTGATGGCCTCATTTCTATATACTCGTCCCGGGCAGATTACTCTATAAGGTGGCTGTGACTTCTCCATTACACGGCTCTGAACTGAACTGGTATGTGTGCGGAGAATGATGTCAGGGTGAGATTCAACAAAGAAAGTATCCTGCATGTCTCGTGCAGGGTGGTCTTCTGCAAAGTTCATGGCAGAGAAAACATGCCAGTCATCCTCAACTTCAGGACCGTCTGCAAGAACGAATCCAAGTCTCTTGAAGATGTCAATGATTTCTGCCTTGACAATGTTCAGAGGGTGACGGGTTCCCAGTGCTACAGGGTAAGCAGTCCTGGTCAGGTCAAGCTTGTTCTCTGCATCGGCCTTCTCTTCAAAAGCCTCCTTCAACTGCGCAATCTTCTCTGTAACCTTGTCCTTGAGCTGGTTGACCTTCTGACCCATCTCTTTCTTCCTTTCTGCTGGAACAAGACGGAAGTCCGCCATCAGGTCATTTACCAGACCTTTCTTGCTCAGATACTTAAGACGCAGTGCTTCAAGCTCTTCTGCGCTCTGGGCCTTGAGGTCTTCTACTTCCTTGAGAAGCTCGTTTATCTTGTCTTCTAACATCATAGCCTTGGTGTTTGGTAATTTCAAAGTGCAAAATTAGAAAAAAAAGATATGGCATGGTAAGAGAATGTAGTAAATTTGCCACCGGCTTATGAAGATAACAGAAAACAGTCCGTTACTGAGACACAATACCTTTGGAATGGATGTCAAGGCAGCCAGGATGGTTGAATTTGACACAGAACAGGAACTTCTGGAAATCCTGACGGGTCCCTGCGACCGTGTGCTGACAATCGGTGCAGGTAGTAATCTTCTGTTCCTGAACGATTTCTGCGGCACAATCTTGCATTCCTGTATCAAGTACATTGATGTGGTCTCAGATGAGCCCGATGCAGTGCTGGTACGTGTTGGAAGTGGAGTGAACTGGGATTCCTTTGTGGCATGGACAGTCAGGAACGGATTCTGGGGAGCAGAGAATCTTTCTTCCATACCGGGTGAGGTCGGTGCAAGTGCCGTGCAGAACATAGGTGCATACGGAGCTGAAGCCAAAGATATAATAAAGGAGGTAAGGGCTGTAAGCATTGAGGATGGTTCTGTCAGGGTCTTCAGGAATGAGGAATGTCAGTATGGATACCGTCAGAGTATTTTCAAGAACGAACTGAAAGGAAAGTATGTGGTGACTGCTGTGACATATTGCCTGTCCAAGAAGGAGTCTCCGAAATTAGGCTATGGCGCCCTGCAGGAGCGTGTAAAATCTTTAGGTGCTGTTACTCAATCAAATATCCGTCTTGCCGTTGCCCAGATAAGGAAAGAGAAGTTGCCGGATCCTGCAGTACTTGGAAATGCCGGAAGTTTCTTCATGAACCCGGTAATTTCTACGGAGCTCTTTGAAAGAATCAGGTCAGAATATCCTGAAATACCATCGTACGTGGCTCCACAAGGCTTTGTAAAGATTCCTGCCGGATGGCTGATAGAGAAAAGCGGCTGGAAGGGACAGTCTTTGGGGCCCGCCGCCGTTCATGACAGGCAGGCATTGGTGTTAGTTAATAGAGGTGGTGCAACTGGTGCTGACATCAAGAAACTGGCAGACACAATAATTGCAGATGTAAAACGGAAATTTGATGTCCAGCTCTGTGCTGAAGTGAATTATATAGAATGAGAAAGCTTACTATACTTGGAACGGGTACCTCTATCGGCGTGCCTGAAATGCGATGCCAGTGTCCGGTTTGCCGGTCGCAGAATCCTAAGGATAAAAGACTGAGAACCAGTGCAGTCCTGGAGACAGAAGATACTTGCATCTTTCTTGATTGCGGTCCTGATTTCCGTCAGCAGGTAATCAATTGGGGATCAGTAAGGGATATTGATGCCGTTCTGGTTACTCATGAGCATTATGATCATGTGGGTGGTGTGGATGACCTGCGACCTTTCAGCTTTTTCAGAAGTGTACCGATTTACGCAGAACAATTGGTAATTGACCATCTGCTTGAGAGAATTCCGTATTGTTTTGGAGAGAATAAATATCCAGGCACTCCAAAACTGGAGTTGATACCAATTGAGCCGGGAAAGAGTTTTTCTGTGAATGAGGTTGAGGTCCTGCCTGTCCGGGTTATGCATGGACGTCTTCCGATTCTGGGGTACAGGATAGGAAGACTGGCGTATATCACAGATATGAAAAGCTATGATGAAAACATTTTTGAGTCTTTGAAAAATGTTGACACATTGGTTGTGAATGCGCTTCATATAAAAGAACACCCGACACATCAGAATATCCAGCAGGCAATACTCTTTGCAGAGAGAGTAGGAGCACGCCAAACCTGGTTTGTCCACATGAGTCACAGGGCCGGATTGCATGACATAATTGATGCAAAGCTTCCGTCAGGAATGCACTTTGCATACGATGGTCTTGTCCTGGAAATTCCTGAATGATCAGTCAGTCTGTCTGACATTTTCCCGGAGGGTCTTTGCTATTACCTCCTTCATGTATGCAACGTGCTCTTCAACGGTGCCGGTCTTGGTCTGCCTGTAGTCCTTTCCGTATTCACACTTGCTGAGCTTTATCCTGCGCAGAGGATGTGCTGCAATGTCTTCAAGAGAACCCTGTACAGTTACTCCAAATCTAATTGGTAATGGGGTTTGCAACAGTGAGATATGATATCTGCAGTCAAGGTCCTTGTTGATGTTGTGACGGCCTCCTAAAGCGGCCTTGTATCTGTCCATTTGGACTACGAACGGATAAAGGTCAACCTTGTTCCTGAGTACCTGCATCTCAACGTCCAGATGATCAATGACCGGTTCTGCCTTGCGGCTCATCAGAAGTTTCCTTCTAAGTCCTTTGAATACTTCATTGTCCATGACAACCAGATTCTGGCCCTCAATGCCGGCTGCACCGATAAGGGTAGGCATCTTTGGCATGTAATAGCCGTCAAGATTGCTCTCTCCCGCCAGATGGAACTGTGCCAGACCCGTGAATGACTTCAGCATAGGAACGATGCTGTCAACAGACGGTATCAGGTCAATAAGCTCGTCAACCTCTATGTCAAGAAGGTGGAAATCAAGGCCCACGTATAGGTCATCAGGCTCTGGAGTCTTGTAGATTGCTGTCAGCTGCATCTGTCCTGTAGAGGAGTGGAAACCAAGCTCCCTTAAAATCAGGATTCCGTTGCGTATGCTGACCTCGCCTCCGACATTGGTAAAGAGGTGATCGTTCATTTCCATCTCTTTCAGATTCGTATTGAGAACAAAATCAACGCCTTTAGGTACTATGAACGGGTTGGCTGGAATGGAGTCTTCAACAAGTGCGAATGACTCTGCTAAATCTTCTTGCTCTGGCTCTTCGGAGTTCTCTCCTCCTCCAAAGCCACTGGCCAGGGCCAAGAGCTCGTCCATGTCTGCGTGGTCTGAGAGGAAGTCCATCTGTCCGGTCATCAGACCGGTGCCGTTAAGGAATTCCTTGATGTTGTAAAGGTCTCCTGTCAGGCTGATGTCTGACTGTCCAAGCTGGATCCTACTGTTCTTTATGTTGAATTTTACCAGGTTGAAGTCAAAGTCCAAGACAGGCATCGAGACAGGAACTGCCAAACCGTCAAGTCGGGTGTCTGTCATGTAGAAATTAAGGTTTGGCTCATATCTGAGGAGCATGTTTTCCTGCAGGGTATCAATTACAGAGGTGGCGCTGACGCTGGTAGGGCCAATGTTTATGTTCATCATTGAGCCGATTGAGGCGTTCAGGGCATCAAAGTCTATGCTGGCGTTAAGCTCCATCTGCTTGTCCTGTATTGTGGTATAGCCGAAATAAGCACCTAAGGCCATGTTGTCAACGTTTGCCTTTATGGTATCCATGCTGGCCTTTGTGTTGCCTGTTCTGAGTACGACCAGCATCTCAGTCTTGTCAATTCCTTCAAGGATATTTGCTACAAGTCCATCTAGGTTAACGTCTGTCAGTCTGGCATTTATTGGCGTGCTGCCGGTCATGTCTGCTTTCAGGTCTGGCGATTTCAGGCTGATGTTCATGGTCTGGTAATCCGGTGCGTTCATGGCTCCCGGGTAGGTCATGTTGAGTGCCAGGCTGCTGGCTTTTGCGCTTATGGTATCGCAGTATCCTGCCTCAACATCCTCAAGTTCTACATCGGCACTGAGTCTGCTCACGTCAAGGTTTCCGTCTGACATTGATGCTCTGCCGCTGATACCTAATTTAATAAGGCCCTTGGCTGCAATTCCTTCAAGCATTGATTGGTATTGCTCTGGAATCATTGCCAGAAGGTCTTCAATGCTCATCTGGTCTGTGCTGATGTCTGCCTGTCCTGAGAATCCTGAATCTGTCAGTCTAATGTCTGCGTCAGCTCCTATGCCTATTGCGTCAGCTTCAAGCTTTCCGTCCCTTAGGATGAAGTGGTTGAAACAGGTATCAGTCACAAGTGGTAGTGAGGCTTTGACTGGCCATCCTGAAATGTATGAAACCGTGTCCATGACTACTTCAAGACTTCTTGAATAAAGTATTGGTGTGCACTTTATTATACTGCTGTCTTTGGCGGCATCGGCCCTTAGTGACAAGGTGTCTGTGTTGACTATTAAAGGAGTGCCGCCCATGCTGAAGGACATGTTCCTGGTTGTGATTCCAATATTGGCATTGCCGTCCATTTTTGCAAGGTACGCGTTTGTTACGGCATCTATTCCTATCTTCTCGGTCGTGAGTGCAAGCGTGTCATAAGGCATCGCCAGGGTGATAGGTCCGGTGGTTCCTCTGAGGTTTGCCTTTGTCAGGACGGAATCACTTCCTGTCAGTGCATCGAGTTTCAGGCTGATGCCGTTGATGCCTGCTGTCAGGCTGTCGCTTTCCATGCCGATCTTACCCATGGCCAGGTTGACCGCTGCATCGACCAACAGATTCCTGATGTCTGTACTGCCGTCAATCTTTAATGAAAAATTGTTTACAAATGCGTTGGTCTGACCCATAGTCGCTCCCAACTTGTCAACGGTAAGTTTACCGTCAATGTCAATGGTTGGAACAGCCAGTCCGCAATCTGCACCAAGCGCAATGTTCCTGATTATGGCATCTGTGCTGGATACGGAATCCTTCATTGATGCGCATACGCTGTCAACGTCCAATGAAAGCTTCAGGTTGCCTACAAGGAGGGAATCCACAGCGCCCTTGAGCGATGCATTTGCTCCCAGAACGCCGGCCGAAATGCCGCTTTGGCAGTCTATGTAACTAGCTCCCAGTCTCTTGAGGGAAATCTCCTTCAGATCAAATGAAATACCTGTGTTTATTGAATCCGGAAGCACAAAAGGCTCTTTTTCAGCAGTATCTGTACTGTCTGAGAAAAGGTCTAGGGTGCTGTTGCCCAATGAGTCTGTGAAAACGTTGGCCTGAATGTCAGAAATGCGGATTCTTTCTATGACAATGTTCCTATTCCTGACCAGTTCCATGAAATCTACGGTTCCTACCAGGCTGCCGATGCTGGCCAGAGTGTCTGTAGGAGCAGTCTCCAGCTCATTATAGACGACAATATCGTCAATTTCCAGACCCAGATGAGGGAAGGTCTTGAAGAAAGTCAGTTTGCTGTCTCCAAGAGTGACATGGCAGGGAGAGTATTTCTTCAGGGCGAAAGCGGCTGTCTTTTCAAGTCCGGAGCGGGTGAAGAGAAGGAAGCAGGCTATGCCAAGTATCAGGATTATCACTGAGAGCAGACTGGCAAGCGTTATGCCTACAGTCTTGAATATGGTTTTGGGCAGCTTCTTCATTGCCTTGTGAATGTGTATATTGTAGAAGAGTAGCCTTCTTCATGACATTTCATCTCTTTATCATCAAGAGATTCAATAATATAAGTCTCAAAAGCTACGACATTGATCATGTCTCCGTGGGCCTTGATTTCAAGTCTGTCGTCGTCCAATGACCAAGTGTATGATTTTCCGGCATTTGCCGAGTCATAGTAACGTCCGCTATAATCTTCATTGAAGGTATAGTAGAGTGCAAGGTCCGGACAGTACCATGTTCCGTAGAGCAATTCCTTGTCAATTTCATCTTTCTTGCATCCGGAAAGCAGTGTAACAGCTATTACAAGGCAAGTCAGGTCAAGAAAATGTCTTAAGTGACGTTTCATTTTCTATTCTCTTTTACAAATGCAAATATAAGTATTTGTAGTATCTTTGCACCACTAAAAAAATAAAAAAGACAATTATGTTCAGAAGCAAAACGTGTGGCGAACTCAGGATCCAGGACGCAGGCAGCCAGGTGACTCTTGCCGGCTGGGTGCAGAGAACCCGTAAAATGGGCGGTATGACATTCGTTGACCTGCGTGACCGTTATGGTATTACTCAGCTGGTCTTCAATGAAGAGGCCGATGCAGAGCTGTGTGCTCAGGCAAACCGTCTTGGCCGTGAGTATGTAATTCAGGTTACCGGTACAGTAAATGAGCGTTCAAGCAAGAACCAGAAGATATCCACAGGTGACATTGAGATTGTTGTAAACAGCATGAATGTCATCAACCAGGCGTTGACACCACCTTTTACTATAGAGGATGAGAGCGATGGCGGTGACGACATCCGTATGAAGTACCGTTATCTTGACCTGCGCCGAAACTGCGTCCGCAGTAACCTGGAACTCCGTCACAAGATGGTCATGGAGATCCGCAAGTTCCTTGATGACCTGAACTTCATGGAGGTTGAGACTCCGATCTTGATCAATTCAACTCCTGAAGGTGCTCGTGACTTTGTAGTTCCTTCAAGAATGAATCCGGGTCAGTTCTACGCTCTTCCACAGAGTCCGCAGATTCTGAAGCAGCTCCTTATGGTATCAGGCTTTGACCGTTACTTCCAGATTGCCAAGTGTTTCCGCGATGAGGACCTGCGTGCAGACCGTCAGCCTGAGTTTACCCAGATTGACTGTGAAATGTCATTCGTAGAGCAGGAGGACATCCTGAATATCTTTGAGGCTATGGCTAAGCATCTGTTCAAGAGCATTCTTGGCATTGAAATGAACGAGCCATTCCTGCGTATGACATGGCACGATGCCATGAAGTACTACGGAAGCGATAAGCCAGACCTTAGATTCGGCATGACATTCGTTGAGCTCATGGATATAATGAAGGGTCACGGATTTGCTGTGTTTGACAATGCTGCATACGTTGGCGGTATCTGTGCAAAGGGTGCTGCAACATATACAAGAAAACAGCTTGACCAGCTCACTGAGTATGTAAAGCGTCCTCAGATTGGTGCCAAGGGCATGGTTTATGCCAGGGTAGAGGCCGATGGCACAGTCAAGTCAAGCGTTGACAAGTTCTATTCTCAGGATGTCCTGCAGCAGATGAAGGCTGCGTTCGGCGCAGAACCTGGTGATCTGATCCTGATTCTGAGCGGTGACGATGTCATGAAGACCCGCAAGCAGCTCTGTGAGCTCCGTCTTGAGGTTGCCCAGCAGCTTGGCCTGCGTGACAAGAGCAAGTTTGCCTGTCTGTGGGTAATTGACTTCCCTATGTATGAGTGGAGCGATGAGGAGCAGCGCCTGATGGCTATGCATCACCCATTTACCAGCCCAAAGCCAGAAGATGTTCCATTGCTTGACACAGATCCTGCAAATGTCCGTGCAAATGCATACGATATGGTAATCAATGGTATAGAAGTTGGTGGCGGTTCTATCAGAATCCATGACAGCAAGCTTCAGGCTACCATATTCAAGATTCTTGGCTTTACACCAGAGCAGGCTCAGGAAAAGTTCGGCTTCCTGATGAACGCCTTCAAGTACGGTGCGCCACCTCACGGTGGTCTGGCATTCGGTCTGGACCGCTTTGTCAGCATCTTTGCCGGTCTTGACAGCATCAGAGACTGTATTGCATTCCCAAAGAACAATTCCGGCCGTGACGTCATGCTCGATGCTCCTGGACCACTTGACCAGGTTCAGCTTGACGAACTGCAGCTCAAGATTGATCTGAAGGCAGAATAATCCTCTGAATAACAGATAAAGAAAGTCTCTCTGAAAAGGGAGACTTTTTTATTTGTCCCTTGAGGGGCGTCGCCACCCGCCGCGTCGTGGGCGGGAGGGGCCCGCTGCGAAGC
Source organism: Bacteroidaceae bacterium (assembly GCA_024398535.1). Classification (GTDB taxonomy): domain Bacteria; phylum Bacteroidota; class Bacteroidia; order Bacteroidales; family Bacteroidaceae; genus Colenecus. The sequence goes on from JAKSIY010000053.1 coordinate 14,238, forward strand.
AGTGGGAGGGACGTAGCGAAGCGGAGCCCCCGAAAGGGATAAATAAAAAGGATCGTTTTCTGTAATTTTTTCATCATGTTCTTGCGTACAAGGATTTTTTGACGGAACTTTGCAGCGCAATAGTGCAAAATAATCTTCAGGGCAGGGTGTAATTCCCGACCGGCGGTATAGTCCGCGAGCCGAAAGGCCGAACCGTTGAAACTACGGTACCGACAGTAGAGTCTGGATGAGAGAAGAACATGAAAACAACAAATTCACTGCTGGGCATTGCTATGTCCACACCCCTTGCCGGCACCCAGGGCGCTGGTAAGTTCTACACAATCAGGAGACTTTATTTTATTGTAGTACTGGCAATTGCAGGCATCGTACCTGTACTGGCGCAGAATACTGTGTCTGGTATTGAAGGCAAGATTACTGCCCAGGGGGAAGTGCTTGTTGGGGCGGCTGTCAAGGCTACCAATTCTGAAACAGGTGCGGTCTATGGCACTGTTTCAAGTAGCTCGGGTCTTTATTCACTTTCCGGTTTAAAACCTGGTGTCTATTCTGTACAGTTCTCGTTCATTGGATATGAAACTGTCATTAGAAACGGGGTGCGTATCTCTCTTGGAGAAGAGTACAGACTTGACATAGATTTCAATGAAGCAGATACCCAATTAAAAGAGGTGGTGATCAGTGCGTCAAGATCAAGGAATTTCAATGAAATCAAGACAGGACAGACCTACAGCGTACAGAATGCAACCATCAATATGCTTCCGTCTGTCAACAGAAGTCTTCTTGATTATGCCAGACTCTCACCTTACAGCGGTACAAACAACAGTATGGCCGGCAGGGATGGTCGTGGAACCACTCTTACTATTGATGGCGCATCGCTCAACAACAGCTTTGGTCTGAATTCCAGCCTTCCTGGTGCTGGTACTCCGGTGTCAATCGATGCCGTTGAGGAGGCACAGATTGTGATTGCGCCATTTGATGTCAGACAGAGCAATTTTACCGGTGGTGGTATCAATGTTGTTACAAAATCCGGTTCAAACACGCTCAGGGGAACCGCTTACAGCTATGTTCAGAATCAGGATCTTAGAGGTAACAGGGTAGCAGGAACGGATCTTGGTGACAGAACTCCGGAATCCAAGACTGTCTATGGTATGACTTTGGGCGGTCCTATAGTAAAGAATAAACTTTTCTACTTTGTTAATGCTGAGTATGAAAATAAGCCTCAGTCAATAACCAAGTGGAAGCTCTCAGAAGATGGAGTAGGTCATGCAGACCAGATGATAAGCCGTGTTACCCAGGCTGACATGGACAGGTTTGCAACCGCCCTTGGAAAATACGGATATGATCCTGGGTCATCAGATCTTTCAAATGGAGACCAGACAAATGCAAAGATCCTGGCACGTCTTGACTGGAACATTTCAGACCGTCATAACCTGATGGTACGTTACAACTATACTCAGAATACCAGTTGGAATACACCGAATGGTACAAGTACTGTCGGTACTAAGGCAACCTCGGCAAGAATCTCTGACAAAGCTTATGCGTTCCGTAATAACTGCTACACAATCAAGGATTTAGTCTGGTCTGGTGTAGTAGAACTCAATAGTAGAATAGGCGATAGAACCACAAACAGATTACTTGTGACAGCGTCTGATGTAAGCAATGCACGTGATTCTGAGTCAGCATGGTTCCCGCATGTAGATATTTGGGACGGAAGTGGCAATGCATTCATGAGCGCAGGCTATGAACTGTTCTCAAATGGTACCGGAAACCATGTACGGACCTATGATGTCAGTGACCATCTGCGTTGGACTGTCGGTAACAATACTCTTACTGCCGGTTTCAGCTATCAGTATCAGAAGGGTGCTACGAATTACAAGATGTATGGTACCTCATATTACAAATATGCATCGATTTCTGACTTTGAGAATGGGGCTGCTCCTATTGCGTTCGGTATGACATATCCGTATGATGGAGTAGATGATCCAGCATCACGTACTTCATTCGGACAGACTGCCCTGTTTGCACAGAACGAATGGCGAATAATGGATAATTTAACTGTAACATACGGTATTCGTGCGGACTATCTTGCATATTATGAGGAACTTGGTACAAATGAATCCTTTAAGGCTTTAGATTGGACTTCTCACTATTATACCCCGGGTGAGATGCCTTCCGGATTTGCCGCTCCAAGCATCGATACCGGCAGCTGGCCAAAGGCAAAGGTACAGATGTCACCCCGCATCGGCTTCAACTGGGACGTCAATAGCGATCACTCAATAGTAGTAAGAGGTGGAGCAGGTATCTTTACCGGTAGAACCCCTCTTGTGTTCTTCACCAACGTTCCAAACTACAGTGGAATGCTTCAGAATACCGTAATGGTTACGAACGATGCCAACGGTGTTCTTTCAGGACTGGCAAACAATTTTCTGTATAAGGAGGCTGACCTGAGACAGTATCTGAAGGATTCCGGCTATTCAACTGTGGCAAACCCGAATCCTGTTGTAAAGAATGCTACTATTTGCGGTGTTGCAAGCGATTTCAAACTGCCGAGCGTAATCAAGACATCTCTGGCAGCAGACGTTGAGCTGCCGGTGTCATTCCCTGCAACACTTACTATTGAGGGTATCTACAACAAGGATATCAATGCTGTCTATTCTGAGAATCTTAACTTGAAGAGTGATAGCCATTTTGCTCGTTTTGCTGGAGTAGATGATAGAGTGGATTACAAGACAAATGCAGATGGAACACCTGCTACGACATCGCTGGTGAACACCAATGTTACAGGTGGTGCGGTCGTGATGAGAAACACCTCAAAGGGGTATAGTTGGTCATTCGGTACAACGCTTTCTGCACAGCCTGCAAGGAATCTGAACGCAGAGATTTCATATATTCACATGGTGTCAAAATCTGTTTCTGATATGAACGGCTCTGCCCTCTATTCGACATGGACCAACACAGCTTCTGTAAACAGTGCCAATGAAGAGGTTGCACGTTCGTCTGCATACGTCCTGCCGGATAAACTCTCAGCAAATGTAACATACACCATCAATCACGGCAAGATTGCATCAACGAATGTCGGTCTTTTCTATACAGGACGTAATGCCGGTGTTTACAGCTACACTTATGCCAATGATATGAATGGTGACGGTGCTACAGGTGACCTTATATATATTCCATCAGACAAGTCTGAAATCAATTTTGTTGATAATGGCTCATTTACCGCTGCTCAGCAGCAGGATGCATTCTGGGAGTTCGTGAATTCAGACAAGTACCTGAGCAGGCACAAGGGTGGGTATGCTGAGGCAAATGCTGCTCGTATGCCTTGGTTCAACCGTTTTGACCTGAGGATTGCAGAAAACATCAAGGTAAAGGCTGGCAAGAGCGTCAATACCCTGCAGTTAAGTATGGATATCATGAATGTCGGTAACCTGCTGAACAGCTCATGGGGCGTGTACAAGACTGCATCGGCCTGTGATAACGGCAAGATCCTGACCTACAGCGGCAAGAATGCTCAGAACCAGCCGGTGTACAAGCTCTACAGCAATGCTGACGGTCTTCTCAATAATGCTTTTGCTCCATTGAAGACTACTGACAACTGCTGGTATCTGCAGATTGGTCTGAAGTATCTCTTCAACTGACACAACTAATCCAATCCATACAACAAAGTACACGGATTTGCAGCTAGCAGTTGCGCGCTAAAGCGCACAAAGACGCTGCAAATCCGTGTACTTGTTGTCCTTGGAGTAGAAGGATTGGGAAAATCACTTCTTCAAACCTAGGATAATCTTGTAGCTGTTGACTTCATCAGGATCACCAAGCTCCTTGCCAGGAACGTCGCTGAGCTTTACGCAACGATAGACCTGCTGGCGGCTGTTGACCTGGAAGGTCTTGAGCTTCATGACGATGTTCAGTGGGCGAGAGTCTTCAACGTCATTGGTCAGGTTGGTACCAATACCGAATGAAACGTTGATTCTGTCCTTGAAGTAGTTCTGGATAGCCAGAGCACGGTCA
>JAKSIY010000054.1 GCA_024398535.1 Bacteroidaceae bacterium
AGAACCACCCTTACCGATGATAAGACCTGGACGTGAAGTGCATACTGTGATGGTAACGAGCTTAAGAGTACGCTCAATGACAATTCTTGATACGCTTGCCTTTGCAAGACGTGCATTCAGATACTTACGGATTTCTGAATCCTCAACGATGCGCTCGTCATATTTGCCGAACCAGCTTGAGTCCCAACCTCTGATAATTCCCAGACGGTTACTAATCGGATTAACTTTCTGTCCCATCTTGCTTAATCTTGATTATCATTAGTACTTGGAGCTGCCTTGGTATTCACAAACAGCGTGATATGATTTGAACGCTTGCGGATACGATAGCCACGACCCTGTGGAGCTGGCCTCATCCTCTTCATTGAAGCACCACCGTCAACGTAAGCCTCAGTAACGAAAAGTTCGCCAGCCTCAGCCTTACGCTCATTCTTCTGCTCCCAGTTTGCGATAGCAGAACGGAGTACCTTCTCAACATCCTTAGAAGCAGCCTTATTTGAGTAACGCAATACACCAAGCGCACGGTTAACCTCCATACCACGAACCATGTCAATTACAAGACGCATCTTGCGTGGTGATGAAGGAACATCATTCAGCTTGGCAAAGTACTGGGTCTTCTTAGCCTCTTTTCTCTTTTCGGCTGCCAAATGCTTTCTTTTTCCCATTATCTTGTTTCTTTTTAATCAGATAAACATCCGTTTACTTTCTGTTACCAGAATGGCCACGGAATGTACGGGTAGGAGCAAACTCACCGAGCTTGTGGCCAACCATGTTTTCTGTGACGTAAACAGGAATGAACTTATTACCATTATGAACTGCGATGGTATGACCCACGAAATCTGGGGAAATCATCGAAGATCTTGCCCAAGTCTTTACTACGGTCTTCTTGCCACTCTCATTCATAGCAAGCACCTTGTCCTCCAATTTCTTGTATATATACGGACCTTTTTTTAATGAACGACTCATATTATTATACTCAGGTTAATTATTACTTCTTATTGGCTCTCTCAATAATATACTTTGTAGAGCTCTTCTTAGGACTTCTAGTCTTGAGGCCCTTTGCATACAAGCCCTTACGTGAACGTGGATGTCCACCTGACTGACGGCCTTCACCACCACCCATTGGGTGATCATGTGGGTTCATTACAACACCACGGTTGTGTGGACGACGACCAAGCCAACGTGAGCGACCTGCCTTACCTGAATGTTCAAGAGCGTGATCAGAGTTGCCTACGCTACCGATAGTAGCCTTGCAACCTCCAAAGATCCTGCGAACTTCGCCTGAAGGAAGCTTGATGACGCAATAGTCATTCTCCTTTGATGTTAACTGAGCAAAGTTACCAGCTGAACGTACAAGAGCGGCACCCTGGCCAGGACGTAACTCAATGTTGTGAATTACGGTACCTACTGGAATATCCTTAAGGTAAAGAGTGTTACCGATTTCAGGTGCTGCACTTGGACCTGACATCAGAGTAGCACCGACCTCAAGGCCGTTAGGTGCAATGATGTACCTCTTCTCTCCATCTGCGTAGAACAACAGAGCGATTCTAGCCGAACGGTTAGGATCATACTCAATTGTCTTGACAGTTGCTGGAACCACATCCTTGTTTCTCTTGAAATCAATAAGACGGAACTTCTTCTTGTGACCACCACCAATGTAACGGGAAGTCTCCTTACCCTGATTGTTGCGGCCGCCGGTTGAAAGCTTACCGAATACAAGAGACTTTTCTGGTACTGATGCAGTAATTTCCTCGAAAGTACCAATAATCTTGTGCCTTTGACCCGGGGTTGTAGGCTTAAATTTACGTACTGCCATTTCTATTAAATGTTGCTATAAAAATCAATAGTATCACCCTCCTTGAGAGTTACAATGGCCTTCTTGAATGCATTTGCACGGCCCTGTGTAAATCCCTTGCGGGTATAACGTGACTTATCCTTGCCCATGTAAACTGCAGTGTTTACATCAACTACTGTCACATTGTACAGATTCTCAACTTCCTTCTTGATTGAAAGCTTGTCGGCTTCAGGAACGACGATGAACCCGAATCTATTCGGGAACTTCTCTGTAACAGAGTTCATCTTCTCAGTTACAAGTGGTTTAATGATGCAACTCATATCTTAAGCCTCCTTATTAGTTAAGATTTCATTAATGATATCCAGAGACTTCTCAGTCACAACGAGAGTGTCAGCGTTCAGTATGCTGTAAGTGTTTACAGATGAAGCGTTGACAACCTTAGTCTTCTGAATATTTCTAGCTGACAAAGATATCATTTTATCGCTAGCTGGCAGAACCAGAAGCACCTTATTATTAGCAATCTTAAGATTATTTAAGATTTCTACAAATGATTTAGTCTTTGGAGCCTCCATTGCGAAGTCCTCAAGAACGATGATTGCGTTCTCCTGAGCCTTGTAAGTCAGAGCAGACTTTCTTGCAAGCTGCTTAACCTTCTTGTTCAGCTTGAAGCTGTAATCACGTGGCTTAGGACCGAATACGCGACCACCACCAACAAGAACTGGAGAGTTGATGTCACCTCTACGGGCACCACCACCACCTTTCTGACGGCCCAGCTTCTTGGTAGATCCGCTTACCTCGCTTCTTTCCTTTGACTTATGAGTACCCTGACGGTTATCAGCCATAAACTGCTTTACGTCCAGGTAAATAGAATGATCGCTTGGCTCAATGCCGAAGATGGCATCATTCAAGGTTACCTTCTTACCGGTATCCTGACCCTTAATATTTAATACGCTAGCTTCCATTACTTCAGTACTGATACGATTGAACCATTATAACCTGGAACAGAACCCTTAATCAGAAGCAGGTTATGCTCTGGAATAAGCTTAAGGATCTGAAGGTTCTGAGTTGTCACCTGCTGATTGCCCATGTGACCTGCCATGCGCATGCCCTTGAATACCTTTGCAGGATAAGAGCAGGCACCGATAGAACCTGGCTTACGACCACGGTTGTGCTGACCATGAGTCTGCTGGCCTACACCACCAAAACCATGTCTCTTTACAACACCTGCGTAACCACGACCCTTAGATGTTCCTACTACATCAACGAAGTTTACATCGTTGAAAATTTCTACTGTCAGCACATCTCCGAGATTAAGCTCAGTGCTGAAATCCTTGAACTCGGCCAAGTGTCTCTTTGGAGTTACTCCAGCCTTCTTGAAGTGTCCCATGAGAGGAGCTGATGTGTTCTTCTCCTTAGCTTCCTGGAAGCCAACCTGAACAGCAGCATAGCCATCCTTCTCAACACTCTTGATCTGTGTAACTACGCAAGGACCAACTTCGATAACGGTGCATGGAACGTTCTTGCCATCAGCACCGAAGACCGATGTCATACCGATCTTTTTTCCTAATAATCCTGGCATTTCAATTTGTAATTAAAGTTACTTGAATAAATTTAAACCGTGATATCAAACCTTGATCTCAACCTCAACACCGCTAGGAAGCTCAAGCTTCATGAGAGCATCAACAGTCTTTGCTGTAGAGCTGTAGATGTCGATAAGTCTCTTGTAAGCTGAAAGCTGGAACTGCTCACGTGACTTCTTGTTCACGAAAGTAGAACGGTTTACAGTGAAAATGCTCTTGTGAGTTGGCAGTGGAATTGGACCGCTGACAATTGCACCAGTAGCCTTAACTGTCTTTACGATCTTCTCTGCAGACTTGTCAACAAGGCTGTGGTCGTAAGACTTCAGTTTGATTCTGATTTTCTGACTCATGTTATTATTATTTATAAGGTGAATAATTCCAGCCGGATAAGAGTCATTTGCTATCCGGCCGGGTTATTTAAATCAATTAAAGCAGGCTTACATTACCTCCGTGCTCCTCAACTACCTGCTTTGCAAGTGAAGTTGAAACAGCATCGTGCTTCTCATAAGACATTGAAGAGGTAGCGCGACCTGAAGTGATTGTACGGAGTGCTGTAACGTAACCGAACATCTCAGCCAGTGGAACGTGAGCCTTTACAACCTTAGCACCAGAGTTGTTTGTCTCCATACCTTCAACCTGACCACGACGCTTGTTAAGGTCACCGATTACATCACCCATGCTCTCTTCTGGAGTAACAACCTCAAGAGACATGATTGGCTCAGTAAGTGAAGGACCAGCCTTGACGCAAGCATTCTTGAATGCACTTGCAGCGCAAACCTCAAATGACAGGGCATCAGAGTCAACTGGATGATACTTACCATCAAGAACAGTTACCTTCAGTGAATCGAGCGGAGCACCCATGAGGACACCGGTCTTCATGGCATTTGTGAAGCCCTTTTCAATTGCAGGAAGATATGTCTTTGGCAGAGCCTCACCCTTGGTAGCATCGATGAACTGAAGACCGCCCTTCCAATCTGGATCAGCAGGTGCAACTTCAACTACGATGCAAGCGTAATGACCCTTACCACCAGTCTGCTTCTTGTACTCCTCACGGAGCTGAACCGGCTTGGAGATTGCCTCCTTGTAGCTAACCTGAGGACGACCCTGGTTACACTCTACATTGAACTCACGCTTCAGACGGTCAACAATGATATCAAGGTGGAGCTCACCCATACCAGAGATAACTGTCTGGCCTGAATCCTCATCAACATGTACAGTAAATGTAGGATCCTCTTCTGCAAGACGTGCAAGACCATCAGCGAGCTTGCTCATATCCTTCTCAGACTTAGGCTCAACAGCGATACTGATAACTGGATCAGGGAACTCCATGCTCTCAAGTACGATTGGAGCTGTCTCATCACAGAGGGTATCACCGGTACGGATATCCTTCAGTGCAACAACTGCACCGATATCACCTGCGCGAACCTCGTCAACCTGAATCTGCTTCTTTGAATACATCTGGAACAGACGGCTTACGCGCTCCTTCTTGCCTGAACGTGAATTGAAGATGTAGCTACCAGAAGTAACGACACCGGAATAAACGCGGAAGAAGATCAGACGACCTACGTATGGATCAACTGCAATCTTGAATGCAAGAGCAGAAGTCTTCTCATCTGAAGATGGTGCACGACGTGTCTCCTCCTCTGAACCTGGAACAAAACCTACGACGCCCTCTGAATCAACTGGTGAAGGCAGGAATGCACATACATAGTCAAGAAGAGGCTGAACACCCTTGTTGCGGAATGAAGAACCGCAGACAACAGGAACGATCTTCTGAGCAATGGTACCTGCGCGCATGGCAGCAAGGATCTCATCTGTAGTGATGCTGTCTGGGTCCTCAAGATACTTCTCCATGAGAGCATCGTCACACTCAGCAACCTTCTCTACAAGATTCTCACGCCACTTGTTTGCCTCATTGACCATATCTGCAGGAATATCCTCTACAGAATAGTCAGCACCGAGTGACTCGTCATGCCAGAAGATAGCCTTCATTTTAATAAGGTCAACACAACCCTTGAAGCTCTCTTCCTGACCGATTGGAATTGTAACAGGACATGGATTTGCCTTAAGCATCTCCTCCATCTGGGTGATTACATTGTAGAAATCAGCACCTGAACGGTCCATCTTGTTTACATAACCAAGACGTGGAACACCATACTTGCTTGCCTGATGCCATACTGTCTCAGACTGTGGCTGAACACCACCTACTGCACAGAATACTGCAACAGCACCGTCAAGAACACGGAGTGAACGCTCTACCTCAGCGGTAAAGTCAACGTGTCCCGGAGTGTCAATAAGGTTAATCTTATACTTCTGGTCATTCCACTTCCAGCTTGTTGTTACAGCTGCAGAAGTGATGGTAATACCACGCTCCTGCTCCTGAACCATCCAGTCCATGGTAGCAGAACCATCGTGAACCTCACCGATCTTGTGGGTAAGACCTGTATAATAAAGGATACGCTCTGACGTTGTAGTCTTACCGGCATCGATGTGAGCCATGATACCGATATTACGCGTTAGATGTAAATTCTGATCTGACATTGTTATAAATTAAAACCTGAAGTGTGCGAATGCGCGGTTAGCCTCAGCCATACGGTGCATATCCTCCTTACGCTTGAATGCGCCACCTGCGTTATTGAATGCGTCTACGATTTCTGCAGAAAGTTTATCTGACATTGACTTACCACCGCGCTTGCGTGCGAAAGCAATCATGTTCTTCATAGAAATTGACTCCTTGCGGTCTGCTCTGATTTCTGTAGGCACCTGATAGGTAGCACCACCGATACGGCGAGACTTTACCTCAACCTGAGGAGTAATATTGTCAAGAGCCTTCTTCCAGATCTCAAGTGCAGACATTTCCTCATTAGGAAGCTTTGTCTTTACCTTGTCAAGAGTCTCGTAGAAGATCTCAAATGAAGTGTTCTTCTTGCCATCATACATAAGATGGTTTACAAACTTTGTTACTGCAACGTCGCCGAATACTGGATCTGGAAGAATGACGCGCTTTTTTGGTTTTGCTTTTCTCATTTCTTGTCTTTAGTTTTTGTTTAGGCTGTGAATTCTTGTCTTCAACTTCCTCGTCTGGATGTTTACTCAACCCGATATCTCAAACCAAAACTGTTAATTACTTACTTCTTTGCTGCTTTTGGACGCTTAGCACCGTACTTTGATCTTCTCTGCAGACGGCCGTTTACGCCGGCTGTATCAAGAGTACCACGAACAATGTGATAGCGAACACCCGGAAGGTCCTTTACACGACCGCCACGTACAAGTACGATTGAGTGCTCCTGAAGATTGTGACCCTCACCTGGGATGTAGGAGTTAACCTCCTTCTGGTTGGTCAGACGTACACGGGCTACCTTACGCATAGCCGAATTAGGCTTCTTAGGAGTTGTTGTGTAAACACGTACACAAACGCCTCTCCTCTGCGGACAAGAATCCAATGCAGGAGACTTGCTCTTGTCTTCCAGAGCCTGACGGCCCTTTCTTACTAACTGCTGAATTGTTGGCATTTTGTTTTTGTTTTTAATATATTATTATATAAGTTTTTTCGAGTTCCGGGCGGCAAAGGTACGAACTTTCTTTTATATAACAATAAAATCCGGCGCTTTTTTGACATCAGAATCCAAAATTCCGTCACAATCCGATGCCTTCCCGGCTGCGAAAAACAGGGCAAATTGTTGCGAATTTTCTTTACATTTTAAGACACGGCGAACGCTTTTGGAAGGAAAAGTTTTTGGTACTTTAACTGCTTTTTATATCTTTGTGAGATGCATGAAAAAACAACTTTTAAAACATAAATCACTATGAGTAACCAACAGACACAGGGCAGCAAGGCATACCTTTACGGAATATGCGCAGTTGCCGTCATCGGAGGTCTCCTTTTCGGTTATGACACAGCCGTTATTTCCGGAGCAGAAAAGGGACTCCAGGCGTTCTTCATGGGCGCCAGCGACTTTACCTACACCGACTTCTGGCATGGATTCACCAGTTCAAGTGCACTTATCGGATGTATCATCGGTTCCGCGATTTCAGGTCTTCTTGCCTCAAACTGGGGACGTAAGAAGAGTCTTATCTTTGCCGGCGTGATGTTCTTCATTTCCGCATGGGGTTCAATGTGTCCGGAAACAATGATTCTGCCAAAGGGTCAGCCAGACCTCACCCTGCTCATCGTATTCAACATCTACCGTGTAATAGGTGGTATCGGTGTCGGTCTTGCATCGGCAATCTGCCCTATGTATATCGGTGAGATTGCACCTTCAAACATCAGAGGAATGCTTGTATCCTGCAACCAATTTGCAATCATCTTCGGTCAGCTTGTTGTGTACTTCGTAAACTTCTTCATCCTGGGCGACCACATTGCACCTGTAATGGAGAGCATCGGAGAAGGCATGAACAAGATTACCAACCTGGTAGCACTTCAGGGAGACAGCATGTGGGGAGTAAACAACGGATGGCGCTACATGTTCGGATCTGAGATGATTCCTGCAGGCCTCTTTGCCCTGCTGATCTGCTTCGTTCCTGAGACTCCACGTTACCTTGCATCAATCGGTCAGGACAGCCAGGCAGAGGGCATCCTTTCAAGAATCAACGGAGCAGACAAGGCAAAGGAGATTCTGAAGGAGATCAAGGAGACAATGACAACAAAGACAGAGCCGCTGCTCACTTACGGTGTTCTCTGTATTTTCGTAGGCATCATGCTCTCTGTATTCCAGCAGGCAGTAGGTATCAACGCAGTTCTCTATTTTGCACCACGTATCTATGAGGCAATGGGATTCCAGGATCCTATGAAACTTACAGTATTCAATGGTATCGTCAACCTTGGTTTCACATGTGTGGCAATCTTCACTGTTGAGAAGCTTGGCCGCAAGCCACTGCTCATAGTAGGTTCCTTAGGCATGGCTATTGGAGCTCTGGGCGTAGCCGGCACATTCGGAAATGACAGCCTGCAGCTTCTCTGCATGATCTCTATCATGATCTACTCTGCAAGTTTCATGTTCTCTTGGGGCCCAATCTGCTGGGTACTCATTGCTGAGGTATTCCCTAACACCATCCGTGGCGGTGCAGTTGCAATTGCCGTTGCATTCCAGTGGATCTTCAACTGGATCGTGTCAACATCATTTGTTCCACTGGCAAACAGCCTTGGATTCTGGGTTGTTTACAGCATGTACGGCATTATCTGTATCATTGCAGCAGTATTCGTCTGGAAGCTTGTTCCTGAGACAAAGGGCAAGACTCTTGAAGACATGACAAAGCTCTGGAAGGACAAACTGAAGAAATAATAAAATTTCTCACAAAAAGTACAGGGCGGACCCGATTGGATCCGCCCTGTACTTTTTATCATCAAAGATGCTGACGCGTTACTTCTGAAGAGACTTGTCGTTCTTGAGAAGCCACTCTGCAATCTGGACTGCATTGAGGGCTGCACCCTTCTTGATCTGGTCGCCGACCAGCCAGAATGTCATGCCGTTCTCATTGGCAAGATCCTTGCGCACGCGGCCTACATAAACATCATCCTTACCGGCCAAGAACAGAGGCATAGGGTAAACCTTGTTGGCTGGGTCATCCATAAGCTGTACGCCCTCTCCGTTGCGGATAGCGTCCTGTACAGCCTCTACAGTCAGAGGAGACTCTGTCTCAACCCATACAGCCTCAGAATGGCTTCTGAGAGAAGGAACACGGACGCACATGGCCGAGCATGTTGCATCGGTATGCATGATCTTCTTGGTTTCATTGAACATCTTCATCTCTTCCTTGGTATAACCATTGTCAGTGAAGACATCAATCTGAGGAATCACGTTGTAGGCAAGCTGATATGCAAACTTGTTCACAGTAGCTGGCTTGCCGTCCAGAACCTCACGGTACTGCTGTTCCAGTTCTGCCATTGCAGCAGCACCGGCTCCACTTGCAGCCTGGTAAGAAGCCACATGGATACGCTTGATATGTGAGAGCTTCTCAATGCACTTAAGGACTACCACCATCATGATGGTTGTACAGTTAGGATTGGCGATGATACCGCGTGGACGGTCAAGGGCATCGGTAGGATTGCACTCAGGAACTACCAGAGGTACATCAGAATCCATACGGAAAGCACTTGAATTGTCAATCATTACTGCACCATACTTTGTAATGGTCTCTGCATATTCCTTGCTGGCACTGCCGCCTGCAGACACAAAAGCGATGTCAATACCCTTGAAGTCATCGTTATGCTTAAGCTCCTTTACAACAATTTCCTTACCCTGGAAGGTATATGTTGTACCTGCACTGCGGGAAGACCCGAACAAAACAAGTTCGTCAATTGGGAACTGACGCTCGGCCAGAACACGAAGGAACTCCTGTCCCACTGCGCCGCTGGCACCTACAATTGCTACTCTCATTTTAATTTTCTGTTAGATTTTAAGTTTCGAATCGCAAAAGTAATGCTTTTAGCGAAATTGAAATCAATATGTACGCTCTTTTAACCAAAAGACATTACAGAAAGTAAGTATTTGCATTATTTTTGCAACATGATTGAACTGAAAGAGATTAGAAAGAGTTTTGGAGAGTTGCAGGTCCTCAAGGGAATCGACCTAAAGGTTGAAGACGGCGAGGTCGTCAGCATTGTGGGCCCAAGCGGCGCCGGCAAGACAACTCTCTTGCAGATCATGGGAACCTTGGACAAGCCTGACAGCGGAAAAATCCTGTTTGACGGCAATGACATAACAGAACTGAGTTCAAGGAAACTGGCTGCATTCCGCAACAGTCATATCGGCTTTGTCTTTCAGTTTCACCAGTTGCTGCCTGAGTTCTCAGCCATTGAAAACATCATGATTCCCGCACTGATTTCAGGAACCAGCCAGCACGATGCAGAAAAGCGCGCAACAGAGCTTCTAGACTTGCTTGGGCTGTCCCAGAGGGCAAGCCACAGACCAAGCGAACTGTCCGGAGGAGAAAAGCAGAGAATTGCCGTAGCCAGGGCACTCGTAAACCGGCCGGACATCATTTTGGCAGACGAACCGTCAGGAAGTCTGGACTCACGCAACAAGGAGGAGCTTCATAAGCTGTTCTTTGACCTGAGAGACGAATTAGGACAGACGTTCATCATTGTCACGCACGACGAAGGACTGGCATCGATAACCGACCGCACAATCAAGCTGCGGGACGGAGAAATAGACCTTACCGCCTGATTACCACCTAACGAACTCGAGCCTTGACTTTGAGTCCTCAAGCACCAGGCTGCGCTTATCCATGCGGACAATACGATAGGTAGAGGAGAGTGACCCCAACCCACAGGATTGCAGTGCCAGCAGAAGTTTCGGGACATCAAAATCCTGAACCTGGGCATACATTGAGAAATCCAGTTTCAGAGAATCCCCATAATCTGTCATGACTCCTATTGAGCCGAACTTTATTCTATGGTTCTCAACCTCAACCAAGTCACGCGCAAACCCGTAGAAAATGCTGTCCGTCCTGACCTCGGTGCAGGCATTTCCCATAAAGTCATATCCACTCGGATAGACAATCCTGTCAAGTTTCCAGAAATTGTCCAGTTTTGGATTGGTGAATATCTTTTCACAGGAGTTCAGTGAAACCGCCAGGACAAGAAGCACTGAGAATCTTACAATTTTCTTTACGCTAAACATCATAGGACATTCCAGATTTTTGAGAGAGTGATCATAATCCCCTTGTTGTCACCCAACAGGGTTCCTGAATCATTATCAGCACCAAGAGCCACGCCAACGTTCCATCCATACGCTGCATCCATCCGGTAAATGACTTCTGCCATACCGGAAGTGATACGCTCCACTTTGTTGAACGGATCCTCATAGGTACCCCAGTGCTTGCCTGTAGTCAGCAGGACTCTCCAGTCAAGATGCTTCCCGATGCTTCCGTTAACTCCAAGATGGTATATCAGTGCTCTGTTGCTCTTGAAACGGAGATCTCCATCCGCATTGTAAACCGGAGACACCAGCAACGGAGATCCATTTGAATAGCCGTAGTTTGAATATGAATTATATATCTTGTTGGTGTACATTCCGTCACGGCCGTCAACGCCCTCAAGAATTACAGGATTCGTATATCTGTACACCGGTCCACACATTCCCCTGGAATTGAATAGTTCAAGTACAACACCCCTGACAGGAAAACCGTCAGGCGTCTGCAGTTCAAGACCATACAGCCCATCCATCCAGTTCTGTCTGAATCCGTAAGAGACGAACTCCTTTTGGCCATACAGATTGTTCTTGTACTCAATTCCAAGCATTGAAGAGTGGTCCTCAAAGAAATGCTCATAGTATGCACGGGCTTTCCAATCGCCCAGCAGGAGGTCAGCAGCCACATGCCAGCTGCCAAGGGAATTACCGTTGTCATCGCCCTGATCGCCCACTCCATTGAATGGAAGCAGGGCCTCAATGTATGCAGACAGTCCGTCCGGGAACTCATAATACTCAAAAAGCTGATTCTGCTTTGACTCACCGACTGCTCTCATCACGTTGTGACCTGTACCACCGAACTGATTATACATTTCAAGTCCCACAGTCACCTCAAGCGGGAAACGGTCAGCATCGCCAATCCTTAAGAATCCAGCTTTGCTATGATGAAGCAAGCCCTCTGTGAATGACGCAGTCTGAGAGTACTTCATAGCCTGATCCGTTCGCCACTGGCCATCTGTGTACCAGCCATATCCGATATGTCCCTTGACAGAGAACCAGCCTCCCAGGATGCCCAAGCGGACAAACTCAGGAATCTCAACCCTGACCTGCGGTATTGGGGCACTGTTACCCGACCATGTCAGTCCGCCCGAACTCAGCTGATTATTCTTCAATTCTCCCCAGTATTCTTTTTTTCCGACCGATGCACGTATCCACCTGTAACCCAGATCGGCATACAGCTGGTGTATCAGATTCCCTGACATACCATCCGTTGCAACGACTGCATCTGCACCATATCCAAGCTGGAACCCACCACGTGTCCAGACGGCCCCATCAGCAGCAAACCTTAAAAAAGCGCCTGAAGTTTCAGGAAAACCAAGTCCCTGCCTGTTTGAATTAAGCCAAAGTGCATTGTTCGGGCCGTCAGCCAATCCTGCAACCGTCTGAAAACGATAGTCAAAGGATTGTTCATATCGGTCACGCCCCTGCCCCATGGCATCTGACGGATTCAGCATCAGCAATGAGACAAGAGCGCCCAGCACTATTTTTCCATTTCTCATATCAAATCTTAATTGGTCTGAATAGCAGTCCCAAATATATGAAAAAAGCGGCAGTTGAATGAACAACCACCGCTTATTCTTTCTGAAGATTCTTTCCGGGAATCAAGCGTTAGCACGCTTCTCACGGATACGGGCCTTCTTACCTGTCAGCTGACGCAGATAGTAGAGCTTAGCTCTGCGAACCTTACCAACCTTGTTCAGCTCAATGCTGTCAATAGCAGGTGAGTTGATTGGGAAGATACGCTCAACACCTACGGTGCCAGACATCTTGCGTACAGTGAAACGACGGTTGTTACCATGACCGCTGATCTTGATAACTACGCCACGATAAAGCTGTGTACGCTCCTTGTTACCCTCGACGATACGATATGCTACTGTTACGGTGTCACCAGACTTGAACTGTGGGAACTGGCCCTCCTTACCTGTAGCAAATGCTTCTTCTGCAATTTTAATTAAATCCATTGCTTTTATTATAAATTGTTTACGTCCCTACGCAACATATCAAGTTACTCTTCCTTTGACATCGGTTGCGCGAAAGCGGCGCAAAGATACTCATATTTTTGTTGATTCCAAGCCGAAAGCCCACAAAAAGAGTCACTCAAAGTACAGTGTCAGCACAATCATGCTGTTCGATGCCCCGTTCAGCGAGTCTGTATATTTAAGAATGGTGGCATCGGTAAGGTCTGTCCTGTCCCTGACAAGGACATTGCGCAGGCCAAAACAGAATTTCAATTCCGGAATAAGCTTGAAATAGGGATAATAGAGATCCATTCCCATTCCCACCTCAAGCATCAGGTCTGAACGATCCAGAAGTAGCTCCTTCTGTTTCTTCACGGTAAGGTCAACCTGCGGGGCAATGCCGGCCATCACATACGGCCTGTAATTATTGAAACGCGGGGCACTGAGCTTGAAGTCAAAGGGAACCGCCAGGAAGGTTGATTTGATGACCTGAGTCTTCTCTGTCCCTGTCAGCTGCTCATGAAAGGTCACCGTATGGTCACCGAAATGCATCGTGGGAATGACTCTGAGTGCTGTATATTCCCCAAGGCGGAGTTCTCCAAGCACGCCTACACTGAAGCCCGGAGTATATGAAGCCACTTGGGCACTCCAGAGTTCCGGTCCGGACACACCGTTATA
This sequence comes from Bacteroidaceae bacterium, assembly GCA_024398535.1. Taxonomy (GTDB): domain Bacteria; phylum Bacteroidota; class Bacteroidia; order Bacteroidales; family Bacteroidaceae; genus Colenecus. Next base: position 13,700 of record JAKSIY010000054.1, read on the forward strand.
TATATAGCCGTTATTTTGAAGGTCCAGGTCCTGCGTGTGCACTCCAACCAGAAAGCCATAATGCCACTGGCGCATGTCAATATAAGGTCTGTTCATGACCTTACGCTCCTGAGCCGATGCAATGACGGTTACCAGAAGAAACAGGACCGATACAATATGACGCAACTGTTTCATACTATACAATAACGGACCGAATGCCAGTATATTGTTTAGAACGAGTCCAAATTAGGAGGAAAGACTGTCCAAAGAATAGGTGTTCAAGTTAAAAACAAGTATTTTTGTGCCATAAACAAACCAACTAAAGACAAAAACTATGGCATACGTAATTGGAGATGACTGCATCGCTTGCGGTACATGTATCGACGAGTGCCCATCAGAGGCAATCTCAGAGGGCGAAAAGTATTCAATCAACCCAGATGCATGCGTAGACTGCGGCACTTGCGCCAGCGTCTGCCCATCTGAGGCAATCAAGCCAGGAGAATAATTTTCACCTGAAAAAGAAAAGGACGCTCCCCTCTCTATCAAGAGAAGGGAGCGTCCTTTTTCTTATGGCATCACTTCAGACGTGCAAGGGTCTCCTTTACACGACGGAAAGCCTCAATGATCTTCTCATCACTGGTTGCATAGCTGAAACGGATGCACTCAGGAGCGCCGAATGCAGTACCACCTACACAAGCTACGTGTCCGACCTCAAGCAGATACATGGCCAGATCCTCGGCAGAATTGATTACACGGTCACCGTCACGCTTTCCAAAGAAGGAATCGCACTTAGGGAACAGGTAGAAGGCACCCTGAGGATTGTTCACCTCAAGACCAGGAATATCCTTTGCCAGCTTAACGATCAGGTCACGACGGCGCTGGAACACTACTCTCATAGCCTCTACATCATCCTGAGGTCCATTGAATGCAGCCTCGGCAGCCTTCTGAGCCACGGAGCAAGTACCACTGGTGTACTGTCCCTGAAGCTTGTTGCAAGCCTTTACAAGCCACTCCGGAGCAGCCATGAAACCGATTCTCCAACCAGTCATTGCGTATGCCTTTGAAACACCATTGATGATAACCAGCTGGTCACGGAGTTCCTGGAACTGGCCGATGCTCTCATGGCCGCCTATGAAGTTGATATGCTCATAGATCTCATCGGAAATCACGAATATCTGCGGATGCTTTACAAGAACAGCAGCCAGAGAGGCAAGTTCCTCCTTTGAATACACTGAGCCAGTAGGATTTGAAGGAGAACATATCATCACAGCCTTTGTCTTAGGAGTGATTGCGGCCTCAAGCTGGGCAGCATTGATCTTGAAGTCCTGATCGATGCCAGCCTTTACCACAACAGGAGTACCACCGGCAAGCTTTACCATCTCAGGATAGCTTACCCAGCATGGAGAAGCCAGGATTACCTCATCACCAGGATTCACCAGAGCCATGACGGCGTTGCAGAGAGACTGCTTCGCACCAGTTGAGATAAGAATCTCTGAAGTAGAGTAATCAAGACCATTCTCTCTTTTCAGCTTGTCAGAGCAAGCCTTTCTCAGAGACATGTAGCCCAATACCGGAGAATAGGTTGAGTAGTTCTCATCAATAGCCTTCTTGGCAGCCTCCTTCACATAGTCAGGAGTATTGAAATCAGGTTCACCGACACTCATGTTAACTACGTCAACTCCCTGTGCAGACAGTTCTGCACTCTTCTGTGCCATTGCAAATGTTGCAGATGGCGCCAATCTGTTTACCAGATCTGAAATGCTTTTCATATTACGTTTTAATTGTTCATTCACTTAATTGTCCAGTCCTCAGATAAGCCGACAGCCTCTCAGACAATCGCACCGTCTCATTCAGCTGTCTATTAATCTTCCTGGAAAACAGCCATGCTCTCAATCCAAGGAGCAGAGCCACAGGGAAGCATATTCCAATGACCTTGTTCACCTTACGGTTCTCAAAAGGGGACTCGATTCCATAATAGGGCACTATCGGCATTGTGTTGATCAGGTCCAGAACCACCCTGTCCTGACTGTTGCCAAGCTGTTCAACCACCGATTCCTGTTCACGGCACATGTCACGCAGCATCGGGCATCGGCCGTCACCGAAGAACAGGTTACCATAGGACGGAATGCCCGATGCAGCACCGGACGCAAGCACCTGCCTGGCCAGGGCACCCACCTTGTCAAGTTCACGGGAGCACGTCACAGGATCAGGATCCTCAATGATTACCTCCTTTCTGACAATATTTCTCTTTGGCCTTCCACCAAACCAGTATCTGAAGAATTCACGGTAAGGATCAAGCTGGAAGAGCGTAGAATCCTTGTTAGCTGTCACCGTAAAGAAAACACTCAGCGGGAACAGCACTATTGTACTCAGCCAGCATCCCACTATACTCCATTCACCCTCACGGAACATCTTTTCACCGGATATTGAGGTAATGTAGTACAGAATGAATGTCATGACAGAGACCAGCACAGGAACGCCAAGTCCGCCTTTCCTGATGATTGCGCCCAGCGGAGCACCGATGAAAAAGAACACCAGAATAGAGGTGCAGAGCGAAATCTTCTTCATCCACTCAATCCAGTGGCGACGAATGGTACGGTCACCCTGGAACATGCTGACACCCTTCAGCGATAGGTCACTCTTCTGGGTATTCACCTTTGTCTGGATTGCCTTTTCAAGATCAAGCTGCTTTGCCTTGGACTGAGCCAGGAACAGGCTGTCAGTATTGATAATCCGTTCCGCAGACTCCGCCACAAGCGCAGAGTCCTTTGACGTGAGGGCAAAAGTATTCATTGCCGATGCACGGTAATCGCGATAGTTACCCATACCGATACTGTCCTGCTGCTGGGACAGGGAGTCAATAGTCTCCTTTATCTGACGCATGTTCTTGCTGGCCGCCTGAGAGCTCATCATGCTGGCATCGACCAGATTGAAATCGGAATTGAAGTCAATGAGAATATGTTTCTCACGGAAAGATTCCCTGCGGTAAGGATTATCCTTCCTGGCCATCGTCTGGGCCTGCATGTTCTCAAACTGTTCCCCGCTGTACAGATGCATGTAGAGATGCTGCTTATCTGCAGTAGTCTCAAGACTTCCGGAATCAGAAACAATTACACGGATCTCCTCAAAGCCCTTTGAAACGTCATAGATGGTTACGTCATAAAGCATGCCGGAAACAGGATCCTTATGCTTAACATACATGTTGTATCCGGCAATCTCATCATAAAAAGTTCCCTCTGGAATCTCCAGTTCAGGATTCTTCTGCTCCATGGACCATACCAGGGAATACAGATTCTTCTGCGCATTTGGTCCTGCCACATTCTGGAAATAGAACGATATTCCCGCCAGAATCACGCAGAAGATGATAAGCGGCTTCATGACACGCATAAGTGAAATGCCGGCAGTCTTCATAGCTATCAGCTCGCATCTTTCACCAAAGTTTCCAAAAGTAATGAGCGATGCCAGAAGAACCGCAAGAGGCAGAGCCATGGGGACCAGCGTAAGGGCAGAATAATAGAAGAATTTTGCCAGGACATCAAGTGTGAATCCCTTGCCGACAAGGTCCTCAACGTAACGCCACAGAATGTTCATCATCAAGATAAACAGGCAGATAAAGAACGTACCTGCAAACAACAGCAGGAAGCTCTTTAAAAGGAATCTGTCCAGTTTCTTGATACGAAGGTCCATCTGCACTTGATAATAGCATGCAAAGGTAAGGAAAAAAGGGGGACTATCCTCTTATATATAGAAAAAGAATGCTAAAGAGCCATCATGCTCCCGTGCGCCTCAGGGCATCGATTGAAGTTTGCCAAAGACTCTGAATATCATCTTCGTCAATTTCCGGAGCGCACTCAGTGACCTGTAGCATTACAAGCCCCGTCATATCATTCTTTGAGAGACGCATCTCAAAATAGGAGCCAGGTTCTTCATCAATCCAATGAAACCTGACGTATGTAACCTGACGGCTGTTTGTAAGCTCAGCCGTCCTGACTTCATTCTTTCCCCACCTGAAGGTAAAGAACCTCTGCTTCTGGCTGACCTCGTCGGCGAACCATGAGGCAAGCCCAGCTGGCGAAGATATGTATTCCCAGACTGTCTGGGTTGAGTTTGAGCTCAAAGGGAACTCCATCACTACTCTTTGCATAGCTTTTTACTGAACTGTCTTTCTGCAAAGAAAAGAAGTTATGATTAAATATGCAATAAATTTCAGCAAAAGAGTTGCACAATCCGAAACAATGAAATATCTTTGCACTCGCAAAAAGCCGATGGCGGGATAGCTCAGCTGGTTAGAGCGCATGATTCATAATCATGAGGTCCCC
>JAKSIY010000055.1 GCA_024398535.1 Bacteroidaceae bacterium
AAGCGAGCATCGCGCGAGCTGTGAAGGGCGCATCAGCGGCAAGCGAGCATCGCGCTCGCGGCGAAGGACGCATCAGCGGCAAGCGAGCATCGCGCGAGCTGTGAAGGGCGCATCAGCGGCAAGCGAGCATCGCGCGAGCTGTGAAGGACGCATCAGCGGCAACCACAGGTCTTCGGTTTTCGCCAAAGAGGGAAACGCAAACCTGCCCTAGAAGGCGTGTGGCGGGCCCTAGCGTTTCCCTACCCCCCGAAATAGGCCCTTGGGGAACGGCAACCACCCTCAGAAGCCCCAGAACGCCACTATGCGTTCCCCAACTTGGCGAACTGCGAAAAAACACCAACGCACGCAGAAAAACGGAGCTCGCGGCGAAGGACGCACCAGCGGCAAGCGAGCATCGCGCTCGCGGCGAAGGACGCACCAGCGGCAGCTGGGAACGCGGCAGCTGGAGGCGGAGTCAGTTAGCGACGGTGATGGTGTTACCGCTGATGGTGACTGGGTAGCGGTACAGCGGACGCGTCTCCTTGGCGTCAGAGGAGATGACAAACCCGCTGTTGTTGAGATCAAAAGAGGTGTTGCACCCGGCACAGTGAGCAACACCCAGCGCGTTGAAGGTAAGGCGGTGCTTGGCCTGGTCACAGACAGGACACGCCAGGTCAAATGCCCAGACAGAGCCTTTGTCATTGTTCAGGGCCGGAGTTCCCACAAGAACACCGCCAAGACCCATGAGAAAACTCCTGGCCTCAGACTCATTCATCGGTATGGTGTACTCCCTGCCGTCGGCGGTAGTGGCAATGATATTCTGCCCGGACCTGCGCATAGAGACAAAAAGGCCCAGACTCTGGACCTGATTGTAAGGGGGAATGTTCGTGGAAAATGAGAAACGTACCCGGTACTTGGTGCTGAACAGCTGGTATGAATCACCACACCCCTGAAATGCCAGCAGCAAGACCAGGATAGTAAAGAATTTTCTCATGAATCACACGTTATCTCAGGAACAACATCAGCGACTGGTCAGCCTGCTGATTGCATCGTCTATCCTGCCAAAGCACATGCTGTCCATAACAGCCTGCATGCGTTCAGCAATCTGATCGTTACACAGGTTACCGATGCTGCCCTGATGGGTATGGTTGATGTTCCTGTCAGCCTTGAAGGTGCCGGCCTCAATGCTTGCGCCGACCTGACGGTATGCATCGCGGAATGGAACGCCCTCAACAACAAGACGGTTAACCTCTTCTACAGAGAAGATCGGATCATACTTTGCGTCGTCAAGAATGTGCTCATTGACCTTGACACCCTTCATCATGTATGCCACCATTGCAATGATGTCATCAAGTTCGTCAAAGGCAGGAATGAAGAGCTCCTTTACAAGCTGCATGTCACGGAAGTAGCCGCTTGGCAGATTGTTTATCATAAGGGTTATCTCCTGAGGAATGGCCTGCAGACGGTTGCACTTGCAGCGAGTCAGCTCAAAAACGTCAGGATTTTTCTTATGCGGCATGATACTTGAGCCGGTTGTACAGTCCTCTGGAAGCTTTATGAATCCAAAGTTCTGGCTGTTGTACATGCAGGCATCGAACGCAAGTTTTGAAAGGGTACCGGCAACCGATGCCAGCGCCTGTGTGACGTTGCGCTCCATCTTGCCACGGGTCATCTGGGCATAGACCACGTTGTAGTTCATTGACTCAAAGCCCAGCAGGTCAGTGGTCATCTGGCGGTCAAGCGGGAATGAAGAGCCGTAACCGGCAGCGCTGCCCAGAGGATTGCGATTGCTCATGTCAAAGGCAGCCTTCAGGAAGAGCATGTCGTCGGCCAAGCTCTCTGCGTATGCGCCGAACCAGAGGCCGAATGATGAAGGCATGGCAATCTGCAGATGGGTGTAACCCGGCAGCAGCACATCCTTGTATCTGTTACTCTGCTCAATGAGTATGTCAAACAGCTCCTTGACGTGCTGGATAGTCTGGCGCAGACGGTCACGGGTAAAGAGTTTCAGGTCAACCAGGACCTGATCGTTGCGGGAACGTCCGCTGTGGATCTTCTTACCCATGTCACCAAGACTGCGTGTAAGCATAAGTTCAACCTGGGAATGGACATCCTCAACACCATCCTCAATGACAAAGCCACCCTTCTCAATAACGTCAAGGATATCCTTGAGACCAGCCTGGAGAGCAACCAGTTCAGAAGCTTCAAGAAGCCCTATCGACTCAAGCATGGTTATGTGGGCAAGTGAGCCCATTACGTCATACTTAGCCAGATACATATCCATTTCCCTGTCACGTCCTACAGTATATTGCTGTATCAGGTCATTCACCGGTTTTCCCTTGTCCCAGATTGGTCTTGATTCCATTTCCTAAAGTTTTGAGTATGGTATTGAAGCAAAGGCAAATGCTATTTTCTCAATGCCTTCACGTAAAGGTTTTTCTATCATTTTGGCCATGATTCCGTTCATGCCGGCATCAAGCGTCAGCTTCATCTTGCAGGAATCCGTTCCCGTTGGGACAATCTGGATCCACATTGTCATTGAAACCGGAGACTTGTCCGTAACCAGTTTGATGCACTTGCATGGCTGACGCTCAATGATCCTGAGAGTCACCTGACCAGCCATCGGAACAGAGCAGCTCAGAGAATCACTGTCAAACTTCAGGTCCTTGAGCTGATCCTGCGGAATACGGTCTGCAAAAAGCTTCAGATTATTGAAGTCAGACAGTGTATTGAAGACAGACTCCTGGCTATATGGAATCTGCTGCACTTTGCTTTCAATCATAGCAGTAACTGTATTATTTCATCCACTGTGACGGGTTCTTGCGCCACTCCTCAAGGGCAGGCAGGCTCTCTTCCTTGATGTAGCCGGACTCAACTGCTGCAGCCAGCATGCTGTTGTAGTCAGTCAGGGTCTCAAGCTTCACGTCAGCAGCATCGAATGCCTCCTGAGCTGTAGGGAATCCGTAAGTGAACGATGCCACCATGCCAACGACTGTTGCACCGGCATTGCGCAGTGCCTGAACGGCCTTGAGACTGCTGCCACCGGTTGAAACAAGATCCTCAACTACCATGACGCGGCTGTTTTCAGGCAGATAACCCTCAATCAGGTTTGCCATACCGTGATCCTTTGGAGCAGAGCGTACGTAGACGAACGGCTTGCCCAGCTTGTCAGCAACCAGGGCACCCTGTGCAATGGCACCTGTGGCAACGCCGGCAATGACGTCATACTCCGGAAAATCCTTCTCTATCAGATCACACAGGGAATCTCTTACCTGGCCACGCAGTTCCGGGTAGGAAAGAGCCTTGCGATTGTCGCAGTAGAATGGTGAAAACCAGCCCGATGCCCATGTAAATGGCTGATCAGGACGAACCTTGACTGCCTCAATCTTGAGCAGTCCCTGTGCTATTGCTTTCTTGATGTCTTCCATAAGCTTAAGTATTTATGGCGCGAAATTAACGATTTTTGGGCTGACTTGAGGCAAAATCTTGCTACATTTGCAACCACATACTTAATTTAGTAGAAGAATGCAACGATTTTTCAAGGCAACGCCTTTAGCAATCATACTTGTTCTTGCCGCTTCATGCTGGCATGACCAGGACTTCACATACGAACCGGATGCAGCAATCACCAGTTTCAGGCTGGGCAATTACAAGGTCTGGTACAATGACATAAACATCTTTGGAAGGGACACTCTGGTGTACCGGCTGGAGAGCGGAGCATACGTTCCGTTCGTGATTGACCAGAGCAGGAACCTGATCTTCAATCCGGACTCAATGCCATACGGCACAGACTTGAAGCATCTGATCGTACATGTTTCAGGTGAGGGCGCGCTCTACTACCAGAAATTCCACTCTGACGGCCAGAGCGTTGACACGGTCTATTCCGCATCGGACTCAATTGACTTTTCAAGACCGCTCATCTTCACGGTAGTCTCTACCGATGAGACATACATACGCAAGTACAAAGTATCGGTCAACGCCCATGCCCTTGATCCGGATTCCATGAAGTGGAAGAACATACCGACAGAGAACTATCCTAATCTGGCATCTTCAAAGGCATTTGTTTGGAACGATGCATTATACGTATTCAGCTACGACGGGAAGGGAGGCATAGCCATGACCACATGCAGGAAAGACGGTACGCTGTGGAACACTCAGGCTTCAACTGACGGCATCACCGGAAACGCAGACCTGGAATCCATGATTCTTACCAGAAACCGTCTGTACGTGACAGATGGCGGCAGGATGCTCTGTTCTACTGACGGCATCAGCTGGTCTGACTTGGGCGCAGATACTGAGATTGAAAGAATCATCCCATTCACAGGCTCTGTCCATGATGAGGGCATCGCATGGGCTATCAGCAAGGACGGACGCATTGTTAGCTCAACTGACATGGTAACCTGGAACACACTCCAGACCCTGCCTGAAGGATTCCCTACAACAGACCTGGCTGGAATATCCGAGCCACTGGCCAGCAATCCGGGCATTATCAGGCGCACCGTCATCGGCATCAATGAAAACTCGTCAGAGAACAGTGCCGTTGTCTTCAGCATGCTGTCAACCGACACGGAATTTACAGAAATGGTTCCATCAGGCAAGGACAAGCTGCCTTGCCCGCGTCTTCAGAACCTGAAAGTCATAAGCTACGACGGGGACTTCTACGCTTTCGGAAAAGGCCTGAAAGCATTCTGGCAGTCTTCTGACCACGGTCTTACATGGCGCGACTGCTCAGTAATGACAGACGAATACAGTTCATGGAACTACAAGATGCATATGCCGGCTGGGCTTTCCGGCTACGAAGGCAGCTTTGCCAGCACGACCGATGCAAACGGCTACATCTGGATTATCACTGAAAGCCAGGGTATCTGGCGTGGAGGCATCAACAGACTTGTCAGATAAGTTTACATGAAAAGGAGCATCACAGTTCTGTTCACACTCATCCTCATGGCAGTCTCTGCACATGCCCAGGACGAATACCGCATGGAGATAGGACCTGCTACGGGAGCATCGTTCTACATGGGCGATGTCAACCAGCGCCTGTACCGGAATACCGGGCTGATGGGGGGAATCGTGGCCAGATACAACTGCAATCCAAGGCTCTCTTTCAAGGCGGACCTTACCGCAGCACGCATAAGCGGCAGCACGGCAGACATGAAGGACCGCGTGTTCCTTGAAGACCTCAACTTCAACCGTACCATCTATGACATGGGCGTTCAGATTGAGGGCGGATTCCTGGGATACGGACTTACCAGATACAATGGCTGTCACCGCGTGGCACCATACTATCTTACCGGAATAGGCCTGACTTTTGCGCCTAAACCGCAGAAAAACGACTTTGCATTTAACATTCCGCTGGGTATAGGCGTCAGATATAAAATGGCAGACAGATGGAACGTCGGTCTTGAGTGGACCATGCGTTTCAGCAGCTCTGACAGGCTTGACGTGACGATGCAGAACGGTGGAATAACTCTTGAAGACCCGTACCGGATCAAGGGAAAGTTCTTCAAGAACAAGGACAGTTACAGCTACACGATGCTGACGCTGACCTATGACATATTCAAAAAACCTTGTGACTGTAACTAATAAAGCAGACAGATGTATCAGGAGCAGATTGACATGACAAGAATACCGGAACACGTAGCCATCATCATGGACGGTAACGGTCGTTGGGCAAGAGAGCGAGGCATGGAACGCACTAAGGGCCATGTCGTAGGAGCAAAACTGGTCCGCCAGATTGTAGAGGATGCCGTAGCACTTGGAATCAAGTACCTTACACTCTACACCTTCTCGACAGAAAACTGGAAGCGTCCGCAGGCAGAGATCTCTACTCTTATGGAACTGCTGTTTGAACACCTGAAACTTCAAGAAGAGGTATTCATGAAGAACGGAGTCAGATTCCACGTCATAGGTGACATCCAGGCATTGCCGATACTGGTTCGCAACAGAGTGCAGAAACTCATTGAGAAGACTGCTGCCAACACACGCTCAAATCTTGTCCTGGCTCTCAGCTACTCGTCCAGATGGGAGATAACTGAAGCAGCAAGAAAGTTGGCTGCCGATGCTGCAGAAGGCAAGATTAAGCCATCGGAAATCACTGAAGAGACAATCTCTGCCAGACTGGCAACAAACTTCATGCCTGATCCGGACCTGATTATCAGGACAGGAGGAGAATTCAGGCTGAGCAACTACCTGATGTGGCAGGCATCGTACTCGGAACTGTACTTCACGGATGTTTTCTGGCCAGACTTCAACAAAGAGGAGCTCTGCAAGGCCATTTACAGCTTCCAGCAGCGTGAGAGACGTTTTGGTCTGACCAGCGCACAGGTAGCAGAAGGAAATGAAAAATGATTATTGTATGAAGAGAAGCATAGCATTCGCACTGTTACTGGGAGCCGCACTCTTTTCCGGGGTAGGTAACCTGAATGCGCAGGATGAACAGGTCATTGAGAACCCTACCATTCTGTATTCAGGCCAGCAGCGCAGATACGAAATCGGAGGTATCACAGTTTCTGAACTGGAGAATCACAGCGAGCGCGTACTGCTTGGTCTGTCAGGCCTCTCAGTAGGCCAGACCATCACGGTACCGGGTGACGATATCTCTGAAGCCATGAAACGGTATTGGAAACAGGGTATGTTCTCATACGTCAAGATCAGTGCAGAGAAGATCGTAGGCAACAAAATTTACCTGCACATTGACCTGGAGCCTACTCCAAAAGTAACAGACATTGTCTATTACGGAGTCAAGAAGGGCGAGGCAGAAGACCTGGAAGAGAAGATTGGCCTGATGAAAGGCAGCCAGATCACCCCGAACCTTATTAACCGCGCCAAGATCATGATACGCCGCTACTATGATGATAAGGGATTCAAGAATGCAGAAATCAACGTCATGCAGCGTAACGACCCTGATCATGACAATCAGGTTTACATTGACATCCACATTGACAAAAAGGACAAGATCAAGGTCAATGAGATACACGTTACAGGTCTTGATGCACTTACTGCAAAGGACCTGAAAAAGGTCATGAAGAAGACTAATGAGAAGGGATACCTGCCAGACTTCTTCCGCACCAAGAAATACAACGAGACCGAGTATGAGAATGACAAGGACAAGATCATTGACAAGTACAATGAACTTGGTTTCCGCGATGCCATCATCCTCTCAGACAGCGTGGTCAGCTTTGACGACAAGAGCGTTGACATCTACATGACTATTGAAGAGGGTAACAAATACTTTATCAGAAACATTGACTGGGTAGGAAACACCATCTATAACAGTGAGGACCTGGCCGAGGTTCTTGACATGGGTAGAGGTGACATCTATAACAAGAAGAAGCTTGGTGAGAGAACCTCTTCAGATGACGATGCCATTGGAAATCTCTATTACAACAACGGTTATGTATTCTATGACCTCAACACAGTAGAGAAGAAGGTTGAAGGAGACAGCATCGATCTTGAGATGAGAATCATTGAGGGTCCTCAGGCAACTATCAACAAGGTTTCCATCATAGGTAATGACCGCGTATATGAAAACGTCATCAGACGAGAGCTCTTTACCCGTCCTGGCGACCTTTTCTCAAGAGAGGCGCTTGAAGAGACATACAGGGCACTGGGCCAGATGGGACACTTCAACCCTGAAGCCATTGTTCCTGACATCCAGCCTGACAGAAACAACGGAACCGTTGACATTGAATGGGGACTTGAATCAAAGGGAAATGACCAGGTTGAGCTCTCTGCCGGCTGGGGACAGACAGGTCTCATAGCCAAGGTAGGTCTGAAGTTCACAAACTTCTCAATGTACAATCTGGTGCACAAGAGTGACAACAGAAGACTTCTTCTGCCACAGGGTGACGGCCAGACATTCTCAATCAGCGGTCAGACCAACGGTACATACTACCAGTCTTACAACATACAGTTCATGGAGCCATGGCTTGGAGGAAAGAGACCTAATCTTTTCAGCTCAAGTCTCTTCTACTCAAAGCAGACCGATATCAGTGACCGCTATTACAACTCAAGCCTGTACCAGAACTACTACCAGTACATGTACGGCTACGGAAGCTACTACGGAAACTCAAACTACTACAACAACTTTGAGTCCTACTATGATCCTGACAAGTACATCACCATGCTGGGTGGATCAATCGGTTGGGGTACACGTCTGAACTGGCCTGACTACCATTTCCAGCTGTACGGCGAGCTTTCATACATCAGGTACAAGCTCAAAGACTGGTCATACTTCATTATCAATGATGGTACATGCAACAACATCAACGCCAGCCTGACACTGAGCCGTTCAACTGTTGACAACCAGATTTTCCCACGTATGGGTTCAGAGTTCTCACTGAGTGTCTCTGTAACACCGCCATACTCACTCTTCAGCAATACGGACTTTGCCTCACTGGCCAATGACCCGAACAGTTCAGGCTACCAGAGCGAGCTTGCCCAGAAGAACAAATGGATTGAGTACAACAAGTGGAAGTTCAAGTCAAAGACTTACACATCACTCATTGCCGGTAACAAGAACAAGAATCTGGTGCTCATGACCCGAGCAGAACTCGGTCTGCTGGGACACTACAACAGATATAAGAAATCGCCGTTTGAGACCTTCTTTGTAGGTGGTGACGGTATGAGTGGATCATACATGTACGCAACAGAGATCATAGGACTCAGAGGTTATGACAACGGTGCAATCTCACAGGGAGGCTATGCATACTCAAGATTCACGGCAGAGCTCAGATATCCGCTCATGCTTGAGAATACCAGCACAATCTTTGCACTGGCATTCGTTGAGGGCGGTAACGCATGGGAGAGCATCAACAAATTCAACCCGTTTGACATGAAGCGTTCAGTAGGTGTGGGCGTACGTGTATTCCTGCCTATGGTTGGTCTTATGGGTATTGACTGGGGATATGGACTTGATCCGATACGTGGCACAAGGGAATTCAGTGGAAGCCAGATCCACTTTGTCCTGGGCCAGGAATTCTGATAACAGACAACATATTATTAACCTAAAACAAGAAATGACTATGAAAAGGTTTTTGACAATGTTTGCAGTAATGTGTGCAATGGCTCTTGGAGCAAATGCACAGAAATTTGCGTTGATTGACATGGAGTATATTCTTGGCAGGATTCCTGCTTACGAACGTGCCAACGAACAGTTGAACCAGCTCTCAAAGAAGTGGCAGGCTGAGGTTGAGGCAGTGACCCTTGAGGCTCAGACTCTATACAAGAACTACCAGAATGAATCTGTCTTCCTGTCAGAGGAGCAGAAGAAGAAAAAAGAGGAAGAGATTGTTGCCAAGGAGAAATCGGCCAGTGATCTGAAGCGTCAGTACTTTGGTCCTGAAGGCGAGCTCTACAAGAAGCGTGAAAGCCTGATGGCCCCGATCCAGGATGAGATCTATGAGGCAGTAAAGGCCATCAGCGATACAAAGGGCTATTCGGCAGTCATCGACCGCTCAAGCGCAACCAGCATGATCTATGCATCGCCAAAGATTGACATCAGCAATGAAGTTCTTGAGAAACTTGGATATTAATAAACCATCTGATAACAAATTAAAACAATAAAGACATGAAGAAACTTATTCTTATGGCGCTCATGCTTGCGCCGGTATCACTGTTCGCACAGAAGTTCGGCCAGTTCAGTTCTGCAGACATCATCCAGGCAATGCCTGAGTACACAAAGGCTCAGACAGAGCTCCAGACACTGCAGAAGCAGTATGAAGATGAACTGAAATACCTTCAGGAGGAGTGTAACAAGAAGATTTCTGAGTATGAGGCTCAGGAGGCAACTCTGCCAGACAACATCAAGCAGCGTCGCCAGCAGGAGATCATTGAACTCCAGGACAAGGGACAGCAGTTCTTCAACGACTGCCAGATGAATCTGCAGAGAATCTCTGGTGAGAAGATGCAGGAGATTCAGGAGAAGGTACTGAAGGCCGTTCAGGACGTAGGTACAGAGGGTGGCTATGTATGCATCTTTGACAATGCAGACGCAACAATCCCATACATCAGCGCAACACTCTGCACAAATGTAACAGACGCCGTAAAGGCAAAACTTGGTATCAAGTAAGATGAAAAGAGTTGCAATTCTTGCATTCTGCGTAATTCTTGGGCTGGGCACACACGCCCAGGCCCAGGGCCAGTTCGGCTACATCAATTACAAGGAGACTCTTGAGAAGATGCCTTCCTATCAGCAGGCCAATGAGTCCTATCTGAGGATTGTTGCTGACTACGAAGAGGAGATTGAACGCAACGACAAGGAGTTCCAGCGTCAGTACATTGACTACCTGCACGTACAGTCACAGCTTTCAAACACAATCCTTCAGAAGCGTCAGAAGGAGCTTATGCTTCTCTCTGAGAACAGCCTGAATTTCAAGAAAAGCAGGAGTGAGATGCTTGCTGCAGACAGAGACTCCCTTATGGAGCCTGTAAAAGCTGAACTGCTCAAGGCTATCAAGGATGTAGCTGACATAATGAAACTGGATTACGTTGTTGACAGTTCAAACGGCGGATTCCTGTACATAGGCAGCAACGGAGTGGATATCACCACACAGGTATATGGAATACTGAAGATAGCCGTTGAAGAGCCTAAGGAGGAATCTGAAGAAGAAAACAAATGATATGATTACGGCTAAGTCACAGGTTTCAGATGTTCCGGGACCAATTGGAATCTTTGATTCCGGTTACGGAGGTCTTACAATTCTAAAAGGTATCAGGGAGCTGATGCCTGAGTATGACTATCTATACCTTGGTGACAATGCCCGTACCCCATACGGCACGCGCTCATTCCAGGTTGTGTATGAATACACCCTGGAATGTGTGCAGAAGCTGTTCCAGATGGGATGCCATCTGGTAATTCTGGCCTGCAACACGGCATCGGCAAAGGCACTGCGCACCATTCAGCAGAGAGATCTGCCGGAAATTGACCCGAACCGCCGCGTACTGGGTATCATCAGACCTACAGCTGAGATTGTAGGAGAGGTCACAAAGACCAGGCATATTGGAATCCTGGCAACACCGGGAACCATAAGGTCCTTATCATATCCACTTGAAATCAAGAAGCTGTATCCTGATATTGAAGTAAAAGGTGAGGCCTGCCCAATCTGGGTTCCACTGGTTGAGACCGGAGAATTCAATTCTGACGGAGCAGACTTCTTCATAAAGCAGCACGTAGAGAATCTACTGGCCAAGGACAGCCAGATAGACACCATAGTACTGGGTTGCACCCACTATCCTCTGCTCATAGAAAAGATCAGGAAATTCGTTCCTGACAACATTAGGATCATTGAGCAGGGAAAATACGTAGCCAGTTCACTGCAGGCTTATCTGGGCAGGCATGACATAGCAGACAGATGCACCAGAGGCGGAACCTGCAGATATCTTACCACAGAGTCTGCTGAGACCTTCCACCAGACTGCATCGATCTTCCTGAACGAGAAGATTACAGCCCAGACGGTCACTCTCTAATCCTGACCATCCTTCCGATCAATATACTTGGCGGCAATGCGTCCAATAGGACGTACAGAAATGAAGCTGACAGCCAGAACGGTTATCAGCACCGTCACTATATCTATAAGGTGTACGCTGACAGGATATGAATCTACCACGAATGAACCCTGGCCCAGCGGAATAAAACCGAATTTCTGCTGAAGAAGGGTCAGAGCCAGGCCTACCACAAGACCTGCCACCGCTCCAGAAAAGGAGATCAGCAGACCATCATAGACAAAGATGCGCCCCCTGTCCTCAGAGCTCAATCCAAGACTTCCCAGGATAGAAGAATCCTGTTGTTTCTCAACTATCAGCATGACCAGTGATCCAATGATATTGAAGCAGGCTATCAGCAGAATGAATGAAAGAAACAGGTATGAGATGAATTTCTCAAGCTTCACCACCTTATATACGTCTGCCTGCTGCTCGAATCTGTCCAGGACTTTATAATCGGGTCCAAGGATTTCCTGAATCTGACGCTTGGTACGCTTCAGGCTGGCATCGTCTGTAAGTTTCAGTTCCACAGCCGATACCTCTGTTTCATAGTCAAAGAGCGTGCGGGCCAGGTCAAGTGAGACCAGCACGTAGGAATCATCATAGCTGGACTGGTTGACCTGAAAGATTACACCAGGAGAAAAGAACTGGACGCTCTGGAGTCCCGATGTTGGATTTATAGGATTTATTCTTACACCGCGCTTAGGCACATGAAGTGAGAAAGGAAGCACGGACTGAATGCCGCAATCCAGCTTGTTCATAAGCTCGATGCCAATGATGCCATACTCTGCGACATCGTCATGAAGCATGTATATACCCTGTCCACGCAGCGTATTTTCAATTGATGCCAGGTCATAAAAATTGTCACTGACACCCTTTACGGTCACAATTTCCTGTTTGTTCTTATACTGGATGAGTGCCTGTTCCTCTATTGCCTCAGAAACCAGGTCAACCTGTGCAAGTTCATACACCTGAAGCATCTCTGAAGAGTGCGGATCAAATACCTTTCCGTGTGAAGGGACTATCTTCAACTGAGCATCGAAATTGGTAAATAAATCTGACACCAAGTCATGAAAGCCATTGAAAACCGACAGCGTGCAGATCAGCGCCATCGACGCAAGGGCAATTCCGGCCACAGAGATGGCAGAGATGACGTTTATCACGTTGTGCGACTTCCGCGCAAAGAGATATCTTCTGGCTATGAAAAACGGAAGGTTCACTTACTTCTTGAGAAGTTCGTCAATATGCTGCATGTACTCTATTGAGTTGTCCAGGAAGAAGCGGAATTCCGGTATGACACGCAACTGGTGACGCACCCTTTCACCGAAGTCAAATCTAAGCGCCTTTACATTTGCGGTAATATTCGAAACCACCTCAGGACCCTTCTCAGACGGGAACACGCTCAGGTAAACGGTTGCCAGCTGAAGGTCACTGCTTACACGCACCTCACTTACACTGATAAGCAGGCCGTGAGCCAACTTTGTCTGTTTCTGCAGCATGTCACCCAGTTCCTTCTGGATGAGTCTTGCTATTTTCTGCTGTCTTGTTGAATTCATAATACTTTCTTTTTTCTGATTATCGTTATTCCATCACGGACAGGGATTATTGCCTCCTCGACACGCGGGTCAGCCTTCACCATGTCATTGAAACGCCTTACACCCAGGGTCTGCTGGTCACGGTCGTACGCCGGATCTATGACATGACCGTCCCAGAGGGTATTGTCCGCCAGGATGTATCCCCCGTCGCTAACATAGTCAAAGAGCTGCTCATAGTATGCCGGGTACTGTCGCTTGTCCGCGTCAAGGAAGACCGCATCGAACTTCAGGCCCAGGGTCGGTACTATCTTCAGGGCATCGCCGATATGCAGCTTGATGCGATCGGCATAAGGAGACTTCCGCAGATGCTCCAGGATAAAATCCTCAAGTTCATCGTCAATCTCAATGGTGTGGACGATTCCATCCTCAGGCATACCCTCAGCCATGCAGAGTGTGGCATATCCGGTAAAGGTTCCGACCTCAAGCAGAGTACGCGGCCTTATCATGCCTATCAGCATCTTGAGCAGACGCCCTTGCAGGTGGCCCGATGCCATTCGCGGATTCAGCAACCTGATGTGGGTATCCCTGTACAACTCATACAGGAGCGGACTTTCCGGCTCAAGATGATCCACGATGTACTCTTCAAGCGCATCCTCACCAGTATATCCAAGTCCCGTTTTTGTTGACATTTACTTCAGTTTCCTTATCTTTGGAGCGTCAAAGATAGTAATTTGATTTGAGAATGCGTAACCATGGCATCAGAAGGCATACAGAAAACCATTGAGAGTTTCAGGCAGTATCTGCTGCTTGAGAAGTCGCTGTCCCAGAATACCGCCCAGGCATATCTGGACGACACCTGCAAGCTGGCTGACTTCATGACCGATGCCGGACTGGAGCCTAAGGATATCACCATCGATCACCTGCACTCTTTCGTTGCAACCCTGGCAGACCTGGGCATCGCCCCACGTTCTATTGCCAGAATTATCTCCGGAATAAGGCAGTATTTCAAGTTCCTGGTACTGGACGGATACGTTGAGCAGGACCCAACAGAGCTACTTGAAGCCCCACGCATGGGACGCCACCTGCCTGAGGTACTCTCAGTAGATGAGATTGACCGCATCATTGCATCGGTTGACCTGTCCGATCCGCTTGGCCAGCGCAACAGATGCATCCTGGAAACCCTCTACAGCTGCGGCCTGCGTGTCTCGGAACTCTGCAACCTGAAGCTCTCAGACATGTACCTTGACCAGGAGTTCATCCGGGTATCCGGCAAAGGCAGCAAGGAGCGTCTAGTTCCCGTCTCAGGACGTGCCATACATGAGATTGAGCTCTATCTGACAGACCGATGCCACATTGACATCAAACCCGGCTTCCAGGACTTTCTTTTCCTGAGCCCGCGCCTTGGAAAGCCGCTGTCAAGAATCATGATTTTTGACATAGTACGCAAGCACACGGCACTTGCAGGCATCGACAAGACCGTAAGCCCGCACACATTCAGGCACTCATTTGCGACCCATCTGCTTGAAGGTGGCGCAAACTTGCGCGCAATACAGTGCATGCTTGGTCATGAGAAGATTGCCACTACTGAAATCTACACCCATATTGACCGCAGCAGACTGCGTCATGAAATAGAGGAACATCACCCGCGCAACATGCGTTGATGCGCCTGCGCACGCTATTTTTTTATATAAAATAGTATTGTCATTCAATTCTTTTTGATACTTTTGCGTGTTATTCTCCCTGCTTATGCTCGGGAGGATAGCAGGATTTGACAATATATTAACTTAATAAACAACAAATTAGCATGTCTAAAATTAGTCGTTTCGCGCTCCTTGGCGCAGGCGTTCTGGCACTGGCTTCATGCAAGAGCATGGATCTGTCAGAGGACGCTTTCACAGTAACTCCTCAGATTCTTGAGGCAGTAGGTGGTGAGGTTCCTGTAACCGTTGACGGTACTTTCCCAGAGAAGTACTTCAAGAAGAAAGCTATCGTAACAGTAACTCCAGTCCTGCAGTGGGCAGGTGGTTCTGTTGCCGGTGATCCAGCTTCTTTCCAGGGTCAGAAGATTCAGGGTAACAACCGCACAGTTGTTAAGAAGAATGGTGCAAACTACACCATCACAACTTCATTCCCTTATCAGCCAGAAATGAGAGTTTCTGAGCTCTACGCTACATTCGATGCAAAGAAGAAGAGTGGCAAGAAGATTGAGATTGAGCCAGTAAAGCTCGCTGACGGTGTTATCTCTACAGCAGAGCTCTACGCTAACACAGCAGGTAACGGCAACACTGCAGCTGCAGAGGATGGTTACCAGCGTATCATCAAGCAGGCTCAGGAGGCAAACATCATGTTCCTTATCCAGCAGGCTAACGTACGTTCTTCAGAGACAGGTTCAGACGCTATCGCAGCTCTGAAGGAGGTTATGAAGACCGTTGCTGCTGACACAAAGAACTACGGTGTTGAGAACCTTGAGGTTTCTGCTTACGCTTCACCTGATGGTGCAACTTCACTGAATGAGAACCTGGCTGGCCAGCGTGAGAAGAACGCTGCAAAGTACATCCAGAAGGAGATGAAGAACAGCAAGCTGAACACTGCTGTTGATTCAAAGTACACTGCTGAGGACTGGGACGGTTTCAAGACACTCGTACAGGAGTCTAACCTCCAGGACAAGGAGCTCATCCTGAGCGTACTTTCAATGTACTCAGATCCAGAGCGTCGTGAGTCAGAGATCAAGAACATCTCTTCTGTTTACTCAGAGCTGGCTGACGAGATCCTGCCACAGCTCCGTCGCGCAAGACTGACTCTTAACTATCAGCTCATCGGCCGCAGCGATGAGGAGATTGCTGAGGCATACGCTTCACAGCCATCTGTACTGAGCTGCAACGAGATTCTGTACTACGCTAACCTGACAAAGGATGCAGCAAAGAAGACTGAGATCCTGAACACAGCTATCAAGCAGTATCCAAACGACTACCGTGCATACAACAACCTTGCTCAGATCTACTTTGAGGCTGGTCAGTTTGACAAGGCTAAGGAGCAGCTGACTAAGGCTGCAAGCCTGAACGCTGCTGCTGCTGAGGTTAACACAAACCTTGGTCTCGTTGCTCTGACAGCAAGCGATCCTAAGGCTGCTGCTACATACCTTGCAAAGGGTGCTGGCAAGGAGAATGCTGAGGCTCTTGGTAACCTCTACATTGCTCAGGGTCAGTACGAGCGCGCTCTGTCAGAGCTGAAGGGTTCTAACACAGAGGCTGAGGCTCTTGCTCTCATCATGAACAAGGATTACTCAGGTGCAAAGAGAGTTCTCTCTGCAATTGCTGTTCCAACAGGTTACACATACTATCTGCAGGCTGTAGCTGCTGCTCGTACAAACGATGCTGCTGCTGTTGCACAGAACCTGAAGAAGGCTGTAGCTGCTGATCCATCACTCAAGGCTGCTGCAAAGTCAGACGTTGAGTTCGCTAAGTTCGCATCAGCTGTTGAAGCACTCTGATAACAGTTTCTACCTGTGATACAGCCGGAAGATGAACTGACGGCGCTGCTCACACTCTCAAAGATTGAGGGATTAGGACTTAAAAGAGGACACATCCTCTACTCAGAAGCCGGTAGCGCCCTGGAAATCTTCAGGAGGTACAAGGAACTGAATGACATTTTACCCGGAGTCACTAAGGACATATCAAGTGTCCTTGATGACTCCGGGTCTCTTTTTATGGCCAGGAAGGAAGTCCAGTTCATAAGAGAGCATGGCATCAGGGCACTTACTCCTGAAGACAATGATTACCCAGAAAGACTCAGAGAGTGTGAAGACGCACCTCTGGTCCTGTTTTCAATGGGAAATGTTGACTATAACGTAAAGCACGTTGTAGGAATAGTCGGCACAAGACGTGCCACGGAATATGGCAGACAGATGACCGATGCCTTTATTAAAAAGGTTAGCGAATCATGTCCCGGTACTCTGTTTGTAAGCGGTCTTGCATACGGCATCGATATAGAATGCCACAAAGCATGCATGAAATACGGTGCGCCAACTGTCGGCGTACTTGCTCACGGATTGGACAGGATTTATCCTGCAGCACACCGAAAGTACGCAAAGGAGATGCTTCAGAACGGTGGACTTGCAACAGAATTCCAGACAGGGATTTTCCCTGACAAATTCAATTTCGTGCAGAGAAACCGCATAATCGCGGGACTATCGGACGCAGTACTTGTTGTTGAATCAGCAGCAAAAGGAGGGTCGCTTATAACAGCGGAATTTGCAGAAATGTACAGCCGTGACTGCTTTGCATTCCCTGGAAACGTTGGTGAGATGTATTCCGAAGGGTGCAACCACCTAATAAGAGACAATAAAGCCGCTTTAATCTGCTCAGGAGAGGATTTCCTGGCGTCAATGGGCTGGGCAAAGGCAGAAGACGCAAAAGGGGCTGAGAGCGCCCAATTGGAGCTCTTTTCCGTCCTTGACAAACTCTCTGACAAGGAGAGGCAGATATTCCTTGCGTTACAGAACGCCGGACGCATGGGTCTGCATGTGAACGACCTCAGCCACTGCGTCGGCATCTCTATCAGCGAGCTCATGGGGATACTGTTCACCATGGAGATTGAGGGATATCTGCGGCCAGTGCCTGGTGGCTACTACCGGCTGGTCCAGCGAGGCTGACGCTCCTAGCGGTGCGCCCCCCCGACACCGCTGGTGCATCTTTCACAGCTTGCGCGGAGCTCGCTTGCCGCTGATGCGCCCTTCCCCCGCGAGCGCGATGCTCGCTTGCCTAAAAGTGATTTCCGCTGTCGGGGGCTGCGGAACTCGCGCTTGCGCGCTCAGACAGTCCTCGCCCTTTTCCTCCCGCGTCATCACTTTCTTAACGGCGCTCCCTAGACGCGCTCGCTTGCGAAGGACGCATCCTGCGGCACTGCTCCACGCTCAGGATCTGTCGTTATCCGTGTGAATTGGTATTTTTTTCGCAGTTCGCCAAACAAGGAAACGCATAGTGGCGTTCTGGGGCATCTG
>JAKSIY010000056.1 GCA_024398535.1 Bacteroidaceae bacterium
AAGTCCATGGTACTCCATATTCTTGTCCACATACAGAGTATTGAGCTTCTTTGCATCGAAACCGGTAAGGAACATACCCACCACAAGTAAAAGATCAATAGGCTCCTGATCAGCCTTGCGCTTCTTCATTCGCTCATTGATGTCGTCGTAGTAATTCTGGAAATTGTCGGTTGTGAATGCCGTTCCGAAATTACGGTTATAGTCATCCATAATCTCCTGCAGTTCATCAGAAGCCACACTATCCGTTTCAAATCCCTGGTTCATGCCGGTTCTGGCATCATCCTGATTAGAGTTCTGAGCATAAGTGAAGATGGCTGCAATCTTGATTTTTGGGTTGAGTTCCTTGAAAATCCGATAGTACTTCAGAAGCATCGGCACACTCTGCACGGCAAACAGAGCATTGAACTCACCACCGTAAGTCGATTTGCTGAAGTTATTCAGGATGAACTCTGCAATCTCCCTCATCCTGATGTCGCTCATCTCGTTTGCATCCAGTTTTCCGTTGTAATACTCTACAAGGAAGCCCAAGACGTTCTCATCCGCGATAGCGTCTTTGATCATATACTTGTGCAGGCACTCGCCAAATACATCATGTGTGGTAAGGTCCTGCTTTGCATTCTCTGCGAAGATAGGTGTACCTGTGAATCCAAATATCTGTAGGTTCCTGAAGAAATGGACAATGTTCTTGTGGCACTCTCCAAAATGGCTGCGGTGGCACTCATCAAAGATCATAACAACCTTCTTGTCACGCATACCCTCGATGCGCTTGCTGTAGTAGTCCTTCTTGACCGCAGTGTTCAGCTTCTGGATGGTTGTGAGGATAATCTTCTTGTCCGAATTGAAGCGTTTGATAAGCTCGTAGGTATCCTCGGTTGCATCAACTGCGCCAGGCTCAAAGGCCTCATACTCTGCCTGGGTTTGGGTGTCAAGGTCATGACGGTCAACCACAAAGAGAACCTTGTCTATACCGTCAAGTTCAGATACAAGCTGGGCAGTCTTAAACGAGGTGAGTGTCTTTCCTGCACCGGTAGTATGCCAAATATATCCATTTTTGTTGGTGTTCTGAACCCGGTCCAGAATCTCCTCCACAGCATAATACTGGTATGGCCTCATGACCATAAGACATTTGTCACCCTCATGGAGGACAATGTACTTACTGATTATCTTGCCAAGGGTACACTTGTCGAAGAAATCGGCTGCAAAGGTGCTTATGTTGTTCACAGCCTCATTAGTTTTGAGAGTCCAGTTGAATGTAAACTTATAGCCGCAGTTCGGATTGTTTGCGAAATAACGGGTGTTCACACCGTTGGAAATCACGAATATCTGGATGTAATCGAAAAGTCCATGGAAGGAAGTCTTGTGATAACGCTGAATCTGATTGTATGCCTGTTTGAGCTCTACACCGCGTTTTTTCAATTCAATCTGGACAAGAGGGAGACCGTTCACAAGTATAGTTACATCATATCGGCAAGTCTTGCGGCCTTCAACGGTAATCTGATTGGAAACCTGAAACTCGTTCTGGCACCAGTGATTCCTGTCAAGGAACTCTACCCATACACGTTTGCCATCTTCCGTCTCCAGAGGAAACAGGTCACGGAGTTTCTTGGATTTCTCAAACAGAGTACCACCCTCAAGATGAATACAAATCCTCTCAAACTCCTTCTCTGTGAACCCGGTTTTGCCTACCGCGGCCAGTTCTTTGGCATTATGTTTTTCAAGCTGCTTCTTAAAGTTAGCATAGAGGTTGGTCTCTTCCCTCAATTCCACATACTCGTAGCTCAAGTCCTGTAGTGTGGCAATCAAACCATTCTCTAGTGCCTGTTCGCTCTGTGCAGTCATATTGTAACTCCTTTCCAGTTTCTTGCTTCAATTGGTAAAAATACAACATTTCCCTCAACAAATATCCAATTAGCACATTTGAATGTAATTAATTCATTAAGGATAATACAATATGCCATTGACTTGAAGAAAAGGTCGATGCATCAATCCCTGCCTTTCAGAGGTCCTCCCTAGCCTGCCCGTAAGTATATGTATCAGTTCCTTTCATGTCAGACTTCCCTCACTGTTCCATCACCAAGATTATGATAGGTCTTGCCATTTTCACCTCGGAGATATCCATTTCCCATGTCGCGCCAGAAACAAAAGACATATCTGCTGTCTCGTATGTTCATACAAACAAGCAATCGAACATATCCTAAACAGTCACTTTGTTGGTTAGTCGTAAGTTTACTTCTTCGGAAAACTATTTGGCGGTGAGTGTGATTTTTCGTATATTCGCAGCTGAATAATTTTATATATGAAATCACTTATTGTTGCCAGAGAAAAGGAGCAGGCGATGCTTGCCAGGCTATTAATGGAGCCGGCTTCTCGATAGATAAAGACTACGATGCTAAGTTAAGGACTAAGATAAATACTATCAGCTATACCGCAAGTCTTGTTTACTGAACACTATCAGAAGGAACAGTATAACCTATCATCTGCATCAGAGGCTTGATTGCCTCAAGGAAGGCCGGCATATCCTCTTTCTCTATCGGATCAACAGCAGGAAGATCCATGCTCAACGGATTAACCGCCACACCGTTCTTGAACACACGGTAATCAAGATGTGGACCGGTTGCAATTCCCGTAGCACCTACATATCCAATCACCTGTCCCTGCTTTACGTGAGTACCCTGCTGAATGCCTGCGGCAAAGCCCTTCAGATGCATGTACTCAGTGGTGTACATGGCATTATGCTTTATCTTCAGATAGTTTCCACCACCCTTGCTGTCATACGCCTTTGTAGTGACAACACCGTCACCCACAGACATGACCGGTGTACCGGCCGGAGCTGCATAGTCAACGCCGTGATGGGCGCGGACAATCTTCAGTACCGGATGGTAGCGGGCATTTGAGAAGGTTGAACTGATTCTGGTATAAGACAACGGAGCCTTCAGGAATGCTCTCTGCAGACTAGCACCCGTCTCATCAAAGTACTCTCCCCTGCCCTCTATCTCATATTCGTACCTGAAGGCATAGTGGTCTTTTCCGCCTGTAATGAAATTACTTGCCAGAACACGTCCCAGGCCTACACGGACAGTGTCATCGACCATGATGTCCTGATAATAGACACAGAAAGAGTCATTCTGCTGGACTCCAAAGAAATCAATTGTCCAGGAATAGACGTCAGACAACTTTCCAGCCAACCCAACATCGGCACCGGCATCGATCATTGCATTCCAGAGTGACGATGTAATCTTGCCATGGATGCAGTTGGTTACGGTGTCCGTAGGAAGAGTGTCGCGGTAACAGTACAGACTGTCATGCAGTGTATAGACCGCATGTTCAACCGGTGATATTCGGTAGATGAAATACTCAGGTCTGGGAACAGAATCGTGTGACTGAAGAATATAATAGGTATTGCCAGCTCTCAGCTTTCTGACACTGAACACATCTTCTGCAGCAAGTGAGAGTTCATGGACGGTCTGAGAGCCTACTCCATACTCCAGCAGCAGCTTTGACAGAACCTGACCATTCTGGATCTGCCCCTCAGTAATCTCATAATCTCCTATAGGGATTCCCCAGCGTAACTCTGGCTCAGCCTGTACAGAATCCTGTTCCTGAACATTTCCACGTCCGTTCAGGAACTGACACGAATTGTATGAAACCGATGCCAGTACAAAACCGGCCGCAAGCATTACTCTTCTCTGGAATCCTTTCATTCTAATCAGATATCAAGGCCTTTGTATGCCTCTTCAATTTCGTTATAAGTACTCTGGCTTACCGGTACCATTGGCAGCCTCAGGACATTCTCAACGCGGTTCTTTGCATTCAGAAGAGCCTTGATGCCACATGGATTGCCCTCCTTGAAGAGAAGCCCATAGACAGGAGCCAGACGTGTCTGAATCTCCTGGGCCATCTCATATCGCTTCTCCTCTGCAAAATGGATCAGGCTGCTGAATGTTGAAGGCAGAGCATTTCCAATTACGGAAATCACACCCTCTGCACCATTCTTCATCAGATTAAGGGTAATGCTGTCATCTCCTGAAAGAACAGTAAAGCCCTCTGGCCTTCTCCTTAGAATCTCACATATCTGTTCAACATTGCCGCTTGCCTCCTTTATTCCAATGATGTTCTTGAAATCATTTGCCAGACGCAGTGTCGTTTCAACAGTCATGTTCACTCCTGTACGTCCCGGAATGTTATAAAGGATGATTGGCAGTGGCGATGCCTCTGCAATTGCCTTGAAGTGCTGGTAGATACCCTCCTGACTAGGTTTGTTGTAATATGGCACGGCCGACAGGATAGCGCTGGCACCAGTAAACCGGATGTTTTTAAGTTTATCAATTGCAGTTGCTGTGCAGTTGCTGCTGCAGCCAATCAGAATCGGAACCCTTCCGGCAACCTTCCCGGCAACGAAATCAATAACCTGCTGCTGCTCTGCGCCCGTAAGCGTAGGAGTCTCTGCCGTAGTTCCAAGAACGCAGAGGAAATCAATACCTCCGTCTATCTGGAAATCAACCAACTGACCCAGTCTCTCATAGTCAATGGTTCCGTCCTGGTGGAACGGAGTCACCAATGCTATTCCCAATCCTCTGAATGAATTGTTTCCCATATATGATATTATCTTTTAATTCTCCAACATTTTCAGGAACTCCTCTTCTGAAACCAGAGGAATTCCAAGTTTATTTGCTTTCTCTTTCTTGCTTGGTCCCATATTGTCACCGGCCAGAATGAAGCTGGTCTTGGCAGATATGCTGCCAACGTTCTTTCCGCCGTTTGACTCAATCATTGACTTGTACTCGTCACGTGAGTGATGCATGAATACACCGCTTATCACTATGGACTTCCCCTGAAGCCTGTCAGAAAGCGATGCCATCTGAACCTCAGACAGCCTGGTCTGCAGACCCACCTGACGGA
Source organism: Bacteroidaceae bacterium (assembly GCA_024398535.1). Classification (GTDB taxonomy): domain Bacteria; phylum Bacteroidota; class Bacteroidia; order Bacteroidales; family Bacteroidaceae; genus Colenecus. The sequence continues at coordinate 4,900 of JAKSIY010000056.1, forward strand.
CACGCTCCAGAATAATCCTGTTTGCCGGACTCTGGAAATACTCCAGAATGCTGCGGGCAATCTTGTCACCCACCTCATCAACAGCAATCAGTTCGTCATAGGTAGCATTCTCAAGGGCATCAAGGCTCTTGAATGCACGTGCCAGTATCTTTGCCACGGTCTCACCGACAAAACGGATACCCAGGGCAAAAAGGACACGTTCAAAAGGAACCTTGCGTGATTCGTCAAGGCTCTTGAGTATATTCTGGGCAGACTTGGTACCCATGCGGTCCAGGCTGCTAATTTCAAGTTCTGAAAGGGAGTAAAGGTCCGTGATTTCATTTATCATCCCCTGCTGGTAGAAGGCATCGACCGTCTCAGGACCAAGGCCGTCAATATTCATGGCCTTGCGACTGATGAAATGCTCAATACGTCCCTTTATCTGAGGCGGACATGTTGCACTGTTCGGACAGTAGAAGGCGGCTTCACCCTCATAGCGTACCAGCGGTGTGCCGCACTCAGGGCATCGGTCTATGAACCTAACCGGCTGCAGGTTCTGGGCACCCTTTCTGGCATCCAGGTCAACAGCGGTGATCTTTGGAATGATTTCACCACCCTTCTCAACGGAAACCATGTCACCAATGTGCAGGTCTAGGCTCTCTATAAAGTTGGCATTGTTCAAAGTAGCACGCTTCACTACAGTGCCGGACAGCTGAACCGGTGCCAGATTTGCCACAGGGGTCACTGCTCCGGTCCTACCCACCTGGAACGACACGCTCTCAAGCTTGGTCAGAGCCTTCTCTGCCTGGAACTTGTATGCAATTGCCCATCGTGGCGACTTTGCCTTATAGCCAAGATTCTTCTGCTGCCTGATGGAGTTCACCTTAAGCACGATGCCGTCTGTAGCCACAGGCAGGTTGCGTCGCTCCTCATCCCAGTAGTTGATGTAATCCATAACCTCCTGCAATGAGCGGCAGACCTTCATGTGCTCTGAAATCTGGAATCCCCATGACTTGGCAGCCTGCATATTCTCATAATGGCTGTTCCCCGGCAGGTCCTCGCCAAGCAGATAATACAGATATGAATCAAGCTTTCTCTCAGCAACAATCCTTGGATTCTGCTGCTTCAGTGTGCCCGATGCCGCATTGCGCGGATTCGCAAACAGCGGCTCCTCAGACAGTTCCCTCTGACGGTTGAGTTCGTCAAACGATGCCCACGGCATGAGAACCTCACCACGGATCTCAAAATCATCCAGATATCCGCTGCCACCTTTTAAGGTATGGGGGATTGAAGCAATGGTCCTGACATTCTCTGTCACCACGTCTCCCTTGACTCCGTCACCTCTGGTCACAGCCTGGACAAGTTTGCCCTCATGGTAAACCAATGATATTGAAAGGCCGTCAAACTTAAGCTCACAGCATATCTCAAAAGGCTCATTCAGCAGCCCTTCAACACGGTGAAAGAAGTCCTGTACCTCTTCCTGGGAATAGGTATTGTCAAGTGAAAGCATCGGATACTGATGGACAGCCTGCCTGAAACCCTTCTCAAGGTCACTGCCTACATGCTGCGTAGGAGAGTTCGGGTCTGCCAGTTCCGGGTGACGCGCCTCAAGATCCTGCAATTCGCGCATCAGGCGGTCAAACTCAAAATCTGAAACGACAGGCCTGTTCTGAACGTAGTACATGTGGTTGTACTCATCCAGAAGTTTCCTGAGTTCCAGGATTCTTGATTCCTCTTCCTGACCAAAAAGGTCCATCATATCCATATTTGCGCAAATTGGATTGCAAATTTACTGATTTTAGGCCGTTTTCTTGTCAGACAGAGCTCTGGAAATTCCCTTTTCGTGACGTTTTTTGTATTTTTGCATCCGAATTGCAAAGTAGAGTTATGAGAATAGATATCCTGACCGTATTCCCAGAGATGCTTGAGGGCTTCTTCAACTGTTCAATGCTGGCCCGTGCCCAGAAGGCTGGACTGGCAGAGATCCATCTTCACGACATCCGTGACTACACTACAGACAAGCACCACAAAACAGATGACTATCCATTTGGCGGATGCGCCGGTCTTGTCATGAAGATAGAACCTATTGACAACCTGATAACGGCACTCAAGAAGGAACGCAACTATGATGAAGTCATCTTTACATCGCCAGACGGTGAACGCTTCAACCAGAAGATTGCCAACAGCATGTCGATGCTTGAGAACATCATCATACTCTGCGGTCACTACAAGGGCATTGACTACCGCATACGCGAGCATCTCATAACCCGTGAAATCAGCATCGGAGACTATGTCCTGACCGGCGGCGAACTTGCAGCAGCAATCATGGCAGACAGCGTTGTCCGCCTGATACCTGGCGTTCTGAGCGACGAACAGTCAGCACTCTCAGACTGCTTTCAGGATGACCTCCTGGCCCCACCCGTTTACACCAGACCTGCAGAATACAAAGGCTGGAAAGTGCCGGACGTGCTTCTCTCCGGCAACCAGAAGCTGATCAACGACTGGGAGTTGCAGCAGTCTCTTGAGCGGACCCGCCTTCTGCGTCCGGACCTTTTGGACCGTCCCTGAACACACGGATCAGATATAAGGCTCCTGCCAGGGCCAGCGCGCTTCCCAACCCAATGTAGAAGAACGCTATGAATCCACGCGGAATGGCCGGATTCCTGCGCAGGCATACACCCAGTGCAATCATGAACACCATTATAAGATATGATTTCACTGGCATGCAGTTCCATATTTTCTGTTGTGCGGCCGGCATCGACTCAATCCGGTTCATGTTCTTCAACGAAATCTTCATGAACATTGCCCCGAACAGCGCAAAGACGACAATCATTCCAACAAGCATCGTCCAGACAGCCATTTCCGATGCTGACAGGGCAAGAACGCCCATTCTGACTACATTGAAACCGGCAGCAAGCCATAGAGCGCTGCATGTTATGAGCAATGTATTTCGCATTTTCCTTCCAGTAAAGGCAATTATCTGCTACAAATATAACTACTATTTGTGTAACTTTGCAGAGTATGAAAAAGTACCAGTTGGATTTACAGGTAAAGTCAGTCCAGATGCTGTCAGACGCAGCGTTTCTGTTGACACTGACGTATGGTGACCCGCTGCCGGAAATGGCAGCCGGACAGTTTGCAGAGCTATTGGTCGAGGGCTCCAACAAGGTGATGCTCAGACGACCAATCTCAATACACAAGGTTGATATACAGCAGAATACTGTTGAGTTCATGATCCAGATAGTAGGAGAAGGAACACGCACCCTGTCACAGCTTAAGCCTGGTGACAAGGTCAACACCCTCCTGCCGCTGGGCAATGGCTTCAGTTACAAGGACAAGGCATTCAAGGCTCCGCTTCTTGTTGGAGGCGGCGTAGGCATCGCCCCACTCCTGCATCTTGGCCAGGAATTGAACGCAATGGGCATAAAGCCAACGTTCCTTTTCGGAGGACGCAGCAGCAAGCATATCCTCAGACCTGAAGAGTATGAGTTACAGGGACGCCTGTTCGTCACCACAGAAGACGCTTCAATGGGTGAAAAAGGGTTCGTCACAGACCACACCTTGCTGGGCAAGGAGCAGTTTGACATTATCTTTGCATGTGGCCCGACCCCAATGCTCAAGTCCGTGGCAAGGTTTGCAGAGGCCAAGGGCATAGAGTGCCAGGTATCTCTTGAGCACAAGATGGCTTGCGGAATAGGCGCCTGCCTGTGCTGCGTAGAGGATACCAACGACGGAAACGTGTGTGTGTGCAAGGAAGGACCGGTATTTGACATAAAGAGACTAAAATGGCTTCACTGATAACAAACATAGGACAGCTTGAGCTGCAGAACCCGGTCATGACAGCATCGGGCACATTTGGTTATGGAACAGAGTATCAGGACTTTGTTGACCTAAAGAAACTGGGTGCAATCATAGTCAAGGGAACCACGCTGAACCCTCGCCAGGGCAATCCGTACCCAAGAATGGCAGAGACCCCGTCAGGCATGCTGAATGCAGTAGGCCTGCAGAACAAGGGCGCTCAGTACTTCATTGACAACATCTACTCTACCGTCAGGAACATTGGCTGCACTGCAATAGTGAACGTATCGGGCTCATGCGTAGAAGACTACGTCAAGGCCGCTGAGATGATTGATGCCCTTGAGGACATTCCTGCAATTGAACTCAATATCTCATGCCCTAATGTAAAGCAGGGCGGCATGGCGTTCGGAGTCAAGGCAGACAGCGCCGCACAGGTCGTTGAGGCTGTACGCAAGGCTTATCACAAGACCCTGATAGTAAAGCTTTCACCAAATGTTACAGACAGTACAGAAATTGCCCGCGCAGCAGAAGCTTCCGGTGCAGACAGCGTATCACTGATCAACACCATGCTTGGCATGGCAATCGATGCAGAACGCCGCAAGCCAATCCTCTCTACCATAACCGGTGGTCTGAGTGGCCCTGCTGTCAAGCCTGTAGCCCTCAGAATGGTATGGCAGGTTGCAAAGGCTGTAAAGATTCCGGTAATAGGCATGGGAGGCATCTCAAATGCAACCGATGCAATTGAATTCATGTTGGCCGGCGCAAGTGCAATTGAAATTGGAACCGCCAACTTCATTGATCCTTCTATTTCAGGAAAGGTGGTTGACGGAATCAACGATTACCTTGACCGCCACGGCTTCAGCAGCGTTAAGGACATAATCGGCGCTTTGGATATCTAATCTCCCCCCCCGCCTGGGTTATATCTGCCTCAGGCACAAAACATCGCTTCATTTTTTGTTTCTGAGGCATGTTTTTGGCGGTTTCCCTGCATTTTCCTGCCTCAGGAACAATAAACAGCCTTGTTTTTTGTTCCTGAGACACAGTTTCCGGAACAGGCACAGTTACCGGAACAGACACAGTTTCCGGAACAGGAACAGGAACAGGCCCAGAAACAGGAACTGGAATAGGCGTTAGCGAGAGATTTTTGAGAAGGAACCGTCTGTGTAGAATACAATCACCTCTGCAATCTCTTTGGGTTCTACAGATGCAGGAACACCGGCGCCTGCAGGCGTAGAAACAGCAGGATTTGCGTCATTCTGTTCTGATGTCTGAGAATTCAATTTTTTGCGACCTCTCCGGCTAGTGGCCGGATTTTTTAAATTCTCAGCATTTTGGAAAAGATCAGGGAAAAGTGGGGAACCTTCCGGATTATTCTCAGAAAACTCATCCGACAAAACAGAAGACGCAGAACGCAGCATCTGGCCATCACCAGAAATTATCCAGTCAATGCTTACTTCCGGAAAAGCGGAACGGATCTTGGATACGATATCAAGACTGGCATTGTTTCTTCCACTTAGAATATGATGTAATGTTGGGCGCTGCACACCAATGGTGTCAGCGAACTGAGACGGAGTCATGCCGTAATACTCAATTATCTGTTCTATGCGGTCCTTCATAGCTACAAAAGTAACATTTCTAAATTACGTACACAAAATTATTTCCATTTGTTTTGATTTACATTTGACACAACCATACAACACACAAATGTAAACGGATAACAATTGTAACCACCCCATGGATCATTATCCTAATACCATATAATTGAATCTCTACTTCTATCACAAATATATGGGAAATACTAAGTTATGACCCAAAAATTACCATTTTCTAGCCATCTGGGCCCCATTATGCAAAAACAAGGTTGAAAATTATAATAAACAACAGTATAAACAACATAATGGCGCTGACTAACAATGAACTATGCATATACATGTAAATTGCATTGTAAAATGAATACTCAGTATTAACCGGTTGAAAACATTTGTTACAGCACATGGATACAAATGTAAGATAATAACAATTGTATATCACAAAATTTGCACAAATTATGCTAGTACAGCAAATTTATAGACATTTGTAATTTATAATTGGAAACAAAAATGGCGCCAGACGGCGCCACTCTCTGAGAATCGAATATTTGTCCAGCACTCCTACTTTGAGTGCAGAATTTTAAAAACCAGCTCACGAAGAATTCCGTCATTTGCATTTGCAGTTGAATCTACACCTTGAGCTTTTGCCAGAGTTGTACGGATCTCCCCTATTATTCTGAGTACAGCAAAGGCGGAATAGTTCTTCATTCCAATCTGATAGTCCCTTACTCCCCATGTACTTCTCAACCCAAGCTGGGCAGCAATACCCTGATCACTCTTCTCAGGAGCATAATATGCTACCATAAGATTGGCAAAATACTGGAACAGTACGGCCATCACCATCTGAAGTGGATAATTCTTACTGTTCTTCTCATAATAGACCGCAATCTGGTTTGCCTTGAATATATCCTTATTAATCAACGCATTGCGGAATTCAAAAACATTGTAATCCTTGCTTATTCCTACGTGCTTTTCTATAAGCTCAGGAGTTATTGACCTATCGGCCCCAGCAGGGAAAGTTGCCGCAAGCTTCTCTATCTGATTTGATATCTGACTTAGATCAGTGCCTATGAATTCAAGAAGCATGGAACAGCTCTTCTGGTCAATCTGCATACCGTTATCTCTGGCACAGGCAGATATAAACATCAGAGTTTCAGAATCTTTCAGAATCTTGGAATCAAACAGGATTCCATGTTTTGCTATCTCTGCAACACACTTCTTTCTCTTGTCAATAGTGCCATGCTTATGACAGAACACCAGAACTGTCTTCTCCTGAGGTTTGGTCAGATATGCAGAAATAAGTTCAGAAAAGTCCGCGCTCTTTGCCAGAGTCTGAGCCTCCTTCACAATGATTACCTGCCTGTCACCCATCATTGGATATGCGCGTGCCCGCTCAAGAACCTGGGATACCGTGGTATCCATTGCATACATAACCAGCTGATTGAAACCACGTTCCTCTTCCGGCAGCGCATTGTTTTCAATATAGTCAGATATCTTGTCAATAAAATAAGGCTCCTCGCCCATCAGGTAATAGATAGGTTTGTACTGCCCGCTTTTCAGCTGATTCATTATATCTGAATACTTAATTTCTGCTGCCATTATCAGTGGTTTGGCCAATTTTTCATACTTTCGCTGACCAATACTACAAAGTTACAGAATGTTGCCATTAAATCTGCCACCACAGGAACTTAAAGTTGTCCACAATGACGACGGAACCTCAAATATCTGGGATTTCATACGTCAGAAATGGGTTGCCCTCACCCCCGAGGAGAACGTCAGACAGCATTTTGTCCATTGGCTCAACAACGAACGCGGCATACCTGTAACCCACATGGCCAATGAGGTCAGCATCAATCTGAACGGCCTTTCCAGACGATGCGACACCGTCATTTTCGATGCCTCACTGAATCCAAAGGTAATAGTTGAATACAAGGCACCGTCCGTCCCAATCACAAAGAAGGTCTTTGAACAGATCTGCAGATACAATCTGGTCCTGAAAGTGGACTACCTGATAGTCAGCAACGGTCTCAAGCACTACTGCGTGAGAATGCGATATTCAGAGAACACCTTTGAGTTCCTCCAGAATATTCCATTCTACGACGATATAAAATAAGCCCCCGAAAGCAGACTTCCGGGGGCCATTACATTACATCCTATTCTACAGCGAGCTATAATCTGACAGAAAGGAGAATGAGCGGCGTCTTTGTGCGCTTCAGCGCGCAACTGCTAGCCGCGAATCTGCTTTCTGTAGATGAAAGCCTTACTCGCGGGAGATTACTCAGCAGCCTCTGAAGACTCAGCTGCCTTCTTTCTGCTCACGCGCTTCTTTGTTGCTGGCTCTGCAGCCTTTACCTCCTGAATACCTGCAAGTTCTGGGTCAATGATGATACGTCCGCAGTACTCACATACAATGATTTTCTTACGCATGCGGATATCCAGCTGACGCTGTGCAGGAATCTTGTTGAAGCAACCACCGCAGGCATCGCGCTGTACATAAACGATACCAAGACCGTTGCGTACATTCTTGCGGATACGCTTGAATGAAAGCAGAAGACGTGGATCAATAGTCAGCTCAAGAGCCTTTGACTTCTCACGGAGCTTCTCCTCCTCCTGACGGGTCTCCTCAATAATCTCATCAAGTTCAGCCTTCTTGAGCTCAAGATCCTGCTGCTTGTCCTCAATCAAAGCAGTATTACGTGCAAGTTCGTCATTCTTGTTGGAAAGTTCCTGGCTGAACTCACGGATCTTCTTCTCTGAGAGTTCAATCTCAAGATTCTGATACTCAATCTCCTTGTTCAGAGAATCATACTCACGGTTATTGCTTACGTTGTTCTGGCTCTCTGTATATTTCTCAATCTGAGCCCTGCAGGTCTGGATATTGTTCTTATGCTCAGATATGCCCTTTGTGAGCTGGGCAATGTCATTTCTGTTGTTCTCAATACGGGTTGTAAGACCTGCAATCTCATCCTCAAGGTCCTTAACCTCAAGTGGAAGCTCGCCACGGAGTGTCTTGATCTTGTCAATCTCAGACAGCATGGTCTGAAGCTGGTACAGAGCCTTCAGCTTTTCTTCAACTGTGTACTCTGAAGGATCCTTCTTTGTCTCTTTTGTAGCCATAAGTGAATGATTATTAAATGTTTCTTATCGGATTCGTATTCAATTTTACAACTCTGACAGGCAGTTCAGGAAAGTTGTCAGAAATAATCTTCTGTAATAATTCAGGCGTGTAGCGCTCACTCTCATAATGGCCAAGTTCCATCAACAGCAGCTTTCCACCATATCCAAAGAACCTGTGATAGCCAATCTCACCGGTCAGGAACGCATCGGCTCCGGCCCTTTCTGCATCGGTAATCAGGAATGCTCCTGATCCGCCACAGACAGCAACAGTTTCAATACAACCGTCAAAATGTTCGTTACAACGCATCGTATCAAGCGCGAACACCCTCTTTACCGTATCACAAAACGCCTGTTCGCTATATTTCCGAGGCATTCTGCCAATCACGCCGGCACCGGACTTACCGTCTGAAGTACTCAGGAAGCGGACATCCTGAAGTCCAAGCTTCTGTGCCATCATGAAACTTACCCCACCTTCTGCATTGTCCAGATTTGTATGACATGCATATAGGGTGATACCGTACTTTACAGCAAGCATCACACATCTTTCCTGATACGTAGCGTCTGTTACCTGCTTTAGAGGACGGAAGATCAAAGGGTGATGAGACACGACAAGATTGCATCCAAGCGTCCTAGCCTCTTCAATTACGGCTTCAGTCACGTCCAGACACAATAAAGCCCCTGATGCTTCCGTCTCTGTCAATCCAACCTGCAAGCCTGAATTATCGTAATCATCCTGCAGAGGCAGAGGCGCGAACCGTTCAAGGGCATCAATTATTTCCCTGATTGTCGTCACCTTATATAAAGGAGTTTACAGAGTGCAAAAATAGGACATTTTGCACTCTGAAACAAACAAAATTTGGTTAAATATACATCCAGCAGATGGCTGCGACAGCAATCAGCATGCCAAGCACCTGCTGCAAAGTCAGTTTTTCCTTGAAACAAAGCCATCCAGCCAATGTTCCTATTGCCACGATTCCAACGTTGTGGAACGGGAAAAGCAATGAGGAATCTATGCTCTTCATGGCAATCATCAGCGTGAATGTGCAGAAATAATTGACCGTTCCAAGGCATACTCCACCAACCAGATTAGCAAACCTGAACGGCAGTCTCTTTTCCTTGGAACCACAGAAATAGACAATGGTACCGATTATAAGGGCAGACATGAAAATGGTTGCAGAAAGCATTGAGAGCTTCTGGTTTACAACATTATCATTCAACCCGTTATTGGACACCATTATGGAATTCTGTAGAAGCTTCATTCCGGAATTTGTGATACCAAAGCAGATAAACACCGTCAATGGTGCAACGGCCTTCAGGAATCCGCTCTCAGAAGAACCCCTCTTCCCCTTGACCCAGGCAGTCAAAGCAAGATCTTTCAGCACAACCACAATTGCAATCCATTTTGGCTGAGCGCTTCCTGCTATGAACAGGAAGCATACCGTGATAGGAATGATCATCGATGCCCTGCTGGCGACAGTAGATACCGCAACGCCTGAAATCCTGGTTGAAAAGCTCAGGAATATCATTCCAAGATAGAAGAATATTCCAAGAGCAAGTGCCCATGGCATCCAGGCTTCATGCAAAGGATTCACTACAACAGGACCTGATTTTGTCAGCGACAGCAATACTCCCAAGACAAATGCCGTCACATAGTTGAGGACAATTGCCTGCTTTGAATCGATACCCTTCAACTGGAAAATCTTGAAGAGTATTGAGAACAGGGCTGCAAAAATTGTAGCTATTACAAGTGCTATCATGATCAATTACTTAAGGCCACGCATGCGCAGCATTGCATCAGGAGTAGGCTCAGCACCACGGAACCTCTTGAAGAGTTCCATAGGCTCCTCAGAACCACCCATCTCATAAATATTCTTTCTAAGACTCATACCGGTCTCCTTGTCAAAGATACCGTTCTCAACGAATGCCTGGAATCCGTCGCAGTCCAGAACCTCGGCCCACAGATAGCTGTAGTAGCCGGCGCTGTAACCGTTATTGAAGATATGGTTGAAGAATGTACCCCTGTAACGGTATTCAATCTGGTCAATCATACCAATCTTGTCTGCAACAGCCTTCTCAAAGGCAGCATCCTCAAAACCGGTGTAATCCTTCTGCATGTGATACTCCATGTCAAGAAGAGCTGCACCTACAAGCTCAACAGTCTCAAATCCGGTATTGAAATGGCCTGCATTCTGCAGTTTCTCAATCAGATAGTCAGGAATTACCTGACCGGTCTTGTAATGGAATGCGTATGACTTCATTACCTCTGGCTCTACTGCCCAATGCTCCATGATCTGCGATGGCAACTCAACAAAGTCCGTAGGAGTATTGGTTCCACTTACTGATGGGTACTTGGCCTTTGTAAGCATTCCGTGAAGTGCATGTCCGAACTCGTGGAACACCGTGCGTGCATCGTCAATGCTCAGAAGTGTTGGAACAGAATCTGTTGGAGCAGAGAAATTGCAGACATTCACGATTGAAGGCACTGAACGACGTCCCTCAATGTCCGATGCCTCAATGAAGTTGTTCATCCATGCACCCTGCCTCTTTGTTGGCCTTACAACGCAGTCTGTGTAGAAATATGCCAGATGCGAACCATCGGAATCAAGGCATTCCCAAGTCTCTACACCCGGGTTGTAAACCTGAAGTCCTTCAACCTTGCGCAGCGTGATGCCAAAGAGCTTCTCAACCACTGCAATTGAACCCTTGCGGACATTCTCCAATGAGAAATATGGCTGGATTTCACTCTCATCAAGGTCATACTTCTGCTTGCGCAGCTTCTCTGCATAATACCACCAGTCCCATGCAGCCAGAGTAAAGTTACCACCCTCTGCATCAATGATTGCCTGGAGTTCTGCAACCTCACGCTTGGCCTGAGGAAGTGCAGCCTCCCAGATCTGCATGAGCAGTCCGTAAGCAGCTTCAGGAGTCTTTGCCATCTTTGTACTCAATGCCAAATCTGCCCAGGTCTCATATCCAAGAAGGTTTGCCTTCTCAAGTCTCAGCTCAAGAATCTCCTTGATAAGTGCCTTGTTATCATACTGGTTATTATTGTTACCACGTGTGTAGTATGCCTTGTACATCTGCTCTCTGAGCTCACGGTTCGAGCACTGCTGAAGGAATGGAATCAGACATGGCTTCTGGATATTGAACGACCAACCCTGCTGTCCATTCTCCTTTGCACGCTTGGCAGCAGATTCAAGCTGGTCATCAGCCAGACCTGCCAGCTGAGACTTGTCTGTAACGTTCAGAAGGAATGCATTGGTCTCATCAAGCATATTGTCTGAGAACTTCATCTGCAGAAGGCTCAGCTTAGTCTCAATCTCCTGCAGACGGGCCTTGCCTTTCTCATCAAGCTTTGCACCGCCATTCACGAATGAACGGTAATACTTGTCAAGAACCATCTCCTGTTCACGTGTCAGACCCAGATTCGCCTTGTTGTCATAAAGCTTGCTGATGCGCTTGAACAGTTTGTCATTCATGTAGATATATGCCTGATCCTCAGTTGACATAGGAGCAATCTTCTCTTCAGTCTCCTTCAGGATATCGTCAGCATCGGTCTCAATCAGGTTGTAGAAAACGCCGCCAACCTTTGAAAGCAGCTGACCGCTTGCCTCAAGCGGATCAATGGTATTGCGGAACGTAGGCTCTTCCGTGCAGTCTGCTATTGCATCAATCTCCAGCTTGTGCTGTCTGAAACCCTCTACAAATGCAGGCAGGAAGTCCTCTGAACTGATTTTTTCAAACTCAATTGCCCCGTATGGAGCATTACTCTCTTGGAAGAATGGATTTTCAACCTTCTTTGAGCCACATGCAGCTAATGTCATTGCTATGGACAGAAATATAAACTTTCTCATTAGTTTTTTGAATTATCGTTGCAAATTTAGCCAAATAACCGCCTCCGTGTAATTTTTATAAGGTGTAAGATATCAACAATGCCGTTTTGAGAGTAAATTTGCGCCACAAAACCTGAAAAGAAGAAAAATGAAATCTATCAGAAACATCATTGCAGCCATCATCATGGCAGCTACAGCACTCTCATGTACAGGGAAAGCACAGAACAACGAAAATTCAACAGACATGACTCCAAGAAAGATTCTGCTCGTGGTTGACCTTCAGAAGGACTTCATCAACGGAAACCTCTCTGCAACCGATGCCGAGCCTATCGTACCACGTATTGACAGTATCAAGACCAAGTTCGATGCAGTCTATTTCACACTTGACTGGCATCCGGCAAACCACTGCTCATTTGCAGACCAGGGCGGTCCTTGGCCGGTACACTGCGTACATTATACATTAGGTGCATCACTGCCTGACTGCATGCTGCTTGGACTTGACGAATCAAAGACCCGCTTCTTCGTAAAGGGCTGCGACCCAGAACTTGAAGAGTACG
>JAKSIY010000057.1 GCA_024398535.1 Bacteroidaceae bacterium
TCTGCCCCTGTCACCCTGGTTTTCTCCTCTCTCTGGTGCGTTTGGCTGTCTCCTGCCCCTGAGTGGCATCGGCAGTTTTGGGAATCGAGGATTCTTAGTATATTTGCACCCGCTAACACGAAAAAGAAATGATTCTCTGGTATTCAGGATGTGGAAACAGTCAGTTCGTTGCAAAGCAGCTGGCTCTTGGACTCCATGAAGAAATGCAATTCATCCCTGATGCGGCGCGTCAGGACCTAACCATAAAGATTGCTGACGACGGCATTCTGGGCATCGTTTTTCCAGTTTATTGCTGGTCAGTTCCTAAGCTTGTGTCCAAATTCATCAGAAGTATGAAGATTCAGGGCAAGCCAAAGTATGTTTTCGGCGCCTGCACGTGCGGCGACACTACCGGATATACTGCCCGCGTTCTGCGCAGCGATTTGAAGAAAGCCGGTCTCAAACTCGATGCCTTCTTTACTTTCCAGATGCCTGAAACGTACGTCAATCTGCCTGGTTTTCATCTTGATACACCTGAAAAGGAGCAGCACAAGATTGCCCAGACACGTGAGAGACTTTCAAAAACTATCCAGCTGATACAGAAGCGTATAGAGGGTGATTTCAACCCGCTGATTGGCAGCCAGCCGTGGCTTAAGACCTATGTGGTGAAGCCGCTGTTCTACTCGCTTCTCATTACGGACCGCAAATTCTCCGTGTCCGATGCCTGCAACGGCTGTTCCAAGTGCGCAAAGTCCTGTCCGCTCAAGAATATCTCAATGGAGAATGAGCATCCTCATTGGCACGGCAACTGCACGAACTGCATGTCCTGCTACCACCGATGCCCCAAGCACGCCATCAACTTTGGAACCGTCACAGAGACTCAGGGGCAGTACTATTTCAAAGGGTAACTATCTTTTGTACAGTGTTTTCTGCGGAAACATTGACTTGATTATCTCAGGGTCCATTTTCAGCAGTTTCTGTAATTGAAGATTGCTGGCATTGTACTTTGAATGTAAAGTCACTGACAGTCTGACCTTCTCTTCAGGTGTCAGCAATTGCAGTTTTTCCTGATTGAACTCTTTCCTGCACAATTGCATTGCCACGGTGAACAGATCATCATTTGAAAGAAAGACCTTGTCTCCAATCATTGAATCTATTTCAACGAATGCCTCAAGATTTTTAGTTAAGTCATTCAAATAATGATGTGCATCGCGAAACAATGAGCATGCAAACTGATAGTGACAGTAGCTTATTGGGTGGATATAATTGTTTGTCACAAAGTAATTTGCTGGTAGGTCGATGCTGCTACATGCAAACATCTTGCGTTTCTCTCTGTAGCTTAATTTTTCTAGTGTGGTTATCTGATGTGTATGAAACGGAGGAGAAAAGAATAGCATGCCTGCACCCCATGGGTAGGTTTGGGGAGTGTGTTGAGTATTTACCACAAATCCATTCCTATTTACATACAGTATCATGTTTCTGAGTGCGTTCAGATCCTTGACCGGTTCCATGTTCTCAGAGGGCTTGAAGTTGTCCAGTATCACGGGCCTTTTTTTACTGGTCAGAAACCTTGACAACCTTTTCTTGAAATTAGAGAAAAGGCATAGTACATTTTCTAATTGCCCCTCTAGGACCATGTGAATGTGGTTGTCCATCAATTCAAAGGTGAGAATGTTCACTCCAGAATTGTGTTGACACAGTGCCACGAAGTGCATTCCGAGCTTGAACTCTTCTTCATCAGCGAACAGATAATCACTTTTAAGTCCTGGCGTACAAAGATGCCAGTAAGGTCCTTTTTGTGAGAAAGCCTGCTCACAACTGCGTTCTTGCTTTGAAAAGCTTGTTGCATCACTTTTTTGCATAAAATTCACATACCAATAATTAACATCACAAAAGTCCTCAGAAAAAATCAGTCCACAAACTATTGCTGAAGGATTTTTGACTTGCGGTGCGAAATGGGTCAAAATGCACCGCTCTGAGCGTAGAGAGCGACTGCTGCTTTTAACCATCAAACATGGTAATGGTATTGGCAACGGGAATGGTCACGCAGGTGCGAGAAGATACTATTCGCACCGGGGAAAGGGAAAATCCAAAGAACCAGGGGCAGGAGATGGCCATACGCACCGGAAAGGCTGGAAAAGCCAGTCGTCCGGGGCAAAACCGGCGTTCAAGCACCGGAAAGGCAACGGGAAAGGGTCACGCAGGTGCGAGAAGATACTATTCGCACCGGGGAAAGGGAAAATCCAAAGAACCAGGGGCAGGAGACGGCCATACGCACCGGGGGAAGGGAAAATCCAACGCACCAGGGGCAAAACCTAGCCAAATGCACCGGAAGAGGGAAGAATCCCCAAAAATCCAGGGAAAGGCGTTGCAAATGATTCGCGGAATGAGTATCTTTGCGACCTAATATGCTATTTTAATAATAACAAGATGAACATTGTAACAAAAGAATTCCAGCTTCCTGATGGAAGAACCATCAAGCTGGAGACCGGGAAACTGGCAAAGCAAGCCGATGGAGCCGTAATGCTTACTTGTGGCAAAACGATGCTTCTGGCCACTGTCTGCGCCGCTAAAGATGCAGTTCCTGGTACTGATTTCATGCCACTGCAGGTAGAGTACAGAGAAAAGTATGCAGCCATTGGCCGCTATCCAGGAGGTTTCACAAAGCGTGAGAGCCGCCCATCTGAGTATGAGATTCTGACCTGCCGTCTGGTTGACCGCGCACTCAGACCTCTGTTCCCAGACAACTATCATGCAGAGGTATTCGTAAATATCATTCTCTTCTCTGCCGACGGCGAGCAGATGCCTGATGCTCTTGCAGGTCTTGCAGCAAGTGCTGCCCTGGCTGTATCGGACATCCCATTCGGCGGCCCTATTTCAGAGGTACGCGTTGCACGCATCAATGGAGAGTACGTAATTGACCCAACCTTCAAGCAGCTTGAAGAGGCTGACATGGATATCATGGTTGCCGCTACCTATGACAACATCATGATGGTTGAGGGTGAGATGAAGGAGGTTTCTGAGGCTGACCTGCTGGGTGCCATGAAGGCTGCCCATGAGGAGATCAAGAAGCACTGCCTTATCCAGAACGAGCTCACTGAGGCTGTTGGCAAGACCGTTAAGCGCGAGTACTGCCATGAGGTTAATGATGAGGATCTCCGTGCTGACCTGAAGGCCAAGACTTATCAGGCTGCATACGATATCACAAAGCAGGCTCTTGAGAAGCACGCACGTGCAGAGGCTTTTGAGAAGGTCTGCAACGATTACAAGGAGGCTTATGCTGCTGCTCACCCAGAGCTGTCTGAGGACGAGCTTGCAGAGAAGAATGCCCTGATTGACCGTTACTATCATGATGTAGAGCGCGATGCAATGCGCCGCTGCATCCTTGATGAGGGCATCCGTCTTGATGGCCGCAAGACCACCGAGATCCGTCCTATCTGGTGTGAGGCCGGCTATCTGCCAGGTCCTCATGGATCTTCAATCTTTACCCGTGGTGAAACTCAGTCACTCTGCTCTGTAACCCTTGGTACCAAGGATGACGAGAAGATGGTTGACGACGTTCTTGACAAGCATGACGAGCGTTTCCTGCTCCACTATAACTTCCCACCATTCTGTACAGGTGAGGCAAAGGCACAGCGTAGCCTTGGCCGTCGTGAGATTGGTCACGGTCATCTGGCATGGCGTGCACTGAAGGGCCAGATTCCTGAGAACTATCCATACTGCGTTCGCGTAGTTTCTGATATCCTTGAGTCTAACGGTTCTTCGTCAATGGCAACTGTATGCGCAGGTACACTTGCTCTTATGGATGCCGGTGTTGCTATCAAGAACCCTGTATCGGGCATCGCCATGGGTCTTATCAAGAACCCAGGTGAGGACAAGTATGCTGTACTTTCAGATATCCTTGGTGATGAGGATCATCTTGGCGATATGGACTTCAAGACCACTGGTACTGTTAAGGGTCTGACTGCTACTCAGATGGATATCAAGTGTGACGGCCTGTCATACGAGATCCTTGAGAAGGCTCTTGCACAGGCTAAGGCTGGCCGTGAGCACATTCTTGGCAAGATCCAGGAGTGCCTTGCTGAGCCACGCGCTGATCTGAAGCCACATGCTCCACGCATTGAGACCATGGTTATCCCTAAGGAGTTCATCGGTGCTGTAATCGGCCCGGGCGGAAAGATCATTCAGGGTATGCAGGAGGAGACTGGTGCCAAGATCTCAATTGAGGAGATTGACGGTGCAGGTCGCATTGAGATTGCCGGTACAAACAAGGAGTGCATCGATGCTGCCATTGCAAAGATCCGCGCAATCGTTGCCATTCCAGAGGTTGGCGAGGTTTATGAGGGTACCGTACGCAGCGTAATGCCTTACGGTCTGTTCGTAGAGTTCATGCCTGGCAAGGATGGTCTGCTCCACATCTCAGAGATTGACTGGAAGCGCTATGAGACAATTGAGGAGACTGGTATCAAGGAGGGTGACAAGCTGCAGGTAAAGCTGATTGACATTGATCCTAAGACCGGTAAGTTCAAGCTGTCAAAGCGTGTCCTGACTGAGAAGCCAGAGGGTTATCAGGAGCGTCCACAGCGTCAGCCACGTGAGCGCGGCGATCGTCCAGAGCGCGGTGAGCGCAGGGAGCATCGCGGTCCACGTCGTGAGAACGGTGCGGCTCAGGAGCCACAGCAGTCACAGGACTGATATTGATAAATAAATGAATATGAGCAGAATCCATATTTTACTTGGATCTCTGATACTTTTGGGAGCCTGTCAGCCAAAAACTGACAGGTTCACCATTGAAGGAGAGATCCTTGATGCAGAGGGCAAGACCCTTTATCTGGACCAGCTGGACGTAAACCGGATCACTGTCGCAGACTCAGTCAAGCTGACCGCCGACGGCAAGTTCCACTTTACCGGCCAGAAGCCTGAGTGCTTTGACTTCTATCGTCTGCGCATCGGTCAGCAGGTAATTACTCTGGCGGTTGACTCTACTGAGACCATAAACGTCAGGGCACAGCTTGCTACCATGCAGACTGGCTATCAGGTTGAGGGCTCAGAGGATTCAAGGCAGCTCAAGGAGATGATCATGCAGCAGATGGTTCTGCAGCAGCAGATTTCACGCGCTGTAAAGAATGCCGGCCCTGAGACAGGTACCCTGCAGAATCAGGTGAATGAGATGGTGGGTAACTACAAGACCCAGATCAAGAATCAGTTCATTCTGCCGGATCCTTCAAAGCCTGTTGCCTACTATGCACTGTTCAGTACCATCAACGGCACATACATCTTTGATTCCCAGAATGACCGTCAGGATGCAAAGTGCTTTGCTGCCGTTGCTACCGTGCTTGATGTAATGAAGCCCGATGCAATCCGCACAAAGCATGTCAAGAACGTTGCCCTGAAGGGTATGAGGGCCACGGCTCCTGCAAAGGAGGTCAGCGATGAGACTCTGCAGATGCTTTCTGAGATGGTTTCGCAGTCAGGTCTGATTGACATTGCCCTGCCTGATATCAATGAGAAGATTCAGAAGCTGTCTGACCTTAAGGGAAAGGTGGTCCTGCTGGACTTTACTGCCTACAAGTCTGATTTTTCAGCCCAGTATAACCTGATGCTGAAAGGACTTTACAGCAAGTACCATGACCAGGGCTTTGAAATCTATCAGGTTTCATTTGATGCTGACAAACATTTCTGGATGACGGGTGCTGACAACAATCCCTGGATTACCGTCCATGATGAGGATGCACTGCAGTCCAGATATATCGGCTCATACAGGATTGAAACTCTTCCTACGGCATTCCTGGTCAACAGGGAGAATGAAATTGTTGAGAGGATGGCATCGTCCGATGAACTTGACTCAAAGATTTCTGCTCTTTTAAGGAAGTAATTCAACAAATTTCCTATATTTGCAGTGAAATGAATGTTTATAGGGTTCCAGCGCCGCAAGACCGCAGCGTTGGAACTCAATTTTTCACTTTGAATTCAAAACAAAACGACTATGGCATATATGTCAGAAGAGGGCTACAAGAAGCTTGTGGCCGAATTACAGTATCTTGAGAATGTCCGCCGTCCTGAGGTTATCCAGCAGATTGCTGAGGCTCGTGACAAGGGTGATCTTTCAGAGAATGCAGAGTATGATGCAGCCAAGGAGGCTCAGTCTATGCTTGAGTCAAAAATTGCTCAGCTTAAGGCACAGATTGCCGATGCAAAGCTGATTGACGAGAGCAAGATTGATACATCTACCGTTCAGATCCTGACAAAGGTAAAGCTGCGTAATACAAAGAATAACGCAACAATGTGTTACAGCATCGTTCCAGAGAGCGAGGCTGACCTGAAGGCTATGAAGATTTCATGCAATACTCCTATTGCAAAGGGTCTTCTGGGCAAGAAGGTAGGTGACGTGGCAGAGATTACCATCCCTAGCGGTAAGGTAAGTTTTGAGATTCTTGAGATTTCAATCTAATATATAAAGGTGTACTGCCATGACAATCTTTTCAAGAATAATCAATGGTGAGATTCCTTGCTACAAGATAGCAGAATCAGAGAACTGCTTTGCGTTTCTTGACATCAACCCTATGGTAAGGGGTCATGTGCTGGTTATCCCAAAGCGTGAGGTTGATTACCTGTTTGACCTGACAGATCAGGAACTTTCAGACCTGCAGCTCTTTGCAAAGAAGATTGCAGTTGCCCAGAAGAAGGTCATTCCTTGCCAGAGGGTAGGACAGGCTGTGCTTGGCATGGAGGTGCCTCATGCTCATATTCATCTGATTCCGATGCAGACTGAGAAGGACATGCTCTTCAGTAATCCAAAACTGAAATTGTCAGAGCAGGAGTTCCAGCAGATTGCTTCAGATATACGTGCTGCTCTTTAAGGGCGGCACTTTTTCATTATACCATTATGTTCAGGAAAATTTCACTTCTGGTGGCAGCAGTCATGGTCATGGCATCATGCGCCACAAAGCCAGCCCAGCAGCCTGATGTCCAGGTGGGCACCTACACAATCAGTGTCGTGACAGACAACGTTTATCACATTCAGGATTATAACGATGCCAATCCTGCCGGTGAGACCTTTGACGCAGACGGAAATCTGACTCACTTCAACAACTGTTCGGACATGTACCTGCTGGTTGGAAAGGAGAAGTCTCTGCTCATAGATCTCTCAAACCGTATAGATTGGGCAGACAATGCTGTTGAATCACTTCAGAAGCTGGTGGCTGAGCGCATCGGAAATACCAAGCTGCAGATAACCTTCACCCACAATCATGGTGACCACACCGGAATGCTGCCGGCCTTTGTCAGCAATCCTGACGTTCAGTTCCTGCTGCCAAGGGTTGACTTTGACCGTATGCGCAACCGTTTCCCTCAGTCTCAGACAGAGATGTATGAGGATGGCTACTCCTTTGACCTGGGTGGCATGACCGTGTCAACCAAGCTTGTACCAGGCCATACTCCAGGCTCTGTGGTGTTCTTCCTTGATGGTCAGAACATTGCATTCACTGGCGATGCCGTAGGCTCAGGCCATGGCGTTTGGATCTTTGATCGTTCCGGTTTCAGGAACTATGCCAAGGCAGTACCTGAACTTGTTGAGTATATTGAGGCCAGAAAGGACATCAAGCCTGCAAAGCTGCAGCTGCTTGGCGGCCACTACTGGCAGAAGGACTGGTTAACGCTGAAGGAAGGAGAGCCTGTAATGGGCATGCCTTATCTGTATGAGATGCGTGACCTGATTGAGCAGATCAATGCAGGAACAGCAGAAACTGAACCTTCAAATCTGTCAAACCCGACACTTGACACCTATTTTAAGAACGGTAACGCAATTGTTGTATGGAACGCTCAGTTTGCTGCTGAGCTTCTTCTGAACGAATAACAGACATGCTTCACGCTCAGGATTGGGATTCACAGATCTGGCTCTGCGGCTGGTATAAGGCTACCAGCACCCGCAACGGTGATTCCAGACCTATGCTCAGGAAGGTCTATATCCATACCCTTGAGGTCATGCGTGATGGTGCTTACCGCACGGAATCACGCAATGTGGTCACACTTCCTGACCTTAGGCCGATGCTTGACGGCTCTGTCATGTATTCTGAGACTATCCAGCTGCCCGATGCCAAGGATTCTGTTCCGACTCAGGTGCAGGTCCTGAACATGGACTGCATTCTGGCCGGCAAGGAACTCATTGACGCGGGCCTGAACCCTGCGCTTCTTAATATGGCCAGCCTGTATCATCCGGGTGGTGGAGTGCTTGACGGATCCAGTGCACAGGAAGAGGACCTGTGCAGGCGCAGCACGCTGGCTGCATCGCTCTACCAGTTCTCACTGACTGGCGGAAAGCATGGTGACCTGGCCCAGATGGTGGGCGTGAAGCGTCGTGCAGAGCGTTACCCTATGGATAACCGCTTTGGAGGCATCTATTCTCCGGACGTTACTTTCATACGCTCCACACGTGATGATGGCTATTCCCTGCTTGATGAGCCGTATTCAATGGCTGTCATATCGGTGGCCGCGCTGAACTATAATCCAAGGCATGGGCATAATCAGTTGCAGAACGGCCGCATTCCAGAACAGGACAAGCCGGTGCTGCTTGACAAGATCCGTACTATCCTGCGCATAGGCGCGCTTCATGGCCATGACAGTCTGGTTCTGGGTGCTTTTGGGTGTGGCGTCTTCTGTACGCCTCCTGCCCAGATGGCTCAGCTGTTCCGCACGGTTCTTGCCGAGGCGGAGTTCCAGAACCGTTTCAAACGTGTGGTCTTTGCCATACTTGATACCCCGAACAGCAATAATTTTACTCCTTTCAGGACTATATTTCAGTGAATGTTATATATTTGTGCATGTAACCCTCTAAACGTGCACTATGTATTATTCTGCGCTGGGCATAATAGCCATCATAATACATCTGATCATCAACTTTGATGTCATTACAGAGCGGACTGACAAGGAGACTCTGTTCGTAAAGGATTACCGCCATTTCCAGACAGCGGTGCTTGGATACTATGTCACCGATGCCCTGTGGGGAATCTTCAGCGCCAGGGAACTCTTTACTGCCCTGTATGTTGATACCCTGGCATACTACATTGCCCTGGCCTTCTCTGTAATCTATTGGTGCAAGTATGTGGTTTCTTACCTGGAACTGAGCAATCTGGCGGGAAGGGCTCTGCAGGCCTGTGCCGCCCTTTTCGGAATAAGTCAGGTTGTACTGCTGGTCATAAATTTCTTTACCCCAATCTTCTTCAGTATTGACGATGCAGGAAATTTCCATACCGGTGTATTCCGATATGCAGTACTGGTAATCCAGATACTCATGTTCGTCATTGTGGCCATCCCTGCCTTCATGGCATCGTGGCGCAATACTACCAGCACCCGCAAACGTGGATTTGCTGTGTGTGCCTGCAGTGTGCTGATGGTGGTTTTCGGCATCGTGCAGACTCATTATCCGCTGATTCCGCTATATACCATAGGACTCATGATTGGCATCTGCATAATGCATGTCTTTGTGCATGAGGATGAGAAGGCCGAGGTAAGACGTATGCTTCAGGAGAATGAGGAGAAGCTTAGGGAGAACTCTGACATTATAGCAAATGCCGGCTACGGAGTGTGGAAGATAAGCCGTAACGAGTACGGACAGAATACTATGGCGGCCAATGATACCCTGCAGATGATTCTGGGCATCAGTGACAAGGTCCTGAGTCCTGAAGACCTGTACAACTTCTTCCATTCACGTATCATTGAGGGGGTGAATACTCTGGAGCAGGAGGATTATGCTGAAATGAGGTCAGGAAAGGTGCGTACCAGGATTCTGGCCTGGGAACACCCTGCCAAGGGAAAGATATACCTTTCTACCGGTGGAACCAGTTACACGACTGCATCGGGCGAGCAGATTATCTCTGGTTACTGTGCCGATATCACAAAGCAGAAGAAACGTGAGAGAAGGGCAAACCTTATAATTGAGTCACTGGCGCGTTCCTATGAGCTTATCAACCTGATCAATATGAAGGAGAGGACGTTCTTCATGTCACACAACAATTTCCCTGATGATGACGTGGACAGAATGCTCTCAAAGGGAGGCGACGTGCAGTTCGCAATAGATTTTGCATGTGAGAAGAGAGTCTCTGAACCTTTCAGGAAAGAGATGCGTGACTTTACAGACCTGTCAACGGTCGATGCCAGAATGGGTAATACCGCTGTGCTCATCAATCAGTTCAAGAACATGAACGATGTGTGGTTTGAATGGTCGTATATTGTTGCTGACCGTAATCCCGATGGTACTGTCAAGCACCTGATATGGGCTGTCAGGAAGATTGAGGACGAGAAGCAGGCAGAGCAGAGAAAGCAGCGCATCATTGATGACAATATTGCGGCAAACAAGGCCAAGACCATATTCCTGCACAATATGAGCCATGAGATACGTACTCCTCTGAACGCCCTGTTCGGCTTTGCCCAGTTGCTTGGACTCCCTGACGGCACATGGTCTGAAGAGGAGAAGGATCTGTACAATGCCAACATCTTCAACAGCTACAATATGCTTGAGATGCTTATTGCAGACATCATTGATATTGCAGATTCCGACCAGGGCAATTACAGGATAGAGAAGTCTGATGTCAGTGTGAACAGCATCTGCCGCAGCTCCCTTATGTCCGTTGAATACCGAAAGCCTGAAGGCGTGGATATGGTACTCACTTCTGAAGTCCCTGATGACTTTGTAGTGTGCTCAGATGGCCGACGGATACAGCAGGTCCTGGTCAACTACCTGACAAATGCCTGCAAATATACCCAGCACGGCAAGATTCATCTTCATTGCTCTAACACAGAAATGGCAGGAAGACTTGTGTTTTCCGTGACAGACACGGGCACGGGGGTTCCCAAGGAGAAGGCAGACCTGATTTTCCAGCGTTTTACCAAGCTGGATGATTTTGTCCAGGGCTCAGGACTTGGACTTAACATCTGCAAGATGGTTGCTGAAAAGCTTGGCGGAGAGGTCTTCCTTGACAAGGAATATACCGGGGGCGCACGCTTTGTCTTTGTCCTGCCTGTCTAAAGAGTTTTTGTTACTTTTGCATCATGAAAAATGTATTTACGGTACTGGCTGTGCTGCTGTCACTTGCAGTCAATGCGCAGCAAAGCAATATAAAGGCATGGTATGAGGGACCTGTCACTGCTGATCATTTCATGGTAGTTGATGAACTGCCGCAGAATACGGAACGTTACCTCAAGTTCTCCATTGCCATGGGAGAAAACCGCAAGGTGGTGAAGGATAGGAATATGCGCATCGTTGCCCATGAAGGTCTGGTATATACAAATCGTGCAGCAAACTATATTCTCAGGGACAGCCTGAATGACCGATTGCTTGAGTATGCCCAACTCCAGTTTGATATCACGGAATACTTCCGCAGGAAGATAGTGAATTTTATGAATAACAGCCCGCAGCTCAGTTCTGATGATATTTGGCTGCAGGTCAAGTTCATGGAAAGCTCAATGCATGAGGCTGTACTTGACCTTGAAGAGGCAACTGATACCGGGCGCGATGCCGGTGTCCTGGCAGATTACCGCCATGAGGTTGACAGTCTGCTTCAGGCCACCGTGGTGACGCATCGGTACAGCATTCCAAGGCAGACAGAGTCAAGACTGGGACTCTCATGTGAACTTGGTTTCCCTTATTCCATAATGTTTGGCATTGACTACATGACGGGAAACAGCAGGTATTCGCTGACATTGGCAGACCATGGCGCATCTGACACCCAGCTGCCTGCTACGTTATTTGGATATGGTTACAGGATATTTGAAAACCGTAGTTGGGAACTGTATCCATTCCTTAACGTGGGGATGGATATTCATAGTACCTGCTATTCTGCAGGAATTCAGGCCAGGCTCATGTACTGGCGTCAGTACAACGTCGTTTCAAAGCAGTATGCCGATGCATCGGCCTATTGCAAGGTTTACTTTACGCACAGTGACCACCGCGACCTGGATGCTGCGAATACCATCAATCTGGCTGTAGGCCTGGACATTGCAACACTGATTTCAAGATGAAAAGAACAATTTCAATAACCTTGGCGCTGCTGGCCTGCGTTCTGTGCCGGGCGCAGCTGATAAATGAATACAGCAAGAATCAGGCATACCACCTCTGGTCTGACGGACCGTTGGATATCACTGATTTCAATCTGAAGGAAGTACTGACCGATGCAAGACCAAGTGCTTTCCTTCCGGATTTCCTCTGGATAACTGATAAGGAAACAAGGAAGGCCGGCACTCTGGAATATGAATTGATTACAGGAACGTCAGCTCTTGACAAAAGATCGTCATACGTGTTGAAGGACAGCGTTTCAGACCGTTTGATGCTGTACAGCAAGGTAATCTTTGACAATGATGAGCTCTATCTGAGACGATATCTGAATCATATGAACTTCCCATCCAGGTCCGTTTACAAGCCGGTGGGCGATGCCTTGGCATATTTTGAGAACATGATGCTTGAAGCTCGTGATGCAATAATACAGGAAACACGTTACAGCACTGATAGTCAGGCATTGCTCCGGTATTCCAGTTACCTTGAGAGAGAACTGTCCGACACTCCGGTTCTTGACGGTCCTACGGAATGTCCCAGAAGGTTCTACGTAAATCTCAGCCCATTGGTGTCATACCTGATAGCCGATGTTCCAGCCCAGCTTGAACCAAGGAAAATCCCATCTGTGGGATGTGAAGTTTTACTGACATACGGCAGGTTGACATGTGGACTTGACGGATACCTGAACGGTCCCTATTGGCGGGCGGCCCAACCTATGACCATCCAGGAGACTACGGTCGATGTCGGAAATACAGTTGGATTGGGTTCCACTTTGCTCTTTACCTCATACAGACTGCTGGACATAGGCCGTCTGAGCATGGGTCCTGTTGCAGGAATCGGATTCAACAGACTGTCATGTAAAAAAGGAAAGGAGTCTTTTGAAGAAACCAGCAGGTCATGGAATGCGGGGGCACAGATTCAGTTCCTAAGGCATCATTCCCATTCATTCCTGGAGGATGGCAAGCCAGTGTGCAACAGGAACTATGTTACGCTCAGGGCTACCTATTCCAACTACAAGGGTCTTCCTGTTGATGATTTTGGCGGTGTAACCATTTCTCTTATCTGGGATCTGCTTACACTGCAGTAACAAAACAGGAGGAAGATTGCTCTCCCTCCTGTCCTGTACCCGGAGCCGGGGTCGAACCGGCACGGGTTGCCCCACTGGTGTTTGAGACCAGCGCGTCTACCGATTCCGCCATCCGGGCCTTTAAACCATTTGCAAAGATATTGAATTTTTCATAAATCCAAGGTGGATTTCTAAAGGAAAACGTTATCTTTGGACATTAACACAGCAAAGACAGCGTTTATGCTTGATAAAAATAAATATTGCGTGATATTGGCGGGCGGACAGGGAACCAGATTATGGCCGTTCAGCAGGAAGTCCATGCCTAAACAGTTTGTTGATGTTTACGGCACAGGAGAGTCTCTCATAATGAGGGTTTATGACAAGATGCGTAAGATTTTCCTCCATGAGAATATTTACGTTGTGACAAACAGGGATTACTTTGATATTGTCAGGGAACAGCTTCCGGATCTGCCTGCTGAGCAGATTATCAGGGAGTCTGCCATGAAGGGACGCGCCCTTACCATGACTCTGGCAGCTTTCCATATTAATGACATTGCTCCCGATGCTCAGGTGCTGGCGGTACCTTCTGATCTCAAGATCAAGGATGAGGCCGAATATCTGGCTACCCTGGAGCGTGGCATGGAATATGTTGAGAACCATGACGTCCTGCTGACCATCGGTGTTACTCCTGACCGTCCTGATACCCGCTACGGATATATCCAGATTGAGGATGAAGAAGAGGACGGCATGTTCAAGGTGCGCTCTTTCACAGAGAAGCCCGAGGAGCAGTTTGCCCGTATCTTCTTTGAGAGCGGCGAATTCTACTGGAACAGCGGTATCCTAATGTGGAACGTTCCTACATATATGAAAATTGTCAGCCAGTTGCTGCCAGACCAGACAGAACAGCTTCAGAATATCTTCAGCAATCATAAGGACAGGGATGAGCGCAGGGCATTGCTCTATTCATGTTATGCGGCTTTCCCATACATCTCTGCAGAGCAGGCTCTTCTGGAGCGTTCCGAGCATGTTTACATGGCTAAGGGAGGCTTCCGCTGGAGTGACATTGAAAGCTGGGACCTTCTGTATGACGAGTGTGCAAAGGACGATGACGACAATGTGGTACGCGCATCGGACAGTCAGCTCTACAACACGCATCGCACCATGGCAATAGAACAGAATGACGGAAAGCTTGTGGTGATAGATGGGCTTGATGACTATCTGGTAGTGGATTCAGACAACGTGCTGCTGATATGCAGACGTGACAATGAGTCCGCACTGAAGAAGTATATACATGACATTGAACTGAAGAGCGGACATAAATATCTGTGATTTAAATTATGACAGACCAGTTTGAACCGGAAATAATCGTTGATGAGACAGTGGGCTCATCACGTCACATAGTGGTTAGGAATTGTGCTTCTGTCTGCTCCAAGGCCATTGAGCTGGTAGTGACAGACGGAAAGGTTGAGAGCGTCCGTTTCATGGGCGGCTGCAACGGAAATACTCAGGGCGTGGCTGCGCTGGTGGCCGGTATGCCTGTTGACGAGGCTGTGAGACGCCTCAAGGGAATTAACTGTGGAGGACGTGGAACAAGTTGTCCTGACCAGTTGGCCAGAGCGCTCATGAAGTAAGCAATGGCGCAGAGTAAGATGGCCTCATTGGCCAAGGATACGGCTATATACGGCATCAGCAGTATCGTGGGCAGGTTCCTGAATTATCTTCTTGTGCCTGTCCATACAAAGTTCATATCTCCGCAGAGCGGTGGATATGGCATCGTTTCAAACATGTACGCGTGGGCTGCACTGATCTTTGTGCTGCTTACCTTCGGCATGGAAACCACATATTTCCGCTTTTCCAACAAGACAGAAGAGAATTCTGACATGGTATATAGTACTGCCTTGCGCCTTGTGGGGGGAGTGTCATTGCTTTTCATTGCCCTGGTTTTCTGTTTCCTTGGGCCGATTTCTGATTATCTTGGGTATTCCAATCACCCGGAATATGTGGGATGCTTTGCCGTCATAGGCGGACTTGACGCTTTTCAGGCTATCATGTTCAGCCGTCTTAGGCAGCAGCACAGACCGGTAAAGTTCATGGCGCTGAAGATGGCATTCATAATACCTAACGTGATTCTGAATGTTGCGGTATTTGCGCTTCTGCCAAGGCTGTTCGGAGCAATCCCGTCACTTCAGGGGCTGTATGAGCGTTTTGATTACGGAGTTGGACTTATCTTCTTTGTGAACCTTCTCTGCACCGGTCTCATTACCCTGGGATTCCTGAAGGAACTTAAGGGAATCACATTCGGGTTCGATGCCAGACTGGCTCGCCGCATGCTCTCATACGCATGGCCGATTCTGCTTCTGGGACTGGTAGGTATCCTGAATCAGGTGTTTGACAAGATTGCATACCCTCAGCTGGTGCCCGGTCATGAGGGTAAGGTGCAGTTGGGAATCTACGGTGCCTGTGTAAAGATTGCAATGATTCTGAGCCTGCTGACCCAGGCTTTCAGGTATGCCTACGAGCCGTTTGTGTTCGGTGGTGCCAAGGACCGCAACTCTGATGAGACGCTGGCCCAGGGCATGAAGTATTTCATAATCTTTGGATTGCTGGCTTTCCTGGCGGTGGTGCTCTATATGCCTGTTTTCCGCTATCTGGTGACCAACCATGACTATTGGGTAGGCCTGAAAGTGGTTCCGATAGTAATGATGGCAGAGCTTTTCATGGGTATCTATTTCAACCTGTCATTCTGGTACAAGCTGATTGACCAGACATGGTGGGGAGCTGTCATGAGTGCAGCCGGCGCAGCGGTCATGATTCTGATAAACGTAGCATTCGTTCCGCGTTACGGCTACATGGCCTGCGCATGGGGCGGATTTGCCGGATACGGAATCTGCATGGTAATGTCGTACCTGATAGGCCAGAAGAAAAAACCGATTCCTTATCCTATGAAAGAGATTTTCAAGTACTGCTGCATTGCTGCTGTAATATATTTTGCATCTACAGATCTGGCGCCGATGCTGCCTGTCTGGGCCAGCCTTCTGCTGAATACGGTATTGCTGGGAATCTATGTAGCCTACCTTTTAAAGAAAGACCTCCCGTTGGCTTCATTGCCTGTGGTAGGACGCTATTTCCGGAAAAAATAACTAATTTTGGAGTCACAAAAAACAATGATAAAAATGAAAAAAGGACTTGCTTTAGTTGCTGCAGCCATCATGCTGGGCTGCGTACCTTCTTGGGCAAAGAAGAACACATACAGCATCTCTACTGAAGATGGAACGAATTATGTTCTTACAACAGGTAATGTTTCAATGACCATCAACGCCGGTGCCGGCGCAAAGGTCATGTCACTCAAGTATCAGGACAAGGAGGTGATTGCACAGTCACGCATTCCGAACCAGTTTGGAAGCACATTCTGGACCAGCCCTCAGAAGGACTGGAACTGGCCGCCTGTTGCAGAGCACGATTCAAGACCATATACCGTTGAGCAGAAGGCTGGCTCTGTTGTCATGACCAGCCAGCTGTCACAGCGTTTCCCATACAGGATCACAAAGGAGTTTTCCGCAAACAAGAAGGGAATAGTCATCACCTATACAATCACCAATGAGTCTGACCATCAGGTAAGTCTGGCTCCATGGGAGATTACCCGCGTACCTAGCAAGGGCATCGTATTCTGCGATGCACCGGTTGATGAGATTACTCCTGCCGGCCTGCTTGACTTCAAGTCAGAGTTCGGTGCTGCATGGTACACTTTTGACGTAGAGCGTCAGAACCGCAAGATCAATGCTGACGGTAAAGGCTGGCTTGCATACGCATACGACGGTCTGGTACTTGTAAAGCAGTTCCCTGACCTGAATGCTTCACAGCCTGCTCCAGAAGAGGCTGAGATTCAGGTTTATGTAAACCAGGGCGACACCTATACAGAGCTTGAGAATCAGGGTGAGTACACCTCACTGCAGCCGGGACAGTCTGTTTCATGGACTGTAAAATGGTATCTCCTTCCTTACGAGGGTGATGCTGTGGCTTCTGCAAAGCTTCTGAAGGTTGCCAAGAAGGCCATCAAATAAGTTGACAATGACAGAAAACGCAAAACTGTTCATTGAGACATACGGCTGCCAGATGAACGTGGCAGACAGTGAGGTCATAGCCTCTATCATGAAGTCAGCGGGCTATGACACCACCCAGTCAATTGATGAGGCCGATGCCATATTCCTGAATACCTGCTCAATCAGAGAGAACGCCGAGCAGAAGATATGGAATCGCCTTGATGCACTCAACGCCATGAAGAAGAAACGTGGCGGCAAGCTGCTGATAGGTGTCATGGGATGCATGGCAGAGCGTACCAAAGAGGAGCTGGTTGAGCATCACGCAGACATTGTGGCCGGTCCTGACTCATACCTTTCACTGCCGGAACTGGTGGCGCAGGCAGAGGCTGGATTCCCTGCAATTGACACCACACTGTCAACCACTGAGACCTACAAGGACGTGATTCATCCCGGCGCTCAGCTCAGAATCAAGGCAAACGGCCACTCCATCACCATCCTGTCACTGGACTATACCAATCAGACCATCACCTTTACCGATTGTAATTCCACAGACAGCCCCTGCAGCATCCGTATGCAGCAGAC
>JAKSIY010000058.1 GCA_024398535.1 Bacteroidaceae bacterium
GTTGGCACGACCTTCTTCATGACGTTACGGATCTTGGTAAGCTCATTCATCAGACCAACCTTGTTATGCAGACGGCCAGCAGTATCAATGATGACCACGTCAGCACCGCTGGCAACGGCAGAAGTCAGGGTATCAAAGGCAACCGATGCAGGATCAGAGCCCATCTGCTGATGGATGACTGGAACATCAACCCTGCGGCCCCACTCAAGAAGCTGCTCGACAGCAGCCGCACGGAAGGTATCAGCAGCACCCAGGCAGACCTTATAGCCTTTGTTCTTGAACTGGTATGCCAGTTTTCCAATGGTTGTAGTCTTGCCTACACCATTCACACCTACCACGAGTATCACGTATGGCCTGTGATCAACAGGGATAACAAAATCCTGCAGCTCATTCTGATTATTCTCAAGAAGGAGTTCAGATATCTCTTGTCTGAGGATACCATTGAGTTCCTTGGTGTTCAGATATTTGTCTCTGGCAACCCTGTCCTGGATACGCTTAACTATGCGCAGAGTAGTCTCTACGCCTACATCTGAAGTAATGAGAACCTCTTCAAGGTTATCAAGAACTTCATCATCAACTGTTGACTTGCCCAGTGTTGCATGCGCAAGTTTTGAGAAGACGCTTGTCTTGGTCTTTTCCAAGCCCTTGTCAAGCACCTCCTTCTTATCTTTTGAAAAAAACGAAAACAGTCCCATAGTTGACGCAAATATAACAATAAATCTCTAAATATATAATGTGGTTTTATCTTTTTATATCAGCTAGAAAATACAATACACACAAAAAAAATAGGGACAACCGTAAGGTCATCCCTATAATCCTTTTGTTCTTGTACAGAAATTACTTGAGAGCCTCCTTAAGCTGCTCCTCAGTTACAATCTGCTCTGTGAACATATATGCGCCGGTCTTAGGTGACTTCACCATCTTGATGACCTTTGACATAGATACCTTACCCTGACGAAGGGTTGCTACTACTTTCTTTGCCATGGTTTAATCAGTATTACTTAATTTCACGATGAACAGTTACCCTCTTAAGAATTGGGTTGTACTTCTTAAGTTCAAGTCTCTCAGGAGTATTCTTCCTGTTCTTGGTGGTAATATAGCGTGAAGTACCCGGCATACCGCTATCCTTAT
Source organism: Bacteroidaceae bacterium (assembly GCA_024398535.1). Lineage (GTDB taxonomy): Bacteria > Bacteroidota > Bacteroidia > Bacteroidales > Bacteroidaceae > Colenecus. The sequence goes on from JAKSIY010000058.1 coordinate 1,132, forward strand.
GCTCAGTGCACTCCAGAATTACCTGTACTCTGTTGCCCTTAACTTTCTTTGCCATAGTATTTCTCTCCTATATTAGCCAATGATTTTGATATCATTCCAATCACAATAGCCGTTTGCTACGGCATCCTTCAGGGCAGCATCAAGTCCCTTCTTGTTAATCAACCTCAGGCCGGCAGCACTAAGGCGAAGGCTGATCCAACAGTTCTCCTCTACATAGTAGAACTTCTTGGTGAACAGATTGACGTCAAAAGCCCTCTTTGTTCTCTTCTTTGAGTGGGAAACGTTGTTACCAATCATTGCCCTCTTTCCGGTGATCTGACAAATTCTAGACATTTGTTATATTATATTTTTGTTCGTTTTCTGATAGGTCCTCAAAACAGGGTGCAAAATAACTACATTTTTATTTAACAAACAAATCTTTCCCCAACAAATTTACCACAAAAGGCATCAAGAGGTCAAAAAACACCGTTAAATACGGGTATTTGAGAAGATCGGGACGTCAATTCCGCAGAAATCCTTGTCCAGATACTTATGATAACCCACTATTCCTATCATGGCCGCATTATCGGTCGTGTATGAGAATCTTGGAATGAAAACCTTCCATCCATAGCGCCTGGCATGATCCTGGAAAGCATTCCTCAGACCTGTGTTTGCACTGACGCCTCCGGCAACCGCCACCTGCTTAATACCGGTATCCTTTACCGCAAGACGCAGTTTCTTCATCAATATGTCAACGACTGTCTTTTCAAGCGATGCAGCCAGATCTTCCTTGTGATGCTCCACAAAGTCAGGATCCTCTGCAACCCAGTCCCTGAGATTGTACAGGAAAGAGGTCTTGAGACCACTGAAACTGTAATCATACCCTGGAACGTTAGGCTTGCTGAAAGTGTATGCATCAGGATTGCCCTGTCTGGCAAGACGGTCAATTATAGGACCGCCTGGATATCCAAAGCCCATGACCTTTGAGCACTTGTCCATTGCCTCACCGGCAGCATCGTCTATTGTCTGGCCCAGGATTGTCATTCTGTTGTAGGCATCGACCTTTACAATCTGCGAATTGCCGCCGGAAACCAGAAGACACAGGAACGGAAACTGAGGAGTGTCAATCTCCTCTTCAGGCTGACGGATAAAGTGGGCCATGATGTGACCCTGCAGGTGATTCACCTCTATCATAGGGATGTTCAGAGACCTGGCAAGTCCCTTTGCAAAAGAGACTCCGACAAGCAGAGAGCCCATCAGACCCGGTCCACGGGTGAAAGCAACAGCAGAGAGCTGGTCCTTGGTGATGCCCGCACGCTTCAGGGCAGTATCGACCACAGGGACGATATTCTGCTGATGAGCCCTTGAGGCAAGCTCCGGCACTACGCCTCCATACTCTTCATGAACCTTCTGGCTGGCAATCACGTTTGAAAGCAGCTGGCCGTCACAGAGCACGGCGGCGCTGGTATCATCGCAGGATGACTCAATGCCCAATATGTAAACCTTTTCCATTGTCACCTTATTTTAAAGACGCGCAAAGGTAGTATTTTTTGGCCAAAAAGCCGTACCTTTGTAAAGACCAAAGGAAAAGTAACAGATTATGCGGATTTTGTTATTCTGCGAGAACAGGTATGCCATTGACATACTTCTTCCGCTGTATGAAGAAGCGCTTGTACAAGGATGTCACGAGCTTCTTTGGTACATACACAAAAAGAAGATTTCAGAATACAGCCTGCCGGACGATGCGCACGTGACACATTCCATCAAGGAGGCATACTCATACAAGCCAGAAGCTGTCTTTGTACCCGGAAACATTGTTCCATACTATCTTTCAGGAGTAAAGATTCAGGTCTTCCATGGCTATGCAGCAGAAAAGAAAGACCATTGGATCATAAGACGTTACTTTGACACATACTTCACACAAGGCCCCTACTTTACCAGTCACTTCCAGGAATCTGCCAGGCAATACGGAGATTTTGAGGTCCGTGAGACCGGCTGGACCAAGCAGGACTGGATACATCAGCACATCCATGACTATGACCAGGAGAAGTCTCAGCTTTTGAAGGAACACGGAAAGAGCAAGGTGGTAATCTACGCTCCTACTTTCTCACCCAAGCTGACCTCACTCCCGGCATTGAAACCGGCACTTGAAAAGCTGCTTGAAGAGAAGGACATTGTCCTGCTCATGAAATTCCACCCGCTCACCCGCAGGGAGTGGTGTGACGAATACCGCGAATGGGCACAGACCCAGCCGCATGCCGTCTTCATTGAGGCCTCAGAGAACGTGACACGATACCAGATGATGAGCGACGTCATGATCAGTGACACATCATCGGCAGTCTATGAGTTCCTGCTTCTGGACCGTCCGGTAATAACACTCAATACGATAGCAAAGGATATCTACTGGGAGAACATCACTGACCCGGCAGCACTTTGCCAGGCTTACGACAGCGCGCTTGCTGACCCGGAGAGCATCAGCCGCAGAAGATGGATTGTAGATAACTACGACCCGCACTTTGACGGGAAATGCTGCGAGCGTATGCTTGCGCAGGCTCAGGACTACATTGACCGTCATGGCGTTCCTGCAAAGAGGAGACTGAACCTTTGGAGAAAATATACCAGCTACAAGACATTCGGCTGGCCAAAATGATTTCTGCATGAAGAAGGTAATAACATACGGTACATATGACCTGCTCCATCAGGGCCACATAAACCTGCTGCGCAGGGCCAAGGAACTGGGAGACTACCTGATTGTAGGTGTCACGAATGACAGTTTTGACCGTGACCGCGGCAAGCTGAACGTACGTAACAACGTTCTTGAGCGCGTTGAGGCGGTAAAGGCTACAGGCTACGCAGACCAGATCATCATAGAGGATTACGTAGGCCAGAAGATTGATGACGTGCAGAAGTATGACGTTGACATCTTTGCCATAGGCTCTGACTGGGAGGGACAGTTTGATTACCTGAAGGAGTATTGTCAGGTAGTTTATCTGCCTAGGACTGAGGGCATCTCATCAACAATGCTCAGAGAGAAGGGCCAGACCCTTGTACGGATTGGAATCATAGGTTGCGGACGCGTTGCCAACAGGTTCCCATCAGAAGCCTCAGTCGTGAGTGGTGTCCAGATAACTGCCCTGTATGATATTGACCCAAATGCATGCCAGGCCCTATCCAGTGAGTCTGGCATTCCATGTGCGGCATCGCTTGAAGAGTTCTACGACAAGGTCGATGCAGTTTACATAGCAACCCCGCATCTGGCACATTACCAGAACATAAAATCGTCACTTGAAGCCGGTAAGCACGTACTGTGTGAGACCCCTCTGCTTCTTGACGGAGATCAGGCCAGACAGATGTACAGGCTGGCAGAAGAGAAGGGATGCATTCTTATGGAAGCCAACAAGACCGCCCACTGTCCTGCCTTCAGACACCTGATGACGCTGGTGAAGTCAGGAATGATAGGTCAGATTGTTGACATTGAGGCATCGCTCTCACAGCTGCTTGACAGAAACGGCCGCGAGTTTGACCCGGAGCAGGCCGGCGGAGCACTTTATGAGGAAGGCTCCTACCCGCTCCTGCCTATCCTGAAGCTAATGGGAACGGACTACAAGGAACTGCATCTGTTCTCACGCATGGAGAACGGCGTGGACGTATATACCCGCGGACTGTTCAGATACGCCAACGCCACCTGCTCTTTCAAGGTAGGACTGGGTGTCAAGACAGAGGGAAACCTTATCATCTCCGGCACCAAAGGATACGCATACGTACCGGCACCATGGTGGAAGACAGACTTCTTTGAGCTCAGATATGAGGATCAGAATGAGAACAAGAAGTTCTTCTACAAATGGGACGGATTCGGACTCCGTTATGAGATACAGGAGTTTGTAAGCTGCATCGTAAACCACCGTTTCTCTTCATCAAGACTCAGAAGAAGAGAGAGCATTCAGATGGCCGAAATCATGCAGCAGTTTGCCCAACGCAGTAATTTTCACGAAATATAAACCACAGATTTATATATGATCAACTTCACAGTAGGACCTGTACAGTCAAGCGATGCCGTTAGGGCAATAGGCGCAGAACAGGTTCCATATTTCAGAACCGCAGAATTCTCAGCGCTCATGCTTGAGAATGAGGCTTTGGTAAAGAAATTCGCAAAAGCTACGGAAGACTCACGCGTAGCATTCATGACAGGTTCCGGAAGCGCCGGAATGGAGACCGCCGTAATGAACACGCTTACGCCTGCAGACAAAGCACTGGTTGTAAACGGCGGAAGTTTCGGAGAAAGATTCGTTGAACTGCTTGAACTCCATGAGATACCTTTCACACAGATACGCCTTGAACCGGGAAAGGCACTCAGGCCGGAACATCTGAAACAGTATGAAGGTCAGGGCTATACGGCATTCCTTGTCAACAAGCATGAGACAAGTACCGGTGTCCACTATGACATGGACCTTATCAGCAGTTTCTGCAGGAAGGAGAACATCTTTCTGATTGTTGACTGCATAAGCACCTTTCTGGCAGATCCGTTTGACATGGCCGGTCTTGGTGCAGACATAATGATTACCGGCTCACAGAAGGCTCTGGCTTGCCCTCCGGGAATCTCCGTGATGTGCCTTTCTCCACGTGCGGTAAGCCGCGCAGAGAGCATTAGATGCAAGTGTCAGTATCTTGACCTGAAGCTGGCGCTGAAGAATGCTGAGCGCGGCCAGACCCCATGGACCCCAGCCGTAGGTATTCTGCGCCAGATAAACGCGCGTCTCAAGGAGATCGATGCAAACGGTGGTGTTGAGGCAGAGATTACCCGCACAGCCCATCTGGCAGAGTATTTCCGTGGAAAGTTTAAGGAGTATGACCTGCCATTCACAATTGTATCAGAGTCACTCTCAAACGCAGTTACCCCACTGCATCCGCTGACAGCATCGGCCAATGACATATTCCTGAAGATAAAGGATGAATACGGCATGTGGATCTGTCCTAACGGCGGCAGCATGAAGGACACCGTATTCCGCGTGGGACACATAGGATGCCTGACTGAGGCAGACTACGACAGACTGATTGATGCATTCCTGGACCTCAGGAACAAGGGTTTCATTTAAAAAGGAGACAAGATGGCAAAGCATTACACGTATGACCTGAGGGAGTTCCAGCTCAAGAGCGTTGAGACGCTTGAGGCAATAGACAAGGTATGCCACGAGCATGGTCTGAAGTATTACATCATTGCCGGAACCCTGCTTGGAGCACTCCGCCACAAGGGTTTCATTCCATGGGACGATGACATTGACATTGCTTTCTCACGTGAGGACTATGATACTCTGGTGGAACATGCAGAAGAGTGGCTTCCGGAACGTTTCAGGGTAGTAACCCATCTGAATGATCCCAACTACCCCAAATACTTTGCAAAGATTGAGGACCGCAGCACTACCCTGGTGGAACGTTTCTATCTGGGTTATGTAGGCGGAATATACCTTGACATTTTTGCTCTGGATAGGGTTCCTGACAACCGACTGCTCAGAAACCTGCATTTCTACAGATTCAACTGGGTCCGCAAGCAGCTGTACTTTGCATACAGGGATCCGTACAAGCATGGTAAGGGATTCAATTCTTTCCTGATTCTGATGCTTCAGAAACTGCTTGACAGGAAGAAGCTTCATGCCAAGGCACAGAAAATAATCACCAGATACAAGGGAAATGAAAACTGTCATTTCCTGATGACTCATGACGATGGAACTTGCTGCTACCCTATTGACTGTGTAGGCGAGCCACGGAAATATGAATTTGAAGGGCGCATGTTTGACGGTCCTTCTGATGCAAGGACCTTCCTGGCATCGTACTATGGAGATAATTTCATGGAACTGCCGCCGGTTGAGAAGCGTCACTCACATTTCCATGACTATTGCGACATAAACAGCAGTTATGTAGGTGTTGACATAGAAGACCTGAAGAAGATTGCAAAGGAGAAGGCGGCCAGATAAGCCGCCTTTCCTTTATCTTACGAACTTCAACCACCGTTCAGCATCAAGCTGGTCCTCAACATCCTCTTCATAGGAGTCTGGCATGTTGTGGAACAGGTCCAGCCCAATCATGCGTTCCAGGTCATTGACCGTGAGCATACTGCCGCGCACAGTCTGCGGGTCGTCATCGTTATTCATCACGAAAGCTATGGAGAACCACTCCTGGTTGTCGCATATCAGCAGCGCCTTGAAGAATTTCTCTGGAACAGTAACATTGTTCTTGCCTATTGTCTTGTGGCTGTTACCCTCAAGTATAGGACCGGTTACCACATAGACAGTGCCATAGTACCTTGCCAGACGGCGTACCATCCCTTCAACATCTTCCCAGGCACCGGCATTCATCTGTGCAGTCTGCGGGCAGCAGTTGGTAAAATAGAAAGTGTCCCACATGGCCTCATCGTTCCACTTGAAATCTGCAGCCGGAGCCATGTGTCCACGCGTATAGCCGGAACGACGGTAATCTGAATCCACAGCCTGCCTGACACCCGCATTCTCATCAGGACGGAAAGCCTTCTGTCCACGTTCCGCCGTACCACGGCTCTCATGTTCTGTCAGGTCATAGGCAACCCATGCCGGAATCAGATGTTCCTCATCATAAAGAACAGTATATGCCAGATGATTCACGCCGTCGTCATCCACATTATATATAATAGGTGACTCTCCCGCTTCAATAGCAGGAAGTTCCAGCAGCGCATCGCCCGAATAAGATGACGCCATCCCTAAGCATCCACATAAGCACGCTGTCGATGCCAAAGCCAATATCCTGTACAGTTTCATTGTCTCCAGTATATTATCAGAACTCAAAAGTATTCTTATCCTCAATCACATTGCCACAAGTATCCACGATGCGCCACTGGGCAATGTTGCGCTGTTCGCTGCTTATGCTCACTCCGCACTTGGTTATCTTGCGACCGTCTGCATCGTAAGGAATGGCATAACCCTTGCTGTCAATCTGTGCCAGGGCATTCTCAACAGAGTCATCCACCTTAAGTTCCAACACATAGATGTCCGATTTTGTCTTTATTACCACATCGGCACGGCCAAGAATACTCTTGACCTCAGTATCGACCTTACTGTTGAGCAGAGAGAAGATGACGTAGATAAGCAGTTTGTAGAACGCCTCACGTTTCTTCTTGGCCATCCATTCCTTCTTGGTGATGATGTCATAAGGAAGGCTGGCAATGTATGAACGAAGCTGCGTCAAGGCTTCTGACAAATCTCCGCGTTTGAGGGCACGGGCCATGGCAAGAACCAGGGCATTCTGCTCAAGGTCATCAGTATTCATCAGATAGTTCGACAATCCGGATACCATGCCCTGGCGTACCTCATAATTGGGAAAACTGAGAGTATATACATCATCTTCCTTATCATAATTCCTTATGGTCAGGTAGCCACTCTGGTAAAGCAAAGGGATTGGTGTTCTGGCATTTTCGCAAGGCATATTGAAGTCCATGAGCGACAATTCAGCGCCATCAAAATCCAACGGATTGAACGCTGGGTGATGCCTTAAGTGCTCTATCAGTCCAGTCATTGTGGCCGATTCAAACCAATAAGAAGTTGTATTATTGTCATTCAGGGCATTCAACAAACTATATGGAGCATAAACATCCTTACTATTCTCTGAGAAATGATAACCATCATAATTCTTCTTCAATAAAGAGTAGGCTTCTTCTACGGTCAGGTTCAGGTTTTGAGCATATTCATCAACACAAGGCCTAAGCACGGTATCAAGTTCTTCCTGTGTGATACCACAGATACCGGAATAAACATCAAGCATTGAAATCTGCTTCAGGTTATTCAATTCCGAGAATATACTGAGTTGCGAAAACTTAGTTACTCCCGTAATAAAGGCAAAACGAAGGTAGGCGCCTTCATCCTTCAGAACCTGATAGAACTCACGCAGCATAGAACGCATGGCCTCAAGTTGCTCCGTATCATACATCAGACGCATGATTGGGGCATCATATTCGTCAAGGATAACCACAACTTTCTGACCACTCTGCTTTTCTGCATTATGAATCAAATCACGGAAACGATCACCGGGAGTTTCAGAAAGAGGGTCTTTCCCATAAATTCTTTCATAGCCTCTTATAAGGCTTTCTAATTTTGATTTAGCTTCTGGAACTGTGACATTTTTCAGTCCGCTCATGGAAAAGTGCAGCACCGGATACTTCTTCCACTCCTTCTCCAGTTCCATCACCTTCAGTCCTTCAAACAGTTCCTTCTGCCCTTGAAAATAAGCCTTTAAAGTATTGCAAAGCAGAGACTTGCCAAAACGACGAGGACGAGCTAGAAATACATAGTGATACTTGCTGACAAGATCATACATCATATCGGTCTTGTCAACATACAGCATTCCCTGTTCCCTGATATTCTGGAACTGGTCTGTATCAATTGGATATCTGAATTTACTCATCTTCATCAGCTTTTGAGTGAATTACCATGCACGTTAAACCGCCATGTTTGGCAAAGATACGATTTTTTCCTTTGGGACGAGCTCTGAAACAAGTTTCTGCCTAAGGTGTGATATACATAAGCACTTCCGGCTGTATGAGTACTGATATCACTCCTTCATCTGCTCCCCGGAACTCCCTCTTGGCAGCCTGAAGCATCATCTGGTCCGAGTGCACTGGTACCGACAATTAATTCTTAACCACTGAAAGGTGAGCGTCCTTGAAATCTTCAAGAGAAATTGTGAAGGTGAAATCTTTGTCAAAATCGCGCGGTTCGTCTTCGTTGCGAGTCAGGTGATTTATGCCGAAAAGTTGCCAGCCATTGACGGTGAATGTACAAATCCGATTACCTTGTTCGTCATATACAGGCATGTAATTATCGTTATTATTGTTGCGGAAGCCATAGTACTGTTTGACGGTATATCCATTTTCCGGGTCAATCTTACGCAAACTGAATATATCTGCACTCAGACTATCGGCCTTGACCTGGCCTTCAGCCGTGTAGAAAGCATAAGTGTCTGTGTCAGCAAAATGCAACAAGGTAACCTCAATGCCTGAAGCCATATCAATATGACGGAGCATTACACCAGTCTTCTTGAAATAGTACATAAAATTTTCGTAATCATTCTCAAAGGCAGAAATACGATGCTCTTCAATATCAAGGGTACCCTTATCAAACTCAGCCGGAATAATAATCTTTCCCGATTCATCCTTAACCCCAACTTTTCCGTTGACTTCAAACGGGATGTATTGTATTTTCTCGACTTCTTCTGAATAGGAATCATTTTCTACAGTTTCATCATTGATAGACTGCGAAACCTCATAGGTTGACGATACATGCCCAAAACCTTCCAGATAAAATCTGCATAGACTAATCGCAAAGAGGACTGTAAGGAATATCAACAGGAAAAAAGAAAACACTTTCGCATAACGCCTGTTTCTGAAAGCGTCAACTATTCTCTTAACCAAAGAGACAATCCACGAACAACAGACAACCGTTCCTAAAAGCAAACCAGTCAAAGCAATGACCATCTCACCAATTGCAGGATAGTTCGTAAGTGGAAGTGTGGACTGTTCGTGCAAATCGTTAAGTGCGTATGCGCCATCCTCAGAATGCAACATCAGAGCTATTATTGCCAGCAGCATCGATAGCCATCTACTGCGTTTGAAAAACTTCAATACAATGTTTGATGCGAACAGAAGTAAGTAGAAAACGAACTTTATTCCACCCTCAGTCAAGTAAACCAGTTCACTTTCACCAAAGGCTTCAAATCTTATCCACGGAAGAAACAGGGCAATTATCATTACTCCTGTCAGAATCATTTCGAACACCGCTATCCGTCCCGGTGTATATTTACTTTTTGTTTCCATAATCAATGCACAAATATTAGTTCCCGCCATAGTGTGTACTTGTTCTTCCATTTGACCACCTCTCTTGCAGATAACTGACATTCAACAGCAAAGATAATAAAACTCTGTAATATTTTTGGACTGATATTTCCAATTATGACTTATCTTCGCGATTGATATTTAAATTGTATGGCTGAACAATGAAGGAGATTACGAAATCATTCCAGTGAACGACGTATCGAACAAGTTGAGGATGGTGTTGTAACAAAAAAAACAACTACGCCACAAAAGCAGCCGCAGGACAGTGGAACGCCGCTGGGGCGATTCCGTCACCCTGCTGGCATCCACAGCCCTGCGGCTGAATATTTACGCTATGTGATTTGTTCTTTGCCTGTCTTCAGGAAAAGACAAATTCTTACGGGCAGACGGGCCGGACGGATTGACCGTGGCGACGGTAGTCACTGCTGCGCCACACACCGCCTGAATCGAAGTAGAGGTAGAACGCGTAGCGCGGATCGTCCGTGTAGAGCGAGCTGGACCAGAAGTAGCCGAAACTACCCACACTGTAGAAGTCCGAATCGCCGCGGCTACCTGCAGCTGGAAGGAATATCCACTTGTCGGTGTAACCGTCTTTCTTACTCTGTACCTTGTAACCATTGACACCGTTTAAGGTTGTCCAGGTCCAGGTGCAGTTATTTCGGAGTTCATCCTGCTCTTCCTTGGTAGGCATGCGCCAATTGCCACCCCAGTTCACATGAGCGGCATCGTCCTCTAGGTCAAGGACGGTCTTGTTGTCAGTGAAGCCATTGTAACCGGAACGGCTATTAGTGCAATATTTGGTCATGGAGTCGTATGAGCTGCAGTACTTGTAGGTGGACCAACTATAATCTGATTTTGGTTCGGTCTCACCCCAAGCAAAGTAATCACCATATTCTTCTGGTTTTGTAGCGCCAACGTTAAATGTAGCCCATTTGACACTGAGGCCAAGGTCAACGTATTCATAGGCAGGAACCTTATATTCTCTTACAAATGATTTAACCTCACCATAATGTGCTACGCCATCTATCTTAACATATGAGCGGTAATATACAGTTCCAACAGGAACGTTGGTCAAGTTTAAAGTAACGATGTAATTGTTTTCATCATCAACTTCGTTGGCAGTCTCTGTATGGTCTTTAACGGTAGGTGTTTCTGTTGTACCATAGCATACGCCAAGTTTCAGTGAACTGTATGCACCAGCACCAATTTTCAGTTCTGATTTCACTGTGCAGTCCTCTTCATTGAATGAGCCTGTAACCACCACGTTATCCTCCTTTGTAGTAAAGCTCTGAACAGGACCATAACTGATGTAACCGTCCACATACGCATAAGATCGATAATAGTATATAGTATTTCCTGCAAGAGCGCAAAGCTGGCATGTGTAGTTCTGCCTGACAGCATAGCTTTCTGGCTGCAGGCGTGTGTCATTGATTGTTGGTTCTGCTGATGTTGAGTAGCATATACCATATTCAAGGCGGCGATAGTCAAGGCTTGAATCAATGCTTATGCTGCCACTTACTATTGCGCTATAGCATGTAATCTTACTGGCAACACCGGTTACCATGTCAACACCCTGATTCTTGGTTGTAAAACTCTTTACCTTGCCATAGAACCAGAGACCACTCTGATATACGAATGAGCGGTAGTAGTATGTTGTTGAAGGCGCAAGATTGTTCAGGGTAAGAGAATATTGAGAATTCTTGTCCAGGCTACTCAGGCTAACGGTTTCCTGGGTTCCATGGCTTTTACTTGGAGTTCCTGTTGTGGTATATATAATACCTATCTTTATATCACTTGACAAATTGTCCAGGATATTTGCCCATGATGATATTGTTGCTGTATAAACTGTAATATTGCTGGCGTCACCGGTTACTGTAGCCTCATCTTCATCATTACCACTGCTTTCTGGTTCCGAATACACCCATGTCACACTGTCAACACTGCTTGCCCAGAACTCTGTTGATGTACCATTGTTTGTATGAACTACCATCTTGTACTGGGCACTGGCTGTCAGCATAGCCATCAGCATAAGGACTGACAAGGCTATCCTTGTCTTGATACAACTTGCTATATTCTTCATTTCTTTGAGATTTTACAGGTTAATGATTCAGACTTCACCACATATATTCCTGTGGCCAGGTCAGCTATGCTGAATGACAGATTACCTTCGGCATCGGTCTTATATGTTCTGACAATCTTGCCGTCAACAGCAATAAGTTGTACCTGTGCATCGGCTTTTGCTGAGCGTATGGTAACGGTGTTGTTACTGACTGAGATTGTTGCAGATGCTGTGGTTGTTTCTTGAACAGATGTTGGTGCATCTTCAAATGTGAACTTCTGCAGTCCTGATAATGGGAACTGAATCTCTGTGTCCTCAGTTGTGAGTACCAGGTCTGTCTCTGTGTATGTAACTACAGGCTTGTCAGAAAAAGCGTAGCTGAACTGATCCCCATTCTTCTGGGTGATGGTCAGGTAGTTTTGTGCAGAGGCCATTGAGGACAGAAACAAAGCTGTCAAAAATAGTATTTGCTTCATTGGGGTATTAAAAGTTAATGAATTTACAGATTATCTACAAGAGAGAAGGGCAATGAAGGACAACAAAAAACGCACCTTTCCTTTGAAAAGAATGCGTACAGTAAAAGCCTAAATCACTAAACATCAGCGACTTATCCCTCCCATGTAAGCTATTTTCAAGATTAGTACATGTCATATCTTGCTCAAAATCAATGTTTGAGGTTACAAATATCTAAAAATCTGACGGAAAAGCAAAGCAATCCATGCAACAAAGTATAAGTGACTCAATGGGCATAAGATTTAAGGCCTAGAGCAATGTCTGTAAAGCAAGCTCAATCCTTGGCTCCACAGGTGAGAAATGCGTACCTTCGACGAGTTGATACGTCACCTCGATGTTCCTTGATCTCAGGATATCGGCAGCGTTTTCGGTAAGAGTCTCTACCTGGGAGATTCTTTTGTCCCGGGAAAGATGCTCCCGGTCTCCTAGACACATGAACACCTTCACAGACGGATTTTTCACATCGGCCTCTCCCAGCCATTCTACGAAGCCGTCATACCACAAGGAACCTGAAATGGATCCTATCCCGCTGAAGGCATCGGTCTTCGAGAGAGTCCATATACCGAACAGTCCAGACAGTGAGACTCCTATGAGATAGCGCTCCGGACAGGTTAGTCCCATGGATTCTTCTATAAAATCCATACACTCCAGGAATTCGTTCAGAAAAATCCCAGCCTTGCCTTGGAATGGTCTTGCACCTTTGAATACTCCCGGCGCCGGCCATGGTGTAAGGTCATCGTTCCAGTCGGAGACGGACACCACTGCCATTGAACAGTCGTGCTCCTTCCCCGCCTTGTCAATGTACTCCAATAATCCATTTCTTTCCAAATCAGGCATGAGGAGATAGCACACTCTGTTTGAACATGCCACCGATGTTGCCAATGATAGACTGTGGAACTTACTGAACTGCATCTACATGTATTGTGGTTGGAACTCTGTTAAAATTTACATTCAAACTGATGTAATTTTTGAATATAAAGCCAAACAACATCCGATGTGATGTTGAATGCTTATGGACAGACTGGACGGACAGAATACCCGTTGTAACGGTAGTTGTAGTACCAACCGATATTATTTGAAAAGAATACAAGGCCGTAAGCGTCACGTGAGTAGTCAGCGCTGAGGGTACTAGACCAGTAGTAGCCGTAACTGCCCTCATTGCTCAGGAGCGAATTGTAGCGGCAACCTGAAGCAGGAAGGAATATCCAATTGTCTGTGTAACCGGGCTGATTACTCTGAACTTTATAGCCATTATATCCGTTCATAGTTGTCCATATCCAGGTGCAGTTGTCTATGAGCTCTTTCATTTCTTCTAAAGTTGGCATTCGCCAGCTACCACCCCAGTTGACATGTGCGGCATCATCATCTAGGTCAAGTATTGATTTGTTGTCTGTGAAACCATCGTTGCCGTAATCGCTATCATCACAGTATTTGGTTATGGTGTTCCTGCTGCCTTTACAATACTTATAGGTGGTCCAATTGTATTCCGTCCTTGGTTCTGTTTCACCCCAGGCAAAGTAATAACCGTAATCCTCAGGCTTTGCTGCACCGACATTCATGGTGGCCCACTTGACACTGAGGCCAAGGTCAACGTATTCGTATCCGACATGAATCATAGAATCTACAGGGGTATATGGTTCTGAATACTCCCAAGTAACGCTGTCAACATTGCTTGCCCAGAATTCAGTCCTTGTACCACCATTCGTGTACACCACCATCTTATACTGTGCGCTAACCGGCAACATGACTGACAGCAATAGGACAGCCAAAACGCCTTGTGCCTTTATAAGCCTTGCCATATTCTTCATTTCTTTGATTTCAAGTATTTTCGCCATTATCTATTAATTTTTGATACCGAAATGGATTTCCAACCTTAATAGTAAACAATGCCAAATTACGGAAAAAATCCTTGACCCCAACCATAGATAAAGAAAATATTCTCTCAAATACCCATTATCATTGAACCATTCTATGCAGAACGACCCTGCAGGTCTTATACGATGCGTTTTCCAGTCCAGAAAGACTCTCTTCGCTGGGATGCTCTCCCAACAGCTGGATATTGGTAAAGGTCCAGCCCTATCAGGCGTTCCAGGTTATTCCCAAGGCAACTGCAACAACGCTTGAATGGAAATCTCCCTTCTCTACTTGTGAATGAATGGCATCACACCTTCACCACCCTCTGTGCCATTTCTGCAGAGGTAACGCTGTTTTTGCAAAATTATGGTTTACCCCCAAGCATGGATTCAAGTTCATATCTTATGCCCACTGGGGGCATTAGGACAAATATCCTTGAATCACTTGTGAGTACATACATACCGAACGAATTCTTTCTGAGTTTTTTTGAATGCCAAATACTCATTAGGTGTTCAAAGAGGGATTGCATTGACTTTAGTGCAACGAAACATTGCACGGACGAAAGAAAAAACATAACTTTACGCCAAAACTAATTCGTCCACGCAAATTTTCTTTTCATGGAGATACGTAAAATATCAATTTCAGGATTCTGCAACATAAAGCAGTTTGACATAAACCTTACAGAGTTCAATGCCTTGGTTGCACCTAACAACTATGGCAAGAGCAATGTAATTGAAGGCATTCGTTTTGCATTTCGCTTCATTGCTGCAACAGAGGTTGAGCGTCAAGCCATGATGAGTGACTCATCATTCATACCTATCAACAATGCCACGAGTGGAGATGCATTCCGCTTTGGAATAGAGCTGACAAGGGGAGAGGATGCAGATGAAGCTGCATATTCATATTCTTTCTCATTTGAATGGGCAAAGAACAACGGAGGGTTAGGATGCTGCATTACAGATGAATCGCTGACCGAAACATCCAAAGAGTATCGTCGTCCGCATACACTTATAAAAAGGACAAAGGACGATGGCGGTCTCTACGTGCCGAGTGTTACAGGACGTTGCAACAAAGAGGCAAAGGCATCCGACACTCAGTTAGTCCTAGACACTCTGCATGGGAATGACAATATTTTCTATTATGAAGTAGTTTCTAGGCTGAAAAACCTTGGGCTGAATATGGTCGGAATCTCAGTTTTTGACAAACAGACTTTGTGTAAGTTTATCTACAACCTGAAGGAACAAGAGCCAATAAGATATTCACTATTTGAAGATGCAGTGACTCATATTGTACCGAATATCAAGGCAATCACGCCAACCTTTTCGGAGATGGGACTTGCAACTGGTAATGTTCCCTATCGCATAGAGGATGCAATCTATGATATGCGTATCAATGAAAGGTCGAACAATCAGGACATAAGCATCTCGCGTCTATCAAGTGGTAGCCGCAGGATTATTACAATTATCGCTGAAATTATCAAGGCAGAGATAACTGGTTCTTCATTGATCTGTATAGAAGAACTGGAGAACTCTGTTCACCCGAAACTGTTGGAAAACATGATCCTTATGGTTCAGTCCTTTGCCGAGGGCATCAAGGTTTTGACAACAAGTCACTCACCCTACCTTGTCCGTTACCTGAAATCTCGTCAACTGACATTTGGTTTACCATCAGAAGATGGTGTTGCTTCATTCCATAAACTGAAGCAGACAAAGGTCAAGACTGTGGTCAAGCGCGCATCTGCCATGGAGATGACATTGGGAGAATACATGTTTGATCTGATGCTGAACCTGAAACCAGAATCAGACGAAATTAAAGAACTCTTTGACTAAGGTACCACAGACATGAAGAAGAAAGCCAAAGGAACAAATGCATTAACTCCTCATGTTGTGATATTCGTTGAAGGAGATACTGATGAAGTCTTTTTCGGACGACTTGTAGA
>JAKSIY010000059.1 GCA_024398535.1 Bacteroidaceae bacterium
AGAATGGCAGGCATGTGGGCATCATCAGCCACATTCAGGAAGTCCGTGACAATATACCTGTACAGATTCAGGTTATACAGTCCGGCAAGAGCTCCAGCAGTACTATTGAGATTGTTGGCTGAAAGCTTATTGAATGGAGTATTCTGGAAGTTCCCTGACGGTCAGCTCTGGGCGATTGTAGCTCTTCAGGAAGGTATGGCTGAATTCTTTCATTTGTCTGGGTTTGAAAATCCAAATTTAGACAAAAATCTTAGAAAAGTCCCTTAATCAGGTAGAATAATACCGGAACCAGAAGGCTTGGCAGCAGGTTCACGGTCTTGCAGTCCTTGATTCCTAGAATTCCCAGTCCGGAACTTACAATCAGGACACCTCCTACTATGCTCAGTTCCGTACGCATCGGCTCAGGCATTGCGCTGCCAAAGAAGAATGCAATTGCGTAGAACATTCCCTGCCAGCAGAAAAGTACCGGAGCGGCTAGAAGCATTATCCAGCCGTATGATGCCGCCAGAACCGCACTTGATACAAGGTCAAGCGTGGCGTTTGTATATAAGAATGTGTTGCTGGGCTCATTTATTGCCCATCCGTGGCTTGGAGATAGGCATGACAGCACCGGACCCACAATGCTGAATGTTCCAATGCAATAGAGAAGCAGACCTGTCATCAGCCCCTGCAGGCCGTTGTTCTCATTTCCGTTCTTCTGGTTGATTCTGGCGTTGAGCCTGTCTATCCTGCCTGACAGGTCAAGTCTGGTGCCTATGACACCGCCTAATGCAAGACTGAGTATGAACATGACCGGATATTCACTCTTGGCCATGTTCGGGAGTGCTGCATTCATTCCCAGTACAAGGCAGCACAGGCCAAGTGCGTTGAACAGGGCTGTCTTATATTTCTCCCCAATTCCCTGGCGTACAAGCGCTCCAACAGAACTGCCTATGAGAATTGTTGTTGTGTTTACTATTGTTCCCAGCATGATATTTGATAATGATTTGTCAAAGTTATAGCTAATTATTCATATTCTTTTTCTTTCTCATGGCTACCTGAGGAACAGTTCAAGAAGGAATACAATTGCACAGCAGATGATTGAAACCGGGAAGAGTCCCAGGCCATACCATGCTGCAACGATACCGGCAATCAGTGCTGCGATGCCTGCCATGGGTATCTGAGTTGCTTCAACGATTGCAGGGAACGTCATCACAGCCAAGGTAACGTAAGGTACGTAATACAGGAAACTTCTTACAAACCTGTTGGTGATCTGACGTCTGATCAGGGTGACAGGAAGAATCCTGATCATGTTGGTGACCAGAACAGTAATAAGCAGATATATGAAAAGCCTTCCGTTCATTGCCTTGTCAGTCTGATGTCTTTATTGGTTTGACTGCTGCCATGACAGCAGATATAAGAATTGTCAGTATGATTGTACGCATTCCTGAACTTATATTCGTGCTGGTCCACTCAATCGTGCTGAATGTCCAGCTGAGAATAAAACTGATAATGACAGCTATGAGCACTGCCTTGTCCTGACGTGCAGGAGGAATTATGATTGCCAGGAACATTCCATACAGTGCAACACTCAGTGCAGACACTACACCTGCAGAGAGTGTTCCCCCTGCAATGATGCCGCACATGGTTCCCAGCGCCCACATCGGAGCGCCTACAAAAGTAGCTCCAAATGTATATGCCGGGGCAAGATACCCTTTGTAAGCAATTGAAATTCCGAATATTTCATCGGTAATGCAACACGCCACCAGGATTCTTTTCAGAAGTGAAGTCCTTGGTGAGAACTTCTGTGAGAGCGATGCTCCCATGAGCAGATACCTTAGGTTCGTGATGACAGCCATCAGGGCAACTTCAGAAAAAGCAGCTCCAGCGGCAATCAGAGTATAAGCACCGTATTCACCTGCCGATGCACGTATTGTAAGACTGCTGAAAAACCCCGTCAAAGCAATCAATCCGGCCTTTTTGGCAATGATGCCAAGAGAGAAAGCAACGGCAAAATAGCCGAAACCGATAGGAAGACCGTCACGCATTCCATTCAGGAAAGCTCTGCGCGTTTCTGTCCTTCCACCGTCAACAGCTTTACTGTCAGTTCCTACGGCGGTTTCTTTGTTATTTCTTCCGGCATCGGTCATTTCTGGCCACAAAGGTAATACTTTTACCTTATTTGTATATATTTGCAAAATTATGGTCAGAGTAGTAAATCTGACATCAATCATTTATGAAACAGGTACTTGAATTCCTTCGTGAACTCAGCTGCAACAATAACAGGGAATGGTTCACTGAACATAAGGCAGAATATCTGCAGGCAAAGGCTGCGTTTGAGAGATTCTCTTTGTCCCTTCTTGAGGAGATCAGGAAGTTTGACAGCTCAATCGGGAACCTGGGCATCGGTGACATCACTTACCGCATCTATCGCGACGTCCGCTTCTCTGCCAACAAGGATCCATACAAGACTCACATGGGCGTCTATATCTGCAAAGGTGGAAAGAAATCAGGCTACAGCGGCTATTATTTCCATGTAAGTGCCGATGCCGGCGGTGGTTGGGAAAGCGGTCATATGGTGGCTGACGGAGACTATCTGTGTGAGCCCAAGGTCCTGGCAATAATCCGGGAGGATATTGAGGCCGGAGACGGCGATTTCCGTGAGATACTTTCTCATGTTGTTCCACGCCTGAAACTTGAAATGGACGGGGCATTGAAAAAGGTTCCCAAGGATTTTCCGTCCGACACACCTGATTCGGATTTCTACCGTCTGAAGAGATTCTGCCTTAGTGGCCCCATCACGGATGACATGATAACCAGTCCGGACCTCATGAATGACCTGATACGTATGTTCAGGTCTGCAAAGCCGTTCCTGGACTACATAAACCGTGCAATCCACTACTCACGCACTGGAGAATAACAAACACCTAAAATCTGTCAGAGCCCGGACGTTAGAAAATGTCCGGGCTTTTTTTTTCTGTTTTTTCCAATGTTTTAACTGTTTTATGTATAAATTTGAGGTCATCTACTGAATACTATATGGAGACGAACCAATACAGGTACAGTGACAGAGACCTATTCGTGGCTCTTTCAGAGGATTATCTGAACGTTTACCGAATAAGGGTGACAGAAGACAGCATCGATGTCATAAAGCTTGATGGCTTCATTACTGAGGGCATTGGAGACACCTGGACTGATCTGAGGTATTCTACAATTCTTGATAATTACACCAGGACTCGTGTCCATCAGCAGGACCGGGAAAGATTCCGGACAGAACTAAAGGCAGAGAGTCTTCTGTACATAATGACCAACAACAAGGTTCATCATGGTCGGTATAGAGTATTGGAAAGAGGCGAAACGCATTATTACGGTTACAAGATAATCCGTGTATCTACTCCAGAAGAGCCTCTCAGGGTTGTTGCTGCATTCCGGAATGTTGACAACATTGTCATGGCTGACATGCTCAAGATGCAGGAACTTGAGGACATGAGAAACATCATGGCGGCATCGCAAATGGGAACCTGGCACATTTTCCTGAACAATGATCGTCCGCCCAGAATGACAACAGACCGCAAGATGAGGGAACTCCTTGGAATCCCGTTCGATGCCCGACTGACGGACGAGGAAACCTACAACAGCTGGTATTCAAGGATAGACCCGACTGCACTCCAGTCTGTGAAGGAGTCTGTCCAGCAGATGATTGACGGACAACGCAGTGAGAATACCTACAAATGGATACACCCAGTGCTTGGAGAACGGTATGTCCGATGCGGTGGCACCGCCGCTCCTGTTCCCGGAGGACATGTCCTGAGTGGGTATCATTATGATGTTACAGACCAGGTCAAGAAGGAGCATCGGTCAACCCTCATCATTAATTCCTTGGCCAGTTCCTATGACTTTCTTTGTTATATCCGTTTCAATGGGGACAATCAGTTCTCTTCATTCACGGAAGGAATCTACGGAGATGGGAAATTCTCTGACCAGCATCGGTTCATAGACGTGAAAGAAGCCATCAGGATATCCTGTGAGGAACATGTTGCCGATGCCCACAAGGAAGAGATGATGCAGTTTGCAGATCTGTCAACCGTAGATTCCCGCATGGAGCACAGGAATGTCCTGATAAATCAGTTCAAGGATGAGAACCTGGTCTGGTATGAGTGGTCATATATTGTGGCCGACAGAAACAGCGATGGCTCAATCAAGCATCTGATTTGGGCGGTCCGAAAAATTGATGACGAGAAGCAGGCTGAACTCAGACGCCAGCGAATGCTTGAAGATACCATTGCCGCCAATAAAGCCAAAACCATGTTCCTGCAGAATATGAGCCATGACATACGTACGCCACTGAATGCCATGTATGGCTTTGCACAATTGCTGGGACTTCCTGACGGTTCCTGGACAGAAGATGAGAAGTGTCAGTTCAACGGATATATATCCAACAGTTTCAATGTACTTGAAATGCTTATTGGTGATATCATAGATATTGCAGATTCAGAGCATGGTCACTATAGGATTGAGATTGCTCCTGTCACCGTGAACGATGTCTGCAGGAACGCAATCAAGTCTGTTGAATTCCGTGTTTCTGACGGCATCAATCTCTATTATACATCAGAACTTCCTGATGATTATCAGATTCAGTCAGATGGCATCCGCATTCAGCAGGTCCTGATCAATTACCTTACGAATGCAAGCAAATACACCCAGAAAGGTGAAATCCATCTTCACTGCTCTGATACGGAGCACCCCGGATGGCTGTCTTTTTCCGTTGCAGATACAGGCAAGGGTGTCCCGGCCGACAAGGCAGAAATAATCTTCAACCGTTTTACAAAGCTGAATGAATACGTTCAGGGTTCTGGCCTTGGCCTTAACATCTGCCAGATGATTGCCGAAAAACTGAACGGTAGAGTCTATCTTGACAAGTCATACACCCGTGGTGCAAGATTTATCTTTGAAATACCGAACGAAAATGGGGACAGGTCATCGAACGTTCGATGACCTGTCCCCAAATGTCTTTCATTTTGTCATCCACTCAACAATCATGGTTCCACCCTTTGGACCAGGAATCAGTCTCATTTCAAGAGTTCCTGTAACCTGTGTGCCGGCGCCCATGTCAGTGAGGAAAGCGGTTACTGTAGGCTGTGGATTCGGGCTGTTTGAGATAAGCTCCTTTTCTGTCAGTTCTCCAGCCCAGAGCACAGGACCGTATGAGTGGTTCAGCACGTAGCTGCCCGGCTCAATGTTCTCAAAACGGTATTCGGTCTGTCCCTCCTTGAGCATGTGGTAAACAGTGTTCTGTGCTGAACGGTAGGCAAAACTGCCCTGCCCCTTTGCAAGCTGAATCTCTGCACCCATGCCTACTGTTGCCAGAGGATTCTCACGGTAGTAATCAAGACCGCTGTCAAAGGCCTCAACCTCAAAGTAATATTCAGGAGCAGTATTCAGGCTGTGCATGTAAAGTGTTGTCTTGTCATACACAATGTAGCTGTTGTACAGTTTCTTCTTCTCAATTCCATAGCGTACAATGTATCCGTCAGCTCCAGGAACAGGCTCCCAGACAATATTTGCCTCACGTCTGTCCTCAGGATTGCGCAGAGCCATGAACTTCTTCACCTTCTGGGTCTTCATCTGTGGCGTTGTACCAAAGATGCGCAGATCCTTGATTGAGAACTTGGCATCGTCATAGGTTGAAACGTTGACTACCTTGACATACTGTGCAGTTACCGGAGTCTCAAGCTCATTGTAATCATGCTTCAGCTCCATCTTGTTCTGAGGCTTGCTGATGATCTTACGCCAGTTCGTGTTGTCGTCAGATACGAAAACCTCATAGCACTGGTACAGTTGCTCTGTAGCCGGTGCGGCCGATGCCCCACCCTGACGGCCTGCAGCAGCACGTGCAGCTCCAATGTGATCCCAGTTAAGCTGTATTGCGTTGATCGATGCCTTTGCGCCAAGATCTACCGTGAAGAATTCGCCCGGATTACCCGTCTCTGCTGCCCAGCATGTCGTGAAATCCTCATCAAGAGCCTGTGAAGGAGAATACTTGTCAAAAGTAGATGAAACGATGGCACGCTTTCCTACAGACAGAAGCTTCCAGTCAACATAGTTGTCAACACCCCCAACCTTGCGCTCAGCAGGATAATACTGTGGGTAGTCACCAAGCGCGGTATTTGAGTACATGACTCCCTGCTTGTCAACTGCTGTCGGATAGATAGCCAGCTCAGAGCCACGTCCACCCTCACCGTACTGTGCCGGAATCATGCAGATAGTCCACAGGTTGCCCTTTTTGTCGTGGAAGGTACTGCCGTGTCCTGCACCTACCTGGAAACCGCTGGTCTTGAATGTCAGCGGATTGTGCTCACTATATACAAAAGGTCCCATCGGATTGTCTGCAACATATACGCCATGTGAGTATGAGATGAACTCAAGGCCTATGGCAGCATACTGAAGATAGTACTTGCCATTGTGCTTGATGACGTATGGACCCTCAATCCATGGAAGTTCCTCTGGCCCGTAATCACGGCGTCCGTTGAATATTGAATAGATCACATCTTCTGGCTTACGTACCTCAAATCCGTGGTTCTTTATGTCGCTCCAGAAGAGTTCCTTTGGCTCTCCCTTCTCCTTGAAGGTGGTCTTGTCCAACTCTACCACCTTGAACGGCATGACCTGTGACCATCCAAAGTACATGTACAGGCGGCCGTCATCATCAACGAACATGTTGGCATCGCCGTAGCGGTCACTTGAAAGTTCACCGCACTTCTCCCAGAGACCCTTCTTGGCATCAAGGCATCGATAGACATTCTTGTTGTTCATGGAACAGCCAATCAGCTGACCGTCCATCTCTACGACAGAAACCACACCGGCAGGATAGTTCGGTGCATCAACGTAAGTCCAGTCCTGGAAGTCATTTGAGTACCAATAACCTTTTCTGTGCGACACAAACAGGTAGTAGTCATCCTGATAGATCAGCACTACCGGTTCACCACCACGTATGGCGCGTTCGTTTCCTACAACTACATCAAGCGGATTTGCAAAGGTATGACGTCCCTCTGCTGCAACCTGGGAGCCAGGCATGAATGCCGGCATTGAAGCCAGCAACAGGCTAAGAACTTTAGTTCTCATATTGTGTTATATTAAGTTAGTAAACATTCCTTCTTGTACAATTGCTCCAAAAATAGACATTTTTTTTATTTGTAACACTACAAATTCTTACATTTGCAATTGTATGGACAATGAGAAGGACGCACTGGAACTAACAAAGGAAAACCTACTGGAAGGATGCTACCATGAGATGGGGCACGTTCTGGCATCGTTGATTACTTTCCCGAAGGATCGTAAGGTGCAGTCCATTCAGTTTGCCTTCAATCACACCAATCCCTATGACGAAGGGTTCAAGACTGTTTACAAGCTCTTTCAGTGGAACTTTCCGGGTCAGTGGGATGCCTTCTGTCTGAGCAATATGGGCGGCGGTGTCTTCCAGCAGATGAAAAGACTTTACAATGGGCTTCAGAACGGTTCTTTCAGAATGAATATTGTTGAAAGAATCATGAGCAAGAGTGATCCGGACAAGGCTCTCCTACACTTCTTCATAAGGAAGACCAAGCCTCAGATATGCGGAATGGAAGAAGATATCAAGGAACTGCGCAATTACTACTGGCAGTGTCGTGACCTTGGCCTTCAGAAGGGATTGCTGGACATGAAACGTCTCAAGAACAATGCGGTCAGGACCCTGTTCCCCTATGCAAAGGATCCAAAGATCGATGCCGTTTGCAATTCATTCTGTGATGAAGTCTTAAGGAAGAAGAACAATGGCAGTGTCTTCCACAAACTTCATGTTGAGACTATCCTCTATGACCTGGACTGGCCATCATAGATAATATCGGTATTCAAACAGACAGGAAAAAAGCGGTAGTATTATATTTTTCTCTATTTTTGCAGATACCTTATACAATAGTTATATACACTATGATTGAGAGAGCCCTTGTCCGTGATGGATGTGGGCTCTCGTTAAAATTAAAACAATGAGTCATGAATAAGAGAATAAGACAATATGCCGGGCTTATATCAGCTCTGCTATCATACTATCTGGTGCATGAAGGTGCCCATTTCCTGTATGCCATTGCAACAGGTACTTTTAAGCAGATCAATCTGATGGCATTGGGCGTACAGGTTGATATCTACCGTGACCGACTGTCCGATGCACAGCTGGGATGGTTCTGCCTGGCAGGTCCTATGGCAACATTCCTTGCCTGGTGGCTTATGGTTGCATTCCGTAGACAGATATGTTCAGCCCGGTCACAGGTGCTTAGGGCCTGTGCATGGTATGTATCAATCATCATGGCAATTCTGGATCCTATTTACCTGAGTGTAATCTACCGTTTCGTCGGTGGCGGTGACATGAATGGCATCAGTATGCTTGTTCCAGAGATTGTAGCCCAGGTGGTATTTGCCGTAATGGCTATTATTAACGTAATAGTACTTTTCAAGATAGTACTTCCTGTCTATTCCGAATCCTTTAAAACGAACGATAAGTCATGAAACCATACAAGTTCCAACCGTATCTTAAGACCACCATCTGGGGTGGTTATCAAATTGCTCCATTCAAGGGTATATACACAGCTCAGCCCAACATTGGTGAGAGTTGGGAAATAAGTGGTATTCAGGATCATGAGAGCGTTGCCGTATATCGTGGTCTTGTTGATGACGTTGATGAAGGACTTACACTTCCTCAGTTGATTGACAAGTACAAAGGACGTCTTGTAGGTGAAAGCGTGTACCGGAAGTACGGCAATAAGTTTCCTCTGCTTGTCAAGTTCATTGATTCACGTCAGGATCTCTCCGTACAGGTTCATCCTGACGACAAGTTGGCTATGGAACGTCATGGATGCAATGGCAAGACTGAGATGTGGTACGTCATAAAGAGTGATGTAGGCTCAAAAATCTATTCTGGACTGTCAAAAAGCATCAGCCCTGAAGAGTATGAAGAACTTGCAACTGCAGAACCTGTGAATGGCCGCAGCCGCATGCAAGAGGTTATTGCCACGCATGAGGCTCATGAAGGTGACCTGTATTTCCTTCCTGCCGGACGTCTTCATGCAATTGGAGCTGGAAATTTCCTGGCAGAGATCCAGCAGACCTGTGACATTACATACCGTGTATATGACTTTGGCCGCAAGGATGCCCACGGAAATCCAAGAGAGCTGCATGTCGAGCAGGCAAAGGATGCCATAGACTATCAGGTATGGCCTGAATACAGAACCAGTTATGATTCTACGAAACCTACTTCACAGCTTATAAACTGTCCATATTTTGTGGTGCATCGCGTGGTAGTTCAGGTTGCCCAGCAGATTGATTTCAAGTGTGACTCATTTGTCATTGTAGTCTGCCTGTGGGGCGAGGCAAACATCAACGGAATCTCAATCCACCAGGGTGAAACCATCCTTGTCCCTGCCTGTGAGAATATCCTCTACATATTTGGAAACGCAACGTTCCTGACCGCAACAATGTAAATTGTTTTCCTGTTATAAAAAATGCTCAATTATATGAAAAAGTTACTTTCTACGGCAGCTGCATCGCTGCTCCTGGCTATGCCGGCAATGGCACAGCAGTCAAATGTGAATCTGAGTTACAACCCTCAGAAGGATACTGAAGGACTTATCCCATTCAGCGCAAACCTGAATTCACCTCAGGTCAATGACGACCATACCGTAATTTTCCGTCTCAGGGCTCCACAGGCCAAGTCAGTTGCTCTGAACGGCGCCATGACAACAATCATGGGCGTAAACGGCAACATTCCTTTTGAGAAGGGCGATGACGGAATATGGACCCTCAAGATTGGCCCGCTTCCTGTTGACATGTACCAGTACAACCTGGTTGTTGACGGTGTCAAGATGGCTGACCCTAATAACACATACGCATCATTCACAGCCATGCCTCCGTACAGCGAACTGATTGTACATGGCGACGGCCCAATGTGGTACGATGCAAAGAAGGATGTTCCACACGGCGCTGTAACCCGCCACGTGTACTACAGCCCTGTAACCGACGGCGAGCGTGAGATCTACGTATATACACCACCTATGTATAATCCAAAGAAGAAGTACCCAGTACTCTATCTGATGGGCGGCAGCGGCGAGCTTCCATCGAACTGGATCTATGACGGCCGCGTGAATTTCATCATGGACAATCTGCTGGCTGAGGGCAAGGCCAAGCCAATGATTATTGCAGTCGTGAACAATCAGGTGGTTCACCGCAACCATCCTCAGCACGCTGACCTGACATTTGACATCATGGAGCGTGAGTACCGCGAGGCTATCATTCCTTTCATTGACAAGACCTACAAGACCATTGCCAACCCTCACGGCCGCGCTATTTCCGGTCTGTCAATGGGTGGACGCCACACTATGTTCGTTGGCCTGAAGTCTCTTGACCTGTTTGCAAACTTCGGTGTACTGAGTGCCGGAGACAACACTCCTGAACAGACTCTGGGCGATTTCCTGAATGATCCTAAGGCAAATGACAAGGTTGACTACCTGTTCATTGGCCAGGGCGGTGCTGAAGAGAAAGGCATGTTCAACGCCCGCGTAAAGGGTTTCCGCGATGCCCTTGACAAGCATGGCATTGAATACGAGTACTTCTGCGTTGGTGAAGCCGGTCACGACTGGTCAACCTGGAGAGGTCTGCTCTACTACGGCTTCCTGCCAAAGCTTTGGAAGTAATTCCCTGCCACGACTCCAATGAATGCAATCGCACACTGGAGTCGTGGCACCGTTTCCGCCAGCTTTGGGCATTTCCCTGCCACGACTCTCTTCTCAGCCCCTTCCGGCAGGAGTCGTGACACCATTTCCGCCAGCTTCGGGCATTTCCCTGCCACGACTCTCTTCCCTGCCCCTTCCGGCAGGAGTCGTGGCGTTCTATCCCTTCAAAGGCGTTCTATCTCTTCAACAGATAAATGTGTCAGCTCAGAGATCAAAGATACAGGGAGATTCTTCTGCTTCATGTCCTTTGCCATTTGAAGGTTTGCCTCTGCCCGACCCTTCTCCAGACCCTTGCACTCCGCAGTATGCAACTCACTCAAGCGATCCATCTTTTCCTTGAACTCACGCATATACATATTCTGCTCATTTTCTGTTAATGAAGCAAAATTAGAAATTCCAAATAGTTTTTCCAACTCGGGACACTGTAATTCTTTAGGAATACTATTGAAAGTGCTCTGATAACGAAAACAATACATCATCTTGTCTCCCACACTTTCCAGTTCCGAAAGGCTCTTTCGGAATTTGGGCAGTTCAACGGTAACAAGAGTGGAGCAAGTAGTCAGCTGGATACTGGTATCACTATCATTACGGTATGTAAAGGAGTTAATTGGCGATGCCACCATTGTCATATGTCCAGGCAATAAAAAATCCAGTGCTCACATTACTCCAATCAGTTCTATGTCAAAAATCAGTGTCGAACCACCAGGGATGCCGGGCTGTGAGAACTTGCCGTAGCCCATTTCTGCGGGGATGTAGATTTCCCAGCGGTCTCCTACATGCATCTGCTGCAGCGCAATTATCCAACCCTGAATCAGGTCACTCAGTCTGCAGGCCATAGGCACCCCTCCGCGGCTGCTGTCAAACTTTTTACCGTTTATGGTGTAACCGGTGTAGTGAGCCGTTATTATGCTGCGCGGTCCGGGTGTCGGTCCTTTAGGATTGCCATTCTTTATCACTTTATATAGAATTCCGCGTGCTATCTCCTGAACGCCTGACTCAAGAGCCTTTGCCTTGAGCCACTCCCTGTTTGCGTTTACGTATTCTTGCTTGGCCATAGTAAATCCTTGACTAGAACTGTACTATCACATCGGTTAAAGAAGTTCTATCTGCTCAGCAGAAAGAGTCGTAATTTCCGCGATTACATCTATTGGGAAATGCTTGGCTTTCATTTCTTTGGCAGTTCTCAGTCTCTCTGCCTCACGTCCTTCTTCTAGACCTTTTGCGCGACCCTCTGCTTGACCTTCTGCTCGACCCTCTGCTCGACCTTCTGCGATTCCTTTTTCAATACCATTGGTTTCAGCAGTGTTAAGTTCACTCTGCCGGTCAAGCATTTCTTTAAATTCCCTCATGTACATATTTTGCTGATTTTCTGACAACGATGCGAAGTTAGAAATTCCAAACAGTTTTTCCAACTCCGGGCATTGCAATTCTTCTGGAATTTCCGTGAAGGATTCCTGATGCCTGATACAATACATCAGTTTCTCACCCAATGTCTCAACTTCAGACAGGGTCTTGCGGTACTTAGGAAGCTCAACCGTTACCAGAATTGAACTAGGAGTAAACTGAATATCGTGCTCCATATCATTTCTGAATGTAAAGGTGTTTATCATGTTATTTGTAGCCATCTCAGAAGGTAGCAGAAAATCAAGTATTCCAATCACATAGACACTATTGTAGTCATAAACCTTAGCTCCAGATTGAACCTGACTGCGTATGGGGAAGCCAGAATAGTAAACCATGCGTTTGGCAAAGTCATTCTTTTTGTTGCGCTGGATTTCAATAACCAGTTTGGAACCATCATCAGTCGTGCAATAGACATCAAATATGCAGTCACGAGATTTTTCGTACTCACCTTTCTGTTCCTGGGGGCCAAGTCTTACACTTTTGATGTGTTTTTCTGGCAATAGGTAATTTACAAGAATCAGCAACAAGTCTTCATTGCCTTCCGTTCCAAAAATCAGTTTGAAACAGTAATCAATCTTTAAATCGATCAAGAAAATTTCTTGGCTCGCATCGAGCTGTAAATCTGTTGTTTTAGGACAGTTGTCTGTCATAATTAATGAAGTTTTAATTAAACAATAACACAAAAAAAAGAAGCCACAGTCAGGCCGGAAACGACCTTGCTATGACTCCTTTTTATACGATTACAAAAATAAGGAAAAGTGTGGAATAATCAAAGAATTACCGCTTTTTTCGATGCGTATTCAGCGTCCTGTGATCACTTTTTCAGGAAACCTCCAAGAATATTGGCTGCAGCGCCAAGGATTCCAGCACTTTTACCGCCCTTCAGCGCCAGGAGGATATCATTCAGGTCAACATCGCCGTCACCGTCCATATCCTTGAGAATGTTGCCAAGTCCACCCATTGCCAACGGAACAAGACCAGTCAGTGAGCTTGCCAGACTCTTGTCAAGGTTCATGCCGTTGAGAACATTGCTGGTAAAAAGGTTTCCTGCAAGCTGAGTAACCGGGCTCTTTGCAACATCGGCCTTCCCTTTCAGAAGATCAGTAATGGCATCGATGCCTCCCGCCTTGGTGGCAGTCTGGGTCAGGCTTCCCAAAATTGAGTCGCCAAGGCCGTTGAGAACTGTATTCTTGATATTTGCCGGAATCTGGACATTGCCGGCTGAAGCCATAACCTGCTTCATGATGAGGTCTGAAATCTGTGACATCTTTCTGTGATTGTTTAGTTATGCAAATATACGGAAAGAATTATTCACGGAGGCTCAGTCGCGCTCGGAATAGCAAAGAATAGTTATTAGTTTCTGACTCAATGTACGTCGTAGAGCATATTGGTAGTGAAGGACTGGCTCGTCAGTTCTCACATTCATCTACACATGATTAACAATCTTCAGTATAGAGTGCCACGACTCCCGCGTGCGGTGGTATTCTGTGGAGCCGCGGCAGGGAAATGCTACAAAACCGCGGAAATGCTGCCACGACTTCATCCTAAGGGCCCAATAATGGGAGTCGTGGCAGGGTAAAGTGCCAGGCCAGTCAACTTCCATTACGGAGACCGCTTTTACGAGCCAAACTACGTTCAGATACGCGCCTAGCCCAGCGGCGCATCGCCATTCAATACGTCCAGGAACGATTTTGGCAGAAATATGTTCTCCACCAGCAAAGCGTCTTTGAAAAGAGGAGCAATGACCTGTTCGTTGTATCGGGCATAGCCGCAGCCAATTCGTGTTACAAGGAAATCATTCTTAGGGTTGGACTTGGCAAACTGAATAAACTCATCTACATGCTCGCGGATAGCATCAAGAGACATGTTGAGTGTGGGAATAGCATAACTCTGCCCCTGCAAGCCAGCACCTTGGCCCATTACCGCTCCAAAGTGATTGATTGCCATAGACGATGCACCTGCCAAATGCTGTCCATTCTCATCGCTACCAAAAACAAATATCTCATTCTCCTTTATATCAGTAATGTACTCATCTGATATGCAGTTTAGAACATACTTGTGATGATAAAAACTACCAGTCCTCATCATACCAAGAATCTTCTTGAAGTCATTTGGTAGTTTGGACAGTACGAACGTACTTAACTTTTCCGGTATCACTCCATAAAAAGCCTCAGCAATACCTCCATTTATACATGCCAGAGTATCGCTGTCCCCTCCTAATGCTACAGACAAACGGATAGAATCCTCATAATCTTTACTATGTAGGAATGCTATGATTGCCTCTGGTACAGTGCCCTGACATCCGGATTCCCAATGGTAGTCTTTCTTCAGCTGCTCATAGTTCCTATCCAGATCATATCCATAGCGTTGTTCAATATATGATTTGATCTCCTCTTTGCTCTTTCCTGTCCGTGCAAGGAATACCGCTGCAGCAGTTGCCTGTGCTCCCTTGATCCCTTCTGGATGCTTATGAGACACAACGGCAGAAAATCTAGCCACACGTTCTGTCTCCTCCAAAGTATCAAACATCCATCCTACAGCCGATGCCCGCATGGCAGAACCATTCCCGAAAGAATCATTTGCTTCCATTTGGGGATTTTTCAACCAATCCCAGAAAACGTCACCATATCCTCCCATAGGACATGGATAATTCCTTCCAAACTCACGCAGAATTGCAGCCAACGAATTCAAGGAACGACCCGGATCTGTCAATAGCCATTTAGCCACAGCTACAGTCATTACGCTATCATCTGTGTAGGTACTTCTATCCGTTAACAGAGTAAAGTCATAATCTTTCGTATTATGAAACTCATAGATGGACCCCACAAAATCCCCTACTATTGCTCCCAACATACTACAAATGAAATTACTCCAATTCCCTGAGGTTCTCTATCTCTTCATCGGCAATCTCCATGAAACGCAGATACGTTATGGTATCGGTCTCTTCATACATGTTCTCCCGGGTGAAAGTCTTATAATCTTCCCAGTAGATAATAGCACCCTCTAAGTCTCCTGCAGCAAGAGCAATGTCTGACAAGAAGTAAGTGATTATAAGATTTGATACTGCCCCATTCTCATACATGTAGTTCACAGCAATAGCGTAAACATCAAGAAGTTCCAGGGCTTCACTGACATACCCCAGCTTGGACCTCATAACAGCTAGCGTATATATTATGGTAGGAAAATTTTCCGGAATATACAGGCTGCTGTCGAGACTGTTTTTCACAGAATACACCTCCAGATAGAATTCCTGTTCTACAACATCCAGGAACTTATAGTCTGCTATATCATCGTCCTCAAATTCGTAGATCATCGGTTTTAGGATATTTGAGATAAACTCACATCGCAAGTCTGAGATCTTTAGGTAAATAATCCAATCTGCCCCACTGTCAACTTCCGTGATTGTATGATATGCCTTTTCAAAATCACCGTCGTAACACTCTTTCCGGAAATCGCTCCACGTTTCCCTTGCCATATCAAAAGGTTCCTGAGGAACCAGTCCCATACCAGGAACCTCCATGCCAGGGTTCTCTATAGGTTCAAAGCCGTACAGCGTTGACACAACGGAGTCCAGTTTTTCAATAGTCCGCAGGACAGTTTGCGGATCCAGTTCTTCGTAAAAGACTGATTTGCTGCTGCAGAAGATTGTTCCTGCAATGATGGCAGCAAAGATGCTAATAATGTGTATTCTTTTCATATTTAGTTAGTTGGTTTTCTTGTTGTTTTACAATCTGTCAAATTTACTCTTGTTAATCAGCAATATGCCTATTGCTATAAATGTTACCGGTCCGAATATGCTGTGTCCTGCCAACAAGGCACCCAAGCACGAAAGGACTCCAAACACCAGTATTATCCATCCAATCGTTTTCATCTCTGTTCTCCCTCTTTTTCTTCTTTGTCAATACCATCACGGTTGATCTTCTTTGAGAGAAAAACAGCTATCAATCCAACGAAAACGTTGAGTAATGAGAGGATGAAAGCCCAACCAAAACCAATTTTCCTGTTGCGTCCTAAGCAACCTACCCCATACGCTATTGATACTGCTAGAATCAAAAGAAATGCACTGTCCATATTTTTGGAATTTAATTGTTACTCGGTTTCTGAAATCTTATGATTATACTTTCCACGGCGATAAGCTACCAGCACAATCATTGGGAATGCAATAATACAGGTAATAATATCAAATATCCAACCTGCTACACTGTGATTATAATCAACTTTTGAATTGAACTCACGGATTTCTGCTTTTGTCATTTTTTTCATTTTTGCATGATTTTTATAAATCTGTTTTACTGTAAATTTCTTCATGTTTTCTTTTTGCATTTGAGAAGAGTCTCCCATCATTCTTTGGTGGGTTGCTCTTCATTGAACTCCTGCTTCTTGATTCGAATAATCAGGTATGAAACGGCTTTTGGCGCTTTCTCGCGACAAACCTTCAGTTGGGCAAGGAACTCATCTTCTGTAGCATCAGAGTTGAAGATATCTACCAACTCACAGTTGTTGTCCGACAACTTGTCTAGTTTCAAGCCATGTTTCTGCATCAATGTCCGCAAAGCTAGAATGCCAAGGTCGTACTTTGGGCGTGCCTCCACCAGCTTACGCATGAGGTCAAGTCCGGGATCACCAATGTGCATCTCGTTGAGCATGGCAATCATGAAGAGCACCTTTGCGTCTGGGG
>JAKSIY010000006.1 GCA_024398535.1 Bacteroidaceae bacterium
GTGGCAGGAAAATGCCGAAAGCAGTCGGAAAGGCGTCCACGACGCCCGTGTGCGGGGGTATTCCTTGGAGTCGTGGCAGGAAAATACCGGAAAACGTTGGAAGTGCGTCCACGACTCCCATGTGCGGGGGTATTCTTTGGAGTCGTGGCAGGAAAATGCTGAAAAACGCTGGAAATGCGTCCACGACTCCCGTGTGCGGGGGTATTCTTTGGAGTCGTGGAAGGAAAATGCCGAAAAACGCGGGAAAGGTTGCCACGACTCCCGTGTGCGGGGACATTTTTTGGAGTCGTGGCAGGGAAATGCCAACGTACGTGGAAGGGAAATGCCGAAAGCAGGCGGAAATGCTGACACGACGCGTATGTGCAGGGGTATTAATGAAATAGGGAATAACCAACCGGTTATTCCCTATTGCTTTAGTTGCGGAGGAAGGAATCGAACCAACGACCTTTAGGTTATGAGCCTAACGAGCTACCACTGCTCCACTCCGCGATTTTGATGATGCAAAGGTACGGCTTTTTTTTAATTGTACAATTGTTTTGGAGGTTTTTATTTTCGATTACGCATTTTTTGTACTTTTGTGCAATAAATGATAATCATGCAGACAGAAGTTACAAGACAGGCCCTTCTAGATGCTGCCAGACGCTTGTTCGTCAGGTATGGCTTCAATGATGTTACGATGAGTGACATAGCCAAGGAGTCTGGCAAGGGAAGAAGAACTCTCTATACATATTATGACAGCAAGGCTGATATTTACAAGGCTGTGATAGATGCTGAGTTGGAAAAAATCATAGTCGGTCTTGAGAAGATTTCAAAGAGAAATGTCTCTCCGGAACAGAAGATTCTTGAACTTGTATTTGGACGTTTCAAGATACTTCAGGAGTCAGTATCAAATAATGGTACTCTACGATCTTTCTTTTTCAGGGATATCTGGGGCGTAGAACATTTCCGAAAGGATTTTGACCGAAAAGAGAAGCAGATTCTGATTAGCGTGATTTCTGAAGGCAAGGCAGA
Organism: Bacteroidaceae bacterium; assembly: GCA_024398535.1. Taxonomy (GTDB): domain Bacteria; phylum Bacteroidota; class Bacteroidia; order Bacteroidales; family Bacteroidaceae; genus Colenecus. The sequence continues at coordinate 1,012 of JAKSIY010000006.1, forward strand.
AGGCGTGTTTTCTGTTCAGGATGTCCGTCTGACTGCAGAGTTGTTTCAATTCTGCATGAGAGGCTTTGAGGTTCCGTACATACAAGGGCATATTAGGAGGGGAAATTCTGACAACCTTGTGTACCGGTATGAAGCCAAGAAACTGATATGGGGTGCCCTAGGCATCAAGAATTGATTCGTTTGAATATAAATAAAAGTAATTATCATGGGTCTATTGACAGGTAAGGTTGCCCTTGTGACTGGTGCAACCAGAGGTATTGGAAATGCAATTGCAAACCGTCTTGCAGAGGAGGGTGCAGATATAGCTTTTACATTTGTTTCTTCAGTTGATCGTGCCATTGTGGTAGAAGACGAATTGAAGGGCAAGGGTGTCAAGGCTAAGGGATATCAGTCAAATGCATCAGATTTTAACGGAACAGCAGAACTTGTGGCTGATGTTGTCAAGGAGTTTGGTAAGATTGACATTCTTATAAATAATGCGGGTATCACCAAGGATGGCTTGATGATGAGAATGTCTGAGCAGCAGTGGGATGATGTCATCAATACTAATCTGAAATCTGCATATAATTTCATTCATGCCTGTGCTCCACTGATGATGCGTCAGCGTAGTGGAAACATTCTGAACGTGTCATCGGTTGTTGGTATTCACGGTAATGCCGGTCAGTGTAATTACTCTGCATCGAAAGCAGGTATGATAGGTCTTACCAAATCAATTGCAAAAGAGCTTGGATCAAGAGGAGTCAGGGCAAACGCCATAGCTCCGGGCTTTATTATGACCGAGATGACTGCAAAACTTGATGAGAATGTCCTGAAGGAGTGGTGCAAGGGTATTCCGATGCAGAGAGGCGGTTCTGTCAAGGAGGTTGCAGATGCTGCTCTTTTCCTGGTATCAGACATGTCTGCATATATTACCGGTCAGGTTCTCCAGATAGATGGTGGAATGAATATGTAATCAAATAAGGTCTATGAAGGTCCTTTACGAAGACAACCATATTATTATTGTAGCCAAGAGTCCTTCTGAAATAGTTCAGGGGGACAAGACCGGAGACAAGCCGCTTTCTGAGATTGTGGCGTCTTATCTGAAGGAAAAATACAATAAACCGGGTAATGTCTTTGTCGGCGTCACTCATAGGCTGGATAGGCCTGTGAGTGGAGCTGTTGTCTTTGCAAAGACCAGTAAGGCCCTGTCAAGGCTTAACGATATGTTCAGCCATGGCGGGGTTGACAAACGATATCTGGCCATTGTCAGGAACAGGCCTTCTTCTGAGGAGGGAGAACTGGTAAACTGGTTGGTAAGAAATGAACAGAAGAACCGCTCCTTTGCTTACGCCAAAGAGGTTCCCGGCAGTAAAAGAGCCGTTCTGAGATATCGCCTGATTGCCAGTTCTGTCAATTATCATCTTCTGGAAATCAAATTGGAAACCGGACGTCATCATCAGATAAGATGCCAGCTTGCAAAGATGGGATGTCCTATAAAAGGTGACCTGAAATATGGTGCTGAACGCTCAAATCCGGATGGGAGCATCAGCCTTCATGCCTATTGCATAAGCTTTGAGCACCCAGTGTCTCATGAAAGGATATATGTAAAGGCGCCACTTCCAAGTGACGCCTTATGGCAGAGTTTCAATGATGTCGTAGAGAAGGAACTTACTCAGGACAGTCTATCAATGTGGCCTTGATGATCTTGACATCTGGGTCCGGACGGCTGTTGATGTCAACGTGCATCATGCTGATCTTCTCAATGACTTCAATACCTTCAATGACTTCACCGAATACGGTATAGAATCCGTCGAGATTTGCTGCGCCACCTTCTGTGGCGTATTGCTTTCTCTGGGCCTTTGAATACTTGAATTCCGGGCGTGTCTTCATGATGGCTTCTGTCTCTTTGTTCAGTTTGTCATTCAGGACACTGATCTTGTTCTTGTACCCCTTGTCACGATACTCAAGGATGTCTTTTGCATAAGGCTGGGTGAGTGAGTCCTTGACGGCCTTGAAGTATCTTTTGTTGATCTTCTTCTCACAGGCATCAAGAGTGGCATCGTTACTCTTGATACCGGTAATGATGTAGAATTGCTGGCTTGTAGAGAAGTCAAACTGCCTGAGACTGGCCTGGCCAACAGCACCTTTCTTGTGGTAGTATTTGAATGGGTTGATTTCACTCTGAATGGTGTCATTCTCTTCCTCTACGCCAAGTGCCACGCCCGGTCTTGCTCCTTTTGATTTGGGATCTCCTGCCTGAATCTTGTATCCACGTTCGATGCCGAAGAAAAGCTGGCCGTCGTAAACTCCTTTCTTTACCTGCTTTACCATGTTGTGCCTGTGAAGCGGAGTTCCTCTATATAGCTTGATGACGAAGTTTCCGGCAGTCGTTTCAAATCTGACATACTGGTCGGAATCAACGATTACTGTGTCAATGTCTTCTTCTGGAACAGATGTACTTTTCTGGGAGTTTCCGCAACCTGTTGCAAAAAGAAATGCCAATACAAGCGGCAGACCGATGATGAATCTTTTCATGATGTCTTTTTTCTGGTTTGTGTGAGGGCAAAAGTATAAAAAAGAGAGCAGTTTTGTGTAATTTTGCAGGAACTTAAAAAACTTGATAGACGATGAAACCTACTTTGCTAGTACTGGCTGCCGGAATGGGTAGCCGTTATGGTGGCCTGAAACAGCTTGACACATTAGGCCCAAGCGGTGAGACAATAATGGATTATTCTGTCTTTGATGCTGTCAGAGGCGGTTTTGGTAAGATTGTATTTGTTATCCGCAAGGACTTTGAGGATGATTTCCGCAAGCTGGTTCTGTCAAAGTATCAGAATCTTGTCCAGACAGAGGTGGTTTTCCAGTCAATCACTGATCTTCCGGAGGGTTATACATGTCCTGAGGATAGGACAAAGCCATGGGGCACAAATCATGCTGTCCTGATGGCAAAGGATGTTGTCAAGGAGCCTTTCTGTGTCATCAATGCCGATGATTTCTACGGCCGCGATGCTTTTGCTGTAATGGGTAAGTTCCTGTCTTCCCTTCCAGAGGGTTCAGAGAATGTTTATTCAATGGCAGGTTTCCGCGTATCAAACACTCTCAGCGAGAATGGAAAGGTTGCACGTGGCGTCTGCAGCGTGAATGACGCCAATCTTCTCCAGACGGTTGTGGAGCGCACGGAGATCATGCGTGTTGACGGTCCTGTCTGCTATAAGGATGAGAACGATGCTTGGGTAAGTATTCCAGACAGCACTCCGGTATCAATGAATTTCTGGGGTTTCACACCGGATTATTTCAGATATTCCGAGTCATATTTCAAGGAGTTCCTTGATGAGAATATCTCAAAGCCTAAGGCTGAGTATTTCATACCTCTGATGGTGAACAAGCTCATCACTGAAGGAACTGCTACGGTTGAGGTGCTTGACACTACATCAAAGTGGTTTGGCGTGACCTATGCAGCAGACCGTCAGGGTGTGGTTGACAAGATTCAGTCTCTGGTTGATGCCGGAGAGTATCCTTCAAAGCTTTTTGCCTGATATCAAGAAATGATTTCTGTCGAGAATCTCAAGGTTGAATTCGGCGTTACTCCGCTTTTCAGTGGAGTAAGCTACGTTGTGAATGACAAGGACAGGATTGCTCTTGTAGGAAAGAATGGAGCCGGCAAGTCAACGATGCTCAAAATCATTGCCGGTCTGCAGCAGCCTACTGATGGAGTGGTTTCCATGCCAAAGGAGACGACCGTAGGCTATCTTCCACAGGTGATGAAACTGTCTGATTCCAGAACTGTGAGGGAGGAGGCAGAACAGGCATTTGCTGAAATACAGAAACTGCAGGCGCGTGTACAGGATCTGAATAACCAGATGGTAGAACGAACTGATTATGATTCTGAGGAGTATCATGCGCTTATTGACAAATTTACCCATGAGAGTGAACGCCTCCAGATGATGGGCGGTGACAATTACCAGGCCGAACTGGAGCGTACTCTTACTGGTCTTGGATTCCGCAGACAGGATTTTGACCGTCCGACCAGCGAGTTCAGCGGTGGTTGGAGAATGCGAATAGAGCTGGCCAAGATTTTGCTGCAGCATCCTGATATCCTGCTTCTTGATGAGCCTACCAATCATCTTGACATAGAAAGCATCCAGTGGCTAGAGACCTTTCTGGCGCGTAGCAGCAATGCAGTATTGCTTGTCAGCCATGACCGGGCTTTCATCAACAACGTCACGAACCGTACCATTGAGATTTCCTGCGGTCAGATATATGACTATAGGGTAAAATACAATGAGTTTGTCAAGCTTAGGGAGGAAAGAAGAGAACAGCAGCTGCGCGCATACGAAAATCAGCAGAAGGAGATTGCCGATGCCAAGGATTTCATAGAGCGTTTCCGCTATAAACCGACAAAATCTGTCCAGGTCCAGAGCAGGATCAAGGCTCTTGAGAAGATTGTTCCGATTGTAGTTGATGAGGTTGACAACAAGGTGATGCACCTGAAGTTTCCGCCTGCAATGCGCAGTGGCAACTACCCTGTGATTTGTGAGAACGTAGGCAAGTCCTATGGTGACCATTGTGTCTTCAGCGGAGTTGAGCTGACAATAAAGCGTGGTGAGAAGGTTGCATTCGTAGGAAGGAACGGTGAGGGTAAGTCCACCCTGGTCAAGTGCATCATGGGAGAGATTCCCCATGATGGTAAACTGACTGTCGGACACAATATCCAGATTGGCTATTATGCTCAGAATCAGGCCCAGCTGCTGGATGATGAGCTGACCGTATATGACACTATCGATAACGTTGCCACAGGTCCTGTACGCACTAGGATAAATGATATTCTAGGTGCCTTCATGTTCGGAGGCGAGGCTAACCAGAAGAAGGTCAAGGTTCTTTCCGGAGGTGAGAGAAGCCGACTGGCCATGATAAGACTGTTGCTTACACCGGTGAACCTGCTGATTCTGGATGAGCCTACGAACCATCTGGATATGGCATCGAAGGATGTCCTGAAGGAGGCAATCCTGGCTTTTGACGGGACTGTGATTGTGGTAAGTCATGACCGTGAGTTCCTGGATGGACTTGTAACAAAGGTTTATGAGTTTGCAGACGGACACGTGAGAGAGCATCTGGGAGGTATCTATGATTTCCTTCAGGCAAAGAATCTGGACAATCTGGCTGACATAGGAATGATGAAGGGTGCATCGGCACAGCCTCAGGTTCAGAAGATGTCAGAAAAGCCTGTTGCGGGAAAGGATGACTATGCTGCCAGGAAGGAGCAGGAAAAGTTGAAGAGAAAACTGCAGAAAAGGGTTGATGATGCCGAGAAGGAGGTAGAACGCCTGACCGGAGAACTGCGTGAGATGGAGGAGTGGATGTCAACTCCTACAGGTGCTCAGAATGAGGCGATGTTTGAGGCATACGGAAAACTTAAGCTGCAGCTGGAAAGGGCTGAATCCAACTGGGAGGAGGCCATGATGGAGTTGGAAAACAATTAAATGTACAGATATGAGAAAGTTATTTCTGCCGTTGATGGCAGTAGCAATGATGGTTTCATGTAATAATGGAAAATCAGAGATGGGAGTGAAATTGGAGAATCTTGACACAACAGCAGTACCTGGAGATGATTTCTTCCAGTTTGCAACAGGTGGATGGAATGCTGCTCATCCTCTGACTGATGAGTATTCGCGATTCGGCAGTTTTGACAAGCTTGCAGAGGACAACAGAGAGCAGCTCAAGGGTATCATTGATGAGGTGGTTTCTGCAAAGAATGAGTTCGGAACAAACAGACAGAAGATTGCTGACCTGTACAATATGGTTCTGGATACAGTCCGCAGGGATGCTGAGGGACTGGCCCCGGTAAAGCCATATATGGACCGTCTTGAGGCAATCAGCAGCCGTGAGGAGATCATGCCGATGATGATCCAGTATGATGTTGATGGTCTTGGAGGTGGCTATTTCGGTTTCTACATTGGAGCTGACATGATGGACAGCAAGTCAAATATTATCGGCATCGGCCAGGGTGGCCTGGGTCTGGGTCAGAAGGAGTATTATACTGATGACGATGAGGCTACCAGGAACATCCGTGAGGCTTACTGGAAGCACATTGTACGCATGTTCACCCTGTTTGGCTTTGATGAGGCTACGGCAGAGAACAAGATGCAGAGCGTAAAGATGATTGAGAACAGGATTGCTGACAAGTCCTATACAAAGGTTCAGCAGCGTGATCCTGCTGCAAACTATCACAAGATGACTTTTGCTGAACTGCAGAAGGAGTTTGCTGGCATCGATTGGGAGAAGTATTTTGCTGGCTATGGCATCAAGGATGTTGACGTTGTCGATATGAATCAGCCTGAGCCTATCCATGAGGTTGAGAAGATTCTTGCAGAGGTTTCCGTTGAGGACCAGAAGGCTTATATGGAGTGGCAGCTGATCAGTTCCTGCACTGGCCGTCTGACTACAGAGATTGAGAACGCAAACTTTGATTTTGCAGGAAAGGTGCTTTCCGGAACAAAGGAGCAGCAGCCTAGATGGAAGCGTGCAACTGGTGCCGTAAGCGGTCTGCTTGGTGAGGCTATCGGACAGCTCTACGTTGAGAAGTACTTCCCGGCAGAAGCTAAGGAGCGTATGGTGACTCTTGTAAAGAATCTGCAGGTTGCTCTTGGTCAGAGAATTGACGAACAGGAGTGGATGAGTCCTGAGACCAAGAAGGCTGCCCACGAGAAACTGGATGCTTTCTATGTGAAGATTGGTTATCCGGATGAGTGGAAGGATTATTCAAAGCTTGTGATTGATCCTGAGAAGAGCTACTTTGAGAATATGATAGGTGTAAGCCACTATATGCTGGCTGACATGATTGAACGCAAGTACAAGAAGCCGGTTGACAACACTGAGTGGCACATGACTCCTCAGACAGTGAATGCATATTACAACCCGACTACCAATGAGATCTGTTTCCCTGCCGGTATCCTTCAGTATCCTTTCTTTGACATGAATGCTGACGATGCCTTCAACTACGGTGCTATCGGTGTCGTAATCGGTCATGAGATGACCCATGGATTTGATGACCAGGGCCGTCAGTTTGACAAGGATGGTAATTTTGCAGACTGGTGGGCCGAGGGCGATGCTGACAAGTTCACTGAGCGTGCCCAGGTGCTGGTTGATCATTTTGATGCCATCAAGGTTCTGCCTGACCTGAACGGTAACGGTTCGCTGACACTTGGTGAGAACCTGGCTGATCACGGAGGTCTGATGGTTGCATACCAGGCTTATAAGAATGCTACTGCTGACGCTCCACTCAAGGACATTGAGGGCTTTACTGCTGACCAGCGTTTCTTCATGGCATATTCTGGCGTATGGGCCGGCAATATCCGCGATGAGGAAATCCGCCGTAGGACAAAGACTGACCCACACTCTTTGGGCCGTTACAGAATCAATGGAACCCTGCCGCATATCGATGCCTGGTATGAGGCATTTGGCGTGACTCCGGATAATAAATTGTATATAGAGCCAGAGAAGAGAGCACATATCTGGTAAAGATTGACAGAAATGAAGAGAATTACAATATTTGCAATGACTATGGCAATGTGCATGGCCGGATGTAAGGAGAAGGATAATACTGCAGGCATCAGTCTGGATAACATGAACCAGAGTGTAAAGCCTGGTGACAACTTCTATCAGTATGCTGCAGGTGGCTGGATGGCATCACATCCTCTGACTGATGAGTATTCAAGCTTTGGAAGTTTTGACGAACTTGCAGAACTGAACCGTCAGCAGTTGAAGGATCTGATAGATGGCATAGTATCTGCAGACAATGTAAAGGGTACCAATGCCCAGAAGATTGCAGACCTGTATAATCTTGTAATGGATACCACACGCAGGAACCAGGAGGGACTGGAACCTATCAAGCCGGTTCTTGCAAGAATCAATGCCATTTCAGAGCGTTCCCAGCTTCTTCCAGAAATGGTTGAGCTTGATCCGTATGGTGTTGCCGGTTACTTTGGCGTGGGTATTGGTCCTGACATGATGGATAGCAGGACCAATATCGTGAGCATCGGTCAGGGTGGTCTTTCCCTGGGCTCAAAGGAGTATTATTTTGACCAGGATGAGCAGACTGCTGCCATACGTGAAGCATTCAGGAAACACATTGTCAGAATGTTCATGCTGGTTGGATATGACGAGCCGGTTGCTACGGCCAAGATGGAGGCTATCTGGGCCATTGAAATGAGAATAGCAGAGAAGTCATACGATAATGTCCAGCAGCGTGATCCTATGGCAAACTACCACAAGATGAGCATCGACCAGCTCAAGTCTGATTTCAGCGGCATCGACTGGGATATGTTCTTTAACAAGGTAGGTCTGGTTGGGGTTGACACTGTTGATGTGGGTCAGCCTGAACCTATTCATGAGGTTGAAAAGATTCTGGCAGAGGTTTCCGTTGAGGACCAGAAGTCTCTTATGGAGTGGCAGGTGATTGATGCATCGGCAAGCAAGCTTACAACTGAGCTTGATGAGGCCAATTTTGATTTCTATGGCCGTACAATGAGCGGACAGCAGGAACAGAAGCCTCTGTGGAAACGTGCTACAAGTTCAGTAAGCGGGACTCTGGGTGAGGCCATCGGTGAACTGTACGCAGAGAAGTATTTCCCTGCTGCAGCCAAGGAACGTATGGTTCAGCTGGTGAAGAACCTGCAGGTTGCACTTGGTCAGCGCATAGATGAGCAGGAGTGGATGAGTCCTGAGACAAAGGCCGTTGCACATGAGAAATTGGATGCGTTCTATGTGAAGATTGGCTATCCTGACAAGTGGAGAGATTACTCCGGTCTTGTGATTGACCCTTCAAAGACTCTTTATGAAAACTCTGTAGAGATCAGCAAGTTCTTCTGGAATGACATGGTTGCACGCAAGTACAAGAAGCCTGTTGATATCACTGAGTGGCATATGACCCCGCAGACCGTCAATGCATACTACAATCCTACTACCAACGAAATCTGTTTCCCTGCCGGTATTCTTCAGCCACCATTCTTTGACATGAATGCTGACGATGCCTACAACTATGGCGCCATTGGCGTGGTGATAGGTCATGAGATGACTCACGGCTTTGATGACCAGGGCCGTCAGTTTGACAAGAATGGTAATCTGACTGATTGGTGGGCTGAGGGCGATGCCGACAAGTTCCAGGAGCGTGCCCAGGTAATCGTTGACCATTTCAGCGGTATTGAAGTCCTTCCGGGAATCAATGCCAACGGCTCCCTTACTTTGGGTGAGAATATTGCTGACCATGGTGGCCTGATGGTTTCATTCCAGGCTTTCCAGAATGCAACCGCCGGTTCTGAGAAGGAGGTTAAGCTGGGATTCACCCCAGAGCAGAGATTCTTCCTGTCTTACGCAGGAATCTGGGCTGAGAACAACCGTGACGAGTATGCACTGCAGCTGACCAAGAGTGATCCTCATTCTCTTGGCAAGAACCGCGTGAATGGTACTCTTCCCCACATAGATGCCTGGTATGATGCATTTGGCGTGCAGCCTGATGATTCTCTGTACCTGAGCCCAGAGAAGAGAGCCAGAATATGGTAATTTGAGTTTAACGTAAAAAGAAATAATCCAGATGCCTTTAAAACTTCCGGACAAACTACCGGCAATTGAGATACTGAAGGAGGAGAACATCTTTGTGATGGATTCGTCCAGGGCATCGCAGCAGGATATCAGGCCGCTGCGCATTGCCATACTGAATCTGATGCCGATCAAGATTACGACAGAGACAGATTTGATTAGACTGTTGTCAAATACCCCTTTGCAGATTGAACTCAAGTTCATGAAGGTAAAGAGCCATACTTCAAAGAACACTCCGGTAGAGCACATGCAGGTGTTCTACGAGGATTTTGACCTTATGAAGAATGAGAAGTTTGACGGCTTCATAGTGACAGGTGCACCTGTGGAGCAGATGAATTATGAGGATGTCGTTTATTGGGAGGAGTTGAAGGAAATCTTTAATTGGGCAAGGACTCATGTAACATCGACCATGTATATATGCTGGGCCGCCCAGGCTGCCCTGTATCATTTTTTCGGTGTTCCAAAGTACCCTCTTGACAAGAAGATGTTCGGCATATTCCCACATACCACCTGCGGTGACAGACTGCCTATCTTCAGAGGTTTTGATGACGTGTTCTTTGCTCCTCACAGCCGTCACTCTGAGGTCAGGAAGGAAGATATTCTGAAGGTACCTGAACTGAAGCTTCTTTCTGAGTCGGAAGAGGCAGGAGTTTTCATGGCCCAGGCGCGTGAAGGCAGGGAAATATTCATTACCGGTCATTTTGAATACTCACCATATACCCTGGATACAGAGTACAGACGAGACCTTGGAAAGGGACTTCCAATTGATGTCCCAAAGCATTACTACAAGGATAATGACCCGGAAAAGGGCCCTGTTGACCGCTGGAGGGCTCATGCCAACCTGCTTTATGCAAACTGGCTGAATTACTACGTATATCAGGCAACTCCATATAAACTTTCAGAAATCAATTAGTGAAAGAACAGAGGTCAGTTGAACTTCTTGCTCCTGCCCGGAATCTTGAGACAGGTATTGAAGCAATAAGACATGGTGCCGATGCCGTGTACATCGGTGCGTCCCGGTTCGGTGCCAGGGCCGCAGCAGGAAACAGCGTTGAGGATATCTCAGCGCTGGTTCGTTTTGCCCATACATACTGGGCACGTGTCTTTGTGACAGTCAATACAATCCTTGAAGATGCAGAACTGAAGGAGACGGAGAAACTCATCTGGGAACTGTACGGTGCAGGTGTCGATGCCATTCTGGTTCAGGATATGGCTGTACTCAGGATGAACCTTCCTCCGATAGCACTGCATGCCAGTACGCAGATGGACGTCAGGACTGTTGAAAAGGTACGTTTCCTTGCCGGTTGCGGTTTCAGCAGGGTTGTCCTGGCAAGAGAACTGTCTCTGGACCAGATACGCGAAATTCACGATGCCTGTCCTGATGTTGAACTTGAATGCTTTGTGCATGGCGCATTGTGTGTAAGTTACAGTGGTCAGTGCTATGCCAGTCAGTGCTGTTTTGGAAGAAGCGCAAACCGGGGTGAATGCGCCCAGTTCTGCAGGCTTCCTTTTGACCTTGTGGATTCAGAGGGTAAGGTTGCTGTAAGACAGAAGCATCTTCTGTCCCTGAAGGACATGAACCGCATGGATTATCTGGAGCAGATGATGGATGCTGGTGTAGTCTCAATGAAGATTGAGGGCCGTCTTAAGGAGACGGGGTATGTGAAAAACGTGGTTGCGGCATACAGCACGCGTCTGAATGAGATAATCCGTGGAAGAGATGACCTGAGGCGCGCATCGACCGGAGTATGTACCTATTCGTTTGCTCCTGATGTAAGGAAGAGTTTCAACCGTCAGTTTACTGGTTATTTCATTGACGGCAAGAGACATGACGATCACAATATTGATACCCCGAAGGCCGTCGGAATGCCAATGGGACAGGTGCTCAGACATGGACCGGGATGGATGGACGTTTCCTCGGTGGAACCGTTTCATAACGGCGATGGAATCTGCTTCTCTGGAATAGATGGTACTCTCAGGGGATACAGGGTGAACAGGGTTGACGGCAGGAGAATCTTCCTGCATTCCTCACAGGAGGAATTAAGGTCAGGACGTCCTGTCGTACAGGCAGGAACTACTGTGTTTAGGAACTCAGATACGGAATTTGACCGGATGTTGGCAAAAGAGTCTGCTGACAGAAAGATACATGTGTCGGTCTCAATTTCAGAAATCCGTGATGGATACGTTCTTGAGATGACGGATTCTGACGGTGTTTCCGTAATCGTTGAAACCCATACGGAAAAGCAGGATGCCCGAACTCCGCAGGATGCCAACATAAGAAATCAGCTGGGAAAGCTGGGAAACACCTGTTTCAAGGCAACTCTGCTGGATGTCAGGCTGCAAGGAGAGAGATTCATTCCATCATCCCTGCTGGCCGATATGAGACGCCAGGCAGTAGCTGAACTGGAAAATAAACGTATTCAGGATGTTGTCCCTCTTGAGGTCGGAAAAAGGACTCAGAGTGTTCAGTACCCTAAGAGGGAACTGTCCTATCTGGGTAATGTCATGAACCATGAGGCAAGGGCTTTCTATCTGGAACATGGGGTTGAGAGGGTAGGCTGGGCTTATGAGAAACAGCCTGTCCATGGCGCTCCGGTAATGTTCTGCAGGCACTGTGTCAGGTATGCCCTTGGCTGGTGTCCGAAGCATCAGAAGGCTCAGACCCAATACAGGGAGCCATTCTTTCTGAGGAGTTCTGACGGAAGGGAATTCCAGCTCTCCTTTGACTGCCGGAACTGTCAGATGACTGTGCTGGAGCCATAGGAAATCAGTGCAGTGTCAGGTATTTCTTTCCTCCCCTGATGGTGATGACTCCTAAAGAAATCTCCTTCTTTTGTTTGTCTGCAGGAATCAATACGATTCCATCTGTTGGATCCGCGTCATCAAGTCTTGAGAAATCAAACGGATTGTCTGTTATGTCTTCACAGAGGAGTCCTGTTGCAATGGCCCAATGTACGGTGTTCTGGTGAATCGTGTTTTCGCAACTCAATGGAGAGTATCTCTGGCTGAACCAGCGCTCATGTCCTGGCCATGCCGTGGCAGAATTGTCTATTGGTGTAGGATTGTTCTGAATTGCCGGATATGTTGACAGCATTGCCCATTCATTGCTCCACCATCCCTGATTCTGGCCTTTTCCTGGGTCAAGAATCTTGTCCTGACGCCATGGACCGTATGGAGAGAATCCCGGAACTTCACGCTCCTCTTTTGCCGTGTTGTACCAGGAATCCATGTGAAAGATGCCTGTCACATATCTACGGTCCCTGTTCGCAAGTTCTGACTTCTCTGCGGTGAACCAGATCATGTTCAGAGGATTGGTTCCCATGAAGTAGTCAACGGTTGTCATTGCATCACTCAGGGATTCAGCATCTCCGTTTATCCTGTAATCCGCCAGAGCATCTATCACGAGTGGAGTCGTGCTCTGGCCCACGAGCATCGGCATGTAGATGTTGCCTCCCCATCTGCAGCCTCTCTTCCTTGCAGCGTCCGATACATTGGTGTCTGCTGTCTTTGCTACTGCTTTCTTCAGGATTGCTCTGACATTGCTGTCCTGGCGGACTGGATTCTGAAGGAGATATGAATAGACAGACAGCCTGGCATCCTCTGAGAGAGCAGTCGTAGCCTGAATACTTCTGGAATAGGACAGGAAGATATCGTGGTATTTCTGGTCTGGACTGAGCTTGTATAGGTTGGCAGCAGCATAAGCCCTGGAATCCTTCAGGCTGATTGCTGCATACTGTGAATTCTCGTCGCCCTGTCTTGTGTTTGCCGATGCCCATTCAAAAGCCTCTTCTGCCTCTTTCTTCCAGTCAATTCCAGTAGGACAGCTCTTGCCGGACAGTTTCAGCAGATAGGCATATTCTGCTGCCAGTCCGCAGTACATATAGGTGCTCATTGGGTCTTCACCGAATACATACCAGGTTCTTTTGTCTCCCCAACTGCCATTCGTTGTATTGCTACTGTTCATGTCTTCTCCCCAGTAATCACCGCATACACGGCTGCTTACTCCTCCGGTGCCGTAACCTGCATCCATGATGGCGTGCCTGGTCCGGTGAAGGTATTCAATCAGCCATCTTGCCTCATCAAGTATATCCGGTATGCCATTGTTCTTGCCTGGAATGTCCAGCTCGCTGTCAATGAATTTTTCTGGAGCCATCTCATAGACCAGCATCAGTAGTGCCGGTATCCTGAGGTGTGAGGGATATCCATCCCAGTCGCCCGCGTCCTGATACCATCCCCATGTGTCAATAGTACCTTTGTCAGATGCTTCAACCAGTTTCCTGATGGATTCTGCGTCACCTCCATCGGTCTGTGTGTCGCATGCCCTTACCGTGGTGTAACGCAGTTTCCCTTTGAAACCGGCTGTTGTCTCTGGATTGTGCGGTGCCGGTCTTGTGAATTCCGTGTACTCTGCAGTCAGTTCAATTCCGCTTCGGTTATGATACAGACCACGTGCAGTGGTCCTGAAGGGTGCTCGGTAGATGTCCGTACCGATTTCAAAAGGGAAGGAACTACCGATGCCATCGACTACCAGTCTGTATCTTCCGGGTGTTGTGAATGAGGAGAAGTCACATTCATACACTTCTGCTCCAAGGAAATTGTCATTTGGAGTCTCATTCTTCTGGTAGGTCTCCCTGTTCGTGGCAGTTGCACGGAATGTTGTTGTGCCTTGGAAAACAGTAGCACCGCTCTGGCAATCTTCCAGACGGAAACCAGTTCCTGCATATTCTGACAGATTCAGTCCACCCTTGTCACCCATCCAGTGATAGACGTATCCATACTTCTTCCGGGCATCGGGCAGATATCCTACCTGGTTCACATGAATGGCTTCACTTCTCAGTTCGGACTCGTTGAAGACGAAAGAAAATGAGTTCTTGCCCGTTGCCAGTGTGCCTGTGTCCAATGTGTAATTCTTGCCATGCTGCATTCCGGAAGGCAGAAAAAGATAAATCCAATGCTCCTGAGCCCATGACTTGCTCTGCCAGTCTGGGGTCCAGATAGAGCTCATGGTAAAATCTGTCCCTTTTGACTTGCGGCCCACGTCAGAAGGATTCCTGGCTTCTGCATAGTTTGTATCATCAGTGCTGGTAATAGTATAGCAAGTGGCTGTGCCTGCTCTTGATACGTTAAGTGGTGAACTCTTCAGCACGTCAGAGTTTCTGTTCTCTCCCAACTTGTGGTGGATGACTTTGCCGTCATCAAAATGAACCATGATAATCCGGTCCGTCAGTGGAAGTACCTCAATGATATCTGATGCTTGAGTTGCGGGGCAGATTGCTGAACCAAGCAAAAATGCCCATAAATGGTTTCTGAGGATAGTCTTCATAGCCCCAAAGTTAATAATTATTGTGTACTTTTGTCCCAAAAGAAAAAATCTTGTTACATGGCACACAACAGTATTCCTACAAGGCTGAAATCCCTCATCGGCGAGTTGTCCGCATGGGATTTCTTCCTGATAATCGGCTTTACCGCAGCCAGTCTTGCAGTTAGCCTCCTGAATGGTAATTTTCAGGGATGGAGCTATGCGGGAGGCATATGCAGTATCCTTTGCGTGATCTTTGGTGCAAAAGGCAATATGCTGAACTTTATCTTTGGATGGATCGGGTCGTTGATCCTGGGTACAATCATGTTCAGTTCCCATATCTATGCCATGGCCGCATTCTACATTCTCTACAATGCTCCCATGCAGATTGTCGGGTGGTACAAATGGAACAGAAGACGTCTGAATCCTACGGAGAATATCATCAAGACCCGCTGGATGTCATGGCCACAGAGATGTGCCATGGTGGCTTCTACCTTTGCCATGATTGCCATAGCCTACCTGATTCTCAGTAAGTTTACGGGCGATGCCCAGCCACTGAGCGATGCGGCTGCCGTTTCTGTTGCTGTCATTACCCAGTTTGTGCTGACTTTTGCTTTCATAGAGCAGTGGTGCCTGTGGATTACCATGGATATAGTGATGAGTGCGGTGTGGGTGATTGCCTGGAAATCGGGTGTGCCTCATGCTGCAATCCAGCTGGTTCTGGAAATGTTCTATCTGATAAATGCTGTAAGAGGACTGTTCCTCTGGGCAAAACTTGAGAAGTCCAATGGCAACACTGAAGGATAAGACCGTCTTTGTGTGCGGCAACTGTGGATATGATTCTCCTAAGTGGAGCGGAAAATGTCCGTCCTGCGGCCAGTGGAACACCATGAAGGAGCAGGTGATAAAGGCCCAGCCGGCATCCGCTGTCCAGAGGCAGGCTGCATCGGGAACATCAATGAGAACGCAGACGTCACTGCGCCTGCATGAGATTGAGACCCGTGAGGAGCCGCGCATCGACATGCGCGACAATGAGTTGAACCGCGTGCTTGGCGGCGGACTGGTAAGGGGTTCTCTGGTCCTGATAGGCGGTGAACCGGGCATCGGCAAATCTACGCTTGTACTTCAGACCGTGATGAAACTGCAGAACCTGAAGATTCTGTACGTTTCTGGTGAGGAGAGTGCAAGTCAGATAAAGTTGCGCGCGGAAAGGCTTGTGGATAATGCTTCTGGTGTTTCAGATGAACTGAAGATCCTGTGTGAGACGTCTCTGGAGACCATCTATGAGCAGATAAAGGAAAACCGCCCGGAGCTTGTGGTGGTTGATTCAATTCAGACAATCAGTACCCAGTATGTGGATTCTTCTGCTGGCAGCATAACCCAGGTAAGGGAGTGCGCAACGTCATTGCTCAAATTTGCAAAGGAGAGTGGTACAGCCGTCCTGCTGATTGGCCATATTACAAAAGAGGGAAGTATTGCCGGCCCGAAGATTCTTGAGCATATAGTTGATGCCGTACTGCAGTTTGAGGGAGACCAGCATTATCTTTACAGGATACTGCGTCCTATCAAGAACAGGTTTGGAAGTACTGCAGAGCTTGGAATCTATGAGATGCAGCAATCCGGCTTGCGCCAGGTGGGGAATCCGTCAGAACTGCTGCTGTCAGACAGCCATCAGGGCATGAGCGGTGTTGCCATAGCTGCTACCATTGAGGGCGTCAGGCCATTCCTGATTGAAGTCCAGGCCTTGGCAAGCAGTGCTGTCTATGGCACTCCTCAGAGAAGCGCCATAGGCTTTGATGTAAGACGCATGAATATGCTTCTGGCCGTTCTTGAGAAGAGGGCCGGCTTCAAGCTTGGCCAGAGGGATGTCTTCTTGAACATAGCCGGTGGAATCAGGGTCAATGATCCGGCAATTGACCTGGCAGTTATCACATCTGTACTCTCAAGCAGCCTTGACGTGGCGGTTGACAGGACACTGTGCATGGCTGGCGAGGTAGGCCTTTCTGGAGAGATACGTCCGGTAAGCAGGATTGAGCAGCGTATTGCCGAGGCTCAGAAACTAGGCTTTGAGAGGATGATCCTTCCAAGGAACAACATGCATGGCCTTGATGGAAAGAAATATTCAATTGAACTTGTTCCAGTGCAGAAGGTAGAGGATGCCTTCCGTGCAATATTCGGATAAGAAGAATGATAAAAGAACTACAGCTTAGGGTTGAGCCACGGTTCGCTGCAAGCGAGCAGGCCCTCAAGGAGACCGTTTCAAGGAATTGCGCTGTTGATGTAAGGACAATAACCGCAGTCAGAGTTCTGAAGAGGAGCATCGATGCGCGTCAGCGTACGGTTTTTGTGAATCTGACACTCAGGGTCTTCATCAATGAGCAGCCTTCTGAACAGGAATTCACCTCAATAGATTATCACAGCGTTGATGGAAAGCCCGCTGCGGTAGTCGTCGGTGCAGGCCCTGGTGGCCTGTTTGCAGCTCTGCGCCTGATTGAACTGGGCATCAGGCCGATTGTCGTAGAAAGAGGAAAGAATGTACGTGACAGAAAGGTTGACATTGCGCAGATAAGCCGCACCCACAAGGTTGATCCGGAATCTAACTACAGTTTTGGAGAGGGTGGTGCCGGTGCCTACTCTGACGGCAAGTTGTACACCCGCAGCAAGAAAAGAGGCAACACGGACAGAATCCTGAACATATTCTGCCAGCATGGAGCCAGCCCAACAATCCTGAGCGATGCTCATCCCCACATAGGAACGGATAAGTTGCCGCGTGTCATTGAAAACATGCGTAACACAATCATCAATTGTGGAGGTGAAGTCCATTTTGAGACAAGGATGACGGGTTTCCTGATAGAGGGAGACCATGTGGCCGGAATACAGGCTGTGCATGGTTCAGAGGAACTGGTCTTCCGTGGCCCGGTGATTCTGGCAACAGGTCACTCTGCACGTGACGTGTATCGGTATCTGAATGACAGCAGGATAGAGATTGAGGCAAAAGGCATTGCTGTCGGATGCCGTCTGGAGCATCCGTCGCAGCTGATAGACCAGATTCAGTACCATAGCAGGGCTGGGCGTGGCAAGTGGCTCCCTGCTGCAGAGTACAGTTTTGTGACCCAGGTTGATGGCCGTGGCGTCTATAGCTTCTGCATGTGCCCGGGTGGATTTGTGGTGCCTGCGGCATCGGGCCCGCAGCAGATTGTGGTCAACGGCATGTCTCCTTCAGGCAGAAACTCCCGCTGGAGCAATTCCGGAATGGTGGTGGAGACAAGGGTAGAGGATGTATGCACTTCTGATGAGGAGTTGAAGGATCCACTCGTAATGATGCGTTTCCAGGAGAAACTGGAGCATGACTGCTGGCAGGCCGGAAACATGCGTCAGACTGCACCGTCACAGAGAATGACCGATTTTGTGAACGGACGTGTCAGCTTTGACCTGCCCGAGACATCATACTCACCGGGCCTGATATCCAGTCCGCTCCATTTCTGGATGCCAAAGTTCGTGACGGACCGCCTGAAGCAGGGATTCCTGCAGTTTGGCCGCAGCAGTCATGGATTCCTGACGGATCAGGCTGCCATGATTGCTGTTGAGACACGTACTTCTGCCCCGGTCAGGATCATCAGGAACAATGAAACGCTTCAGCACGTACGCCTGGAGGGCCTTTTCCCATGTGGTGAGGGTGCAGGATATGCTGGCGGTATAGTCTCGGCTGGTGTGGACGGAGAACGCTGTGCAGAATCCCTGGCACAATATATGAATGCAATACGTTGACAATGAGCATAAAGGCGGTATTCTTCGACATAGACGGGACTCTGGTCAGCCTTAAGACACACAAGGTTCCTGATTCGACCAGACGGGCTCTTGCCCTGCTCCGCAGCAAGGGCGTGAAAGTATTCATCAGCAGCGGACGCCCCTTCATGGCTATTGACAATCTGGACGATGAGGTCTTTGATGGATACATAACCGTAAACGGAGGTATCTGCTACTATGAAGGTGAGGTTATTCACAGATTCCCTATACCCAGGAGCAACGTGGAGAGCTGGTGCAGGTATACGTCTGAAAATCCTGTTGACTGCTGCATGATTACTGAGAAGTACATATACATGAATAATATTTCCCAGGCAGCCCTGGATTTCTTTGATCTTCTTGATTTCAAGACGCCCCCGGTAATGAGTATCGAGTCTCAGCTGGAGGTTCCGGTTTACCAGATTGTGGGAATGATTCCTGCTGGAAAGGATTCAGAGGCCATGGCGGCACTTCCAGACTGCATTTTCAAACGCTGGCATCCATCATTTGCCGATATCATAGCAAAGGGAAGTGACAAGAGCCGTGGAATGCAGGCTCTGCTGGATCACATCGGCATCGGCCGTGAGGAGTGCATGGCATTCGGTGATGGAGGCAATGACATTGAGATGCTTGATTTTGCACAGATCGACGTGGCTATGGGCGGTTCTGGCCAGGAGGTGACAGCGCACGCGGATTATGTTACGGATTCAGTCGATGAGGATGGAATCTGGAATGCATTGAGACACTTTGGGCTGATTTGATTCCTTATCTTAAAATAATAGGCTCGGGAATGGGCCTGCATGCAGAAAATCAAGTAACTTTGCGTTTCTGAATAAAGGACCGGTTTTGTATTCCGGCCCGAAGTATGAACTAAATACCACAAAACAGTGAAAGTACGGAAATTTGGAGGCTCTTCTGTCGGATCCAAGGGGAGCATCCTTAATGTGAAGAAGATTGTTGAGTCTGAGCCCGGCGAGGTGATAGTTGTTGTATCGGCGCTTGGCGGCATCACAGACAGGCTCATTCTGACTGCAAGACTGGCAAGCCAGGGTAAGCCTGAGTACAACCAGGAGATTGATGCCATGCTCAAGAGACATGAGGATATGATTGCAGATGTCGTTCCGATGTCTGGTCGTAACCGTGCCTTGCAGAATATCCATGCTCTTTTCGGTGAACTCAGGAACATCATGAACGGTCTCTTCCTGGTGAGGGATCTTTCTGAAAGCACGCTTGACACCGTAGTAAGCTATGGCGAGAGGCTCTCTTCACAGATCGTAGCAGAACTTATAAAAGGCATCAAGCTGTTCGATGCCCGTGAATTCATAAAGACCGAGCACAAGTCAAGGACTCATGTAATTGACAGTGACGTCACCTACAGACTGATCCGTGAGAGATTTGAGAAGCGTCCAAAGCGATGCCTGGTTCCAGGCTTCATTGCATCTGACGTGCTGACCGGCGAGATCACTAACCTGGGCCGTGGCGGTTCTGACTATACAGCATCGCTTCTGGCTGCTGCACTTGATGCCGAGAGCCTTGAAATCTGGACAGATGTGGATGGCTTCATGACAGCAGACCCAAGGGTAATCTCTACTGCATATACAATTGATGAGCTGACCTATGCAGAGGCAATGGAGCTCTGCAACTTCGGTGCAAAGGTTGTATATCCTCCTACAATCTACCCTGTTTGCGTAAAGAATATCCCAATCTGGGTCAAGAATACATTCAATCCTTCTGCCAAGGGAACCATCATTGTCAAGGAACTTCCTGCAGGCCAGAAGTCAATCAAGGGTATTTCAAGTATCAACGACACTTCACTGATTACGGTAAGCGGCCTTGGAATGGTTGGTATCATAGGTATCAATTTCAGAATCTTCAGGGCATTGGCAAACCGTGGTATCAGCGTGTTCATGGTTTCACAGGCATCGTCAGAGAACAGTACGTCAATAGGTGTCAGGAATCAGGATGCAGACAATGCATGTGCAGTCCTGAACGAGGAGTTTGAGAAGGAGATTGCACTTGGTGCCATTTCACATATAGAGGCGATGAAGAACCTGGCAACGATTGCTGTTGTCGGTGAAAACATGCGCCGCACTCCAGGTATTGCAGGCAAGCTCTTCGGTGTGCTTGGCCGCAATGGCATCAGCGTGATAGCCTGTGCACAGGGTGCGAGTGAGACCAATATCTCATTCGTCGTTGATTCTGAGCTCCTGAGAAAGTCCCTGAATGTAATTCATGATTCATTCTTCCTGTCTGAGTATCAGGTTCTGAATCTGTTCGTCTGCGGTGTGGGTACCGTGGGCAGTAGCCTTCTGGAACAGATCCGCCAGCAGCAGGAGAAACTGATGAAGGAGCGTGGCCTGAAGCTCAATGTGGTTGGAATAGCACGCGGAAGCAAGGCAATCTTTGCCCGTGAGGGAATATCGCTTGAGAATTACAAGGAGCAGCTTGAGTCAGGTGAGGAGAGCAATATAGATCGTCTCCATGATGAGATAATCAACATGAATATCTTCAACTCCGTGTTCGTTGACTGTACTGCAAGTGCACAGGTTGCAAGCCTTTACAAGGACTTCTTGAATCACAACATATCCGTTGTTGCCGCTAACAAGATTGCGGCTTCTTCTGACTATGGCCATTATTCGGAGCTGAAGCAGATTGCCCGCAGAAGAGGTGTCAAGTATCTCTTTGAGACAAATGTCGGTGCCGGACTTCCAATCATCAATACAATCAATGACATGATAAACAGCGGTGACCGCATACTCAAGATTGAGGCTGTGGTAAGCGGTACCCTGAACTTCATATTCAGCACCATAAGCGCTGAGTGTCCGTTGAGCGAGACAATCCGTCTGGCAAAGGAGAAGGGCTACAGCGAGCCGGATCCAAGAATTGACCTCAGTGGAACAGATGTTCTCAGGAAACTGGTCATCCTGGCGCGTGAAAGCGGATACAAGCTTGAGGCTGATGATGTAGAGAAACATCTGTTCATTCCCCAGGAACTGTTTGATGGCACGATCGATGAGTTCTGGCAGAAGCTTCCGTCTCTGGATGCCTCCTTTGAGGAGCGCAGGGCAATGCTTGAGAAGAGTGGACGCAGAATGCGTTTCGTTGCACGTCTGGAGAATGGTAACGGATGCATCGAACTTGCTGAGGTTGACCAGTACCATCCATTCTATAACCTGCAGGGCAGCAATAACATCATCTTGCTTACGACTGAGCGTTACAAGGAGTATCCTATGATGATTCAGGGTTATGGAGCTGGTGCCGCAGTGACTGCCGCCGGTGTGTTTGCTGACATTATGAGTATTGCTAATATCTGATGAAACACATAATTATTTTAGGAGACGGAATGGCAGACTGGCCTATCGCCGAATTTGGCGACAGGACAATACTCCAGAATGCCAGGAAACCTTATATGGATATGATGGCCCGCAAGGGACGTACCGGAATGCTGCGTACTGTCCCTGATGGTTTTACTCCTGGCAGCGAGGTTGCCAACATGGAGGTGATGGGCTATGATGTTACGAAAGTCTTTGAAGGCAGAGGCGTTCTTGAAGCTGCCAATATCGGCGTGGAACTGCTCCCCGGACAGATGGGAATGCGATGCAATATCATCTGTGTCAAGGATGGCAATATCAAGAATCATTCTGCAGGACATATCTCGACCGAAGAGGCTGATGAACTGGTACAGTACCTTCAGAAGGAGCTTGGCGGTAATGGGGTGACATTCCATACCGGCATCCAGTACCGTCATCTGCTTGTCATTGACGGAGGAAACAAGCAGTTGCTCTGCACTCCTCCTCATGATGTTCCAGGACAGCCATTCATGCCATTGCTGATCAAGGCAATGACTCCCGAGGCTCAGCCGACGGCCGACCTTCTGAATGAACTTATCCTGAAATCCCAGGAGATTCTGCCTAAGCATCCTGTAAATCAGAAAAGGGTTGCAGAGGGTAAGGATCCTGCCAATAGTATCTGGCCATGGTCGCCGGGTTACAGACCCAAGATGCAGACCATGTCTGAGATGTTCCCGCAGATCAGACGCAGTTCCGTCATTTCTGCAGTAGATCTTATCAAGGGCATCGGCCATTATGCCGGAATGAATGTCATTGATGTTGAAGGAGCTACAGGACTTGCTGATACCAATTATGAAAACAAGGCAAAGGCAGCCATCAAGGCTCTTGAAACCGATGACTTTGTCTATGTGCACGTCGAGGCTCCTGATGAGGCCGGACATGAGGGCAATTTCACTCTTAAGAACAAGACGGTAGAGGATCTGGACAGTCGTCTGATTGGTCCGATCTATGAGGCTGTCAAGGATTGGGATGAGCCTGTCGCATTTGCAGTACTGCCTGATCATCCGACCCCATGTGCCCACAGGACACATACAAGTGACCCGATACCATTCCTTGTATATTATCCGGGTATTGAGGCCGACAATGTCCAGCAGTATGACGAGGAGTCCTGCAAGAGCGGTGCGTACGGACAGATTGAATTCACACAGTTTATAAAATTATTCCTAGAATCATAATGCAATACTATAGCACAAACGGCAAATCAGAGGCCGTAAGCCTGAGAACAGCAGTGGTCAAGGGACTTGCTCCTGACCGTGGTCTCTATATGCCAGAGAGAATACAGTCGTTACCGGAGTCTTTTTATGCAGAAATTGACAGACTTTCTTTCCAGGAGATCTCCTGTCATGTTGCCGATGCTTTCTTCGGAGAAGATATCACTTCTGCAGACTTGCATCGTATTGTATGCGACACTCTGTCATTTGAGACTCCGGTAATGTCTGTTGATTCCAATATCAGCTCACTGGAACTGTTCCACGGACCTACACTTGCATTCAAGGATGTGGGCGCGCGTTTCATGGCCAGGTTGCTGGGCTACTTCAACAAGGATGAGAAGCAGCTTGTAAATGTTCTGGTGGCAACTTCCGGCGATACAGGAAGTGCTGTAGCAAACGGCTTCCTTGGCGTTGAGGGCGTTCATGTATATGTGCTTTATCCAAAGGGTAAGGTAAGTCCTATTCAGGAGTGCCAGTTCACTACTCTTGGCCAGAATATCACGGCAGTAGAGGTTGACGGTGTGTTTGATGACTGCCAGACGCTGGTGAAGAATGCTTTCATGGATGCAGAGCTCAATAATCACATGAAGCTGACTTCTGCCAATTCCATCAATGTTGCCCGTTTCCTTCCTCAGGCATTCTATTATTTCAATGCCTATGCACAGATGAAGAAGCAGGGTAAGGCAGACAACATGGTGGTCTGTGTACCAAGTGGAAACTTCGGTAATATCACTGCTGGTATCTTTGGCTGGAAGATGGGACTTCCAATCAAGAGGTTCATTGCTGCCAACAATGCAAATGACATATTCTACAAGTATCTTCAGACCGGTGTATATTCTCCAAAACCTTCTGTACAGACACTTGCCAATGCAATGGACGTAGGTGATCCAAGCAATTTTGCCAGAATCATAGACCTGTTCAAGGGCTCACATGCTGAGATTTCAGGACTTATCAGCGGTGCCACCTATACCGATGACCAGATTCGTGAGACCCTGAAGGATGTCTTTGACAGGACCGGATATCTTCTTGACCCTCATGGTGCGTGCGGATACAGGGCTCTTAAGGAGCAGTTGTCTGCAGAAGAGGAGGGCGTATTCCTTGAGACTGCGCATCCTGCCAAGTTCAAGGAGAAGGTCGATGCCATAACCGGCGGGGATGTTGAGATCCCGGCTCGTCTGAGAGCATTCATGGCAGGCCAGAAACAGAGCGTTGCCATGTCAAAGGATTTTGCTTCATTCAAGGAGTTCCTGCTCTCTGAATAAAATACCGTTCTTCCTAGATCTGCCGGTACTGACTGGGTGTCATGCCGGTATGCTCCTTGAAGAATCTGAAGAAGAAGGATTGGCTGGGGAAATTCATTTCCGCAGCTATTTCTTTTATTGGCAGTTCAGAGTGTTTCAGCAGATGCTTTGATGTAAGTATCACAAAGCTGTTAATCCATTCGGGAGCGGATTGGCCGCTGACATCCTTTATGATTTTTGACAGGTATTTAGGTGTCACGCAAAGTTTGTCTGCGTAGAATCCAACCATACGTTCCCTGCGGTGGTTCTCTCCGACCAGTTTCATGAAGTTTTCAAACATTACCTTGTGCCTGTTTGACTTCTTCTGCGTGGGCTCGCTCTGTGTGCTGTTCTTGTCAATGAGACTGCCAAACTGATAGAAAATAGAGGATGCTAGCGCAGAAATGCTCTCCTCTGTATATTTCCCGCCCATATTTACTGTTTTATAAATAAGGTCTGTGTAGTTCCTCATAAGGGCTGTCTCTTCCTGGTCAAGCTGCATGCACGGATTGCTCAGTACTGTCAGCGCTTCTGAAAGTATCTTGTTTATGTCAACTCCAATTCCTGAGATGAATGTTGGAGATGCACAGATAAGGGTGGCTTTTGTGTCAGAAAGAGCATTTGGAGGAGTCGTTACCCTGACCACATTTCCCGGAGTGATTACAAGTAAGCATCCTTTTGTCAATGTATATTCTGTCAGATTTACACTGCAGGTTACCTGGCCGTTAGTGCAGTATGCTGCAAGATAGCTGTTGATTATGAAAGGATATTGCAACAGTTCCATGTCAGAAGCCTCTGTAATTCTTGATATTACAAAGCTCTCGTTCAGACTGGCAGTCTCTTCCTTGGCAAGCATCTCTTTCAGTAATGCAGGAGTCAAGTGTATCTCTTGTTTGTTACTCATAGGATTAAAATTTCTCCAAATGTAGTATATAATTTGGAATCTAATGCTTAATAAAGTGAAAAATTCTACCAATAGATAATTTTTGTGTAATTGTAGTTGCTACGTCCTACATTCTGTAAGATTAATTTTGTGCCCGAAAAACAAATGCCTATGAGATACTATTCAATAAGAATCAGAATGATTGCCGCTCTGGCAGTAGCGATGCTTGCACAGGTGGCATCGGCCGGTACTGTCCTTACACTTCAGGAGTGCCGTGACTTGGCGCTGGACAATAACAAGCAGTCATTGATTGCCCAGGAAAGGGTGAATGCCGCAGAATATGACAGAAGGGCTGCGGTTGCAAATTATCTTCCCAAGGTTTCTGCAACGGGAGCCTATCTGAGGAACAGTGACAACATTTCCCTGATCAGCGCGGACCAGGCTGCCATGCTATCCGGATTAGGCAGCGCAGTCGGTTCCTCATTGGGAAACTCTATCGGTTCCGTAATGCAGGGACTCATGGCCAGTCCTACAATTGGTCAGATGCTTGCTTCTGATCCTCAGCTTGCAGGCTTGTTCGCCCAGCTTCAGCAGAGTCTGCCGGATAAGCTTGCCGGTATAACAGAAGGGCTGAATGCAATAGGCTCAGAACTGGCTGAATCATTTGAACTTGACATTCAGAATGTCTATGTCGGAATGGTTTCCGTTGAAGAGCCCCTCTATGTAGGCGGCAAGATACGTGCATATAATAAGGTGACGCAGCTGGCCAAGGAGCTTGCAGAGATTCAGTTGGACGGTGAAGACCAGAAAGTGCTGGTAACAACTGATGAGGCTTACTGGCAGGTTGTCTCAATTGCAAATAAGCTGAGACTTGCAGAGAAGTATGCTGAGGTCCTGAGAAAGCTTGATTCTGATGTTGAGAAGATGAAGGCAGAGGGCGTTGCCACTGCATCGGACCAGCTGGCTGTCAGGGTTGAACTCAATCAGGCAGAGATGACTCTGGTCAAGGCGCAGAATGGACTTGCTCTTTCAAAGATGCTTCTTTGCCAGCTCATAGGAATGGATCTGCACAGTGACATTACTCTTGCCGATGAAGAGAATACGGAACTTGTAGTTGCTGACGATGCAATTGAATATACAGATGAGACCATTCAGGAGAACCGCGTAGAACTCAGGAGTCTTCAGTTGGCTGCTCAGATGTATGGCCAGAAGGTGAATATTGTACGTGCAGATTATCTGCCGACAGTTGCCTTGATGGGTGCATATTCTGTGACTAATCCTTCTTCCTTCAATGGATTTGAGAATAAATTCGGCGGAATGCTGAGCGCCGGTGTGGTTGCACGTATTCCTCTGTTCCATTTCGGTGAAGGGGTGAATAAAGTGCGCAGGGCCCAGTCCGATGCCCTGATTGCCCAGTATCAGCTTGAAGAGGCTAAGGGTAAGGTGTCGCTTCAGGTGACTCAGTACGAACACAAGATTGAGGAGGCAGAGGCAAGACTGGCCAAGGCAGAGAAACTGATTGAAAATGCAGAAGAGAATCAGAGAATTGCCACCATCGGCTTCCAGGAGGGTGTCGTTGAGTCTGCAACTGTCCTGAAGGCCCAGACAGCATGGCTTCAGGCAAAATCAGAAGAGGTGGATGCGCGCATCGACAGAATCATGGCTGGCGTATATCTGCGTCAGGCAACAGGTTTGCTTAAGTAAGAACGGATAAAAATATAAAGACTATGGATAAAACTCAGAAAAACAACATTGTCCTGTCACTTGTGGCACTTGTCTGTGTCATTGTAATTGTCTGCGTGATAGGAATCTTTACATTCAGGAACGAGTCGTCTGATTTCATTCAGGGACAGGCTGAGGTGAGTGAGTACAGGGTATCAAGCAAGGTTCCTGGCAGAATCCTTGAGATTCGTGTGAAAGAGGGCCAGAAGGTGAACGTGGGTGATACGCTTGCCATTCTTGAGGCTCCGGACATCATGGCAAAGCTTGCTCAGGCCGAGGCTGTGACTGCTGCTGCAACTGCCCAGAATGCCAAGGCGCAGAAGGGTGCCCGTGAGGAGGAGATCCAGGGTGCCTATGAGATATGGCAGAAGGCCAAGGCTGGTCTGGAAATCTATGAGAAATCCTATACCAGGGTTGAGAACCTGTTCCAGCAGGGTGTTGTAAGCGAGCAGAAGAGAGATGAGGCAAAGGCCCAGTATGATGCTGCTGTTGCTACAGAGAAGGCTGCCTTCTCGCAGTACTCTATGGCTAAGAATGGCGCAGAAAAGGAGATAAAGGCAATGGCAACGGCACAGATGCATCAGGCCGAGGGCGTTGTTGCTGAGGTTAATTCCTATATTGACGAGACTGTCCTGCTGGCATCGATTGCCGGTGAGGTCAGTGAAATCTTCCCGATGGTCGGAGAACTGGTGGGTACTGGTGCTCCAATCATGAATGTTGCCGTAATGGATGACATGTGGACCACATTCAACGTGCGTGAAGACCTTCTGAAGGATCTTCCGATGGGTGCTGTAAGCAAGGCGTACGTGCCGGCTCTTGACAAGGAGATTGAGGTCAGAATCAATTATATCAAGGATCTTGGCTCATACGCTGCTTGGAAGGCAACCAAGACAAATGGCCAGTATGACCTGAAGACTTTTGAGGTACGTGCTGTTACTTTGGGACCTGTAGAGGGACTTCGTCCTGGTATGTCAGTTCTCCTTACCAAATAATTAACTAGGTATATGATGGAATCTAAGCATGGGATAATGGCAATTGCAGGACGCGAACTGCGGCGAATGCTGTCACGTCCGCTCTATGTGATGAGCATGATCCTGGCCCCCCTGGTCTGCGTGGTCTTCTTCACGACTCTGATGAAGGATGGACTGCCACAGAATCTGCCGATTGGGGTGGTGGATTCTGACAATACATCAACCACCCGCTCCATCCTTAGGAATCTGGATGCTTTCCAGCAGACAGAGATAGTCTTTGAGTATTCAAGTTTTGCCGATGCCCGCAGTGCAATGCAGCGCGGAGATATCTATGGTTTCTTCTACATTCCTGACGGAACCACTGCCAAGGCGATGCGCAGCGAACAGCCACGGATATCGTTCTACTCAAACGCATCATATCTTGTGGCATCGTCACTGGCTTACAAGGATATGAGGATGATGGCAGAGCTGGCATCGGGAGCTGTAGGACGGACATCTCTGCTGGCCCGTGGAGCTACCATGGATCAGGCAATGGCATTCCTGCAGCCAATCAAGGTTGATATGCGTCCGTTGGGCAATCCCTGGCTGAACTATTCCGTGTATCTGAGTAATACTCTGCTTCCGGCCGTGCTCATGCTGATGGCCTTCCTGGTAACGATATTCTCAATCTATACAGAACTTAAGGATGAAACCGGAAAGGAGTGGTTGGAAATGGCATCCGGAAACATGTACAAGGCAGTGGCCGGAAAACTGCTGCCCCAGACACTGCTGTTCTTCCTGATGATTGTGTTCTGTCAGATATGGCTATATGGGTTCATGGGCTTTCCGCATAATTCAGGAATGCCGGTGATGCTGGTGGCCGGTTTCATGCTTGTCCTTGCGTCGCAGGCATTTGCAGTATTCCTATGTGAGCTGATTCCTTCCCTCAGATGGTGTCTCAGTCTGGCTACCCTGTGGGGCGTGCTCTCATTCCCGATCAGTGGATTCTCATTCCCGGTTACTGCGATGCCGGCGTCGATAAGAGCCCTGTCATGCCTGTTCCCCCTGAGATACTATTTCCTGATATACTCAGACCAGGCGCTGAACGGTTTCCCCCTGAGTGGAACTGTTCCGTATTATCTGGCACTGCTGGCATTCATGTTTCTTCCATTCCTTTTCATGGGAAGACTCCGGTATGCCATGGAAAACTATGTTTATGAACCATAATCAGAGGAGATTGACAGATGAATAGACTCAAGACTATTTTTGAAATATGCAGAGATGAACTCAAGATGATCTTTGCCGACCATGGAGCTCTGGTCTTCTTTCTGGTCGTTCCTTTGCTTTACCCGCTTCTCTACGGATATCTGTACAGTCAGGAGGTAGTGCGTGAGGTTCCTGTAGTTGCTGTTGACGAGTCACATTCTACGTTGAGCCGCCAGTTCCTGAGAATGTCTGATGCATCGGCAGAGCTGAAGATTGTCAGCTATTGTGCAGACATGGAGGAGGCAAAGGCTATGTTGCGCTCTCACAAGGCGTTTGGAATCATTCATATTCCATCTGAATTCTCTCAGGATCTGGCAGAAGGCCGTCAGGCAACTGTCAACCTGTTCAACAACATGACAGGTATGCTCTATTACAAAAGTCTGCTCTCTGCATGTACTGATGTCTCACTTGAGATGAACAAGGACATAAAGGCCGTACGACTTGCAGGAAAGACGGAGCGTGAAATTCAGGTCTCACAGCAACCTGTTGAATATGAGTATATTCCTATGTTCAATCCGCAGAACGGTTTCTGTTCTTTCCTTATTCCTGCTGTCCTGGTACTTATCCTGCAGCAGACGCTTGTGCTTGGAATTGCTCTTCTGGCAGGTACAGAACGTGAGCGCAGGGAGAAAGGACTGGTTGTCCTGGACAAACGTGAATATGGCAATCCGTTCCATGTGCTGACCGGCAAAGGCATAGCATACTTCCTGATCTATGCGGTTGTTGCGCTCTATACCCTCTGTGCAGTGCCTGCCTTCTTTGACCTGCCGCAGCTGTGGAAGACGTCTGATCTGTTGCTGTTTACGATTCCGTATATCCTGTCCTGCATCTTCTTTGCGATAACAATATCGTTCTTTGTCAGAGATAGGGAATCGTGCTTCCTCTTGTTTGTATTCATGTCTGTGCCGATGCTCTTTGTGTCTGGTATTTCCTGGCCGGGTTCAAGCATTCCTGCTTTCTGGAAATATATCGGATATCTGGCACCGTCAACTTTCGGAATCAATGGATTTGTCAAGATGACGAACTGTGGTGCTTTGCTGAATGATGTCCGTACAGAGTATGTGGGAATGTGGATTCAGACTGCAGTTTACTATTTCCTGGCTCTTCTGATATACATTAAACTGTACAGACCCTCATTGGCCAGGGAAAATTAATTGCTGAGAGCCGAGAACCTCTCAACCACTTTGTTGTAATAAGTCTTGGAAATTGGAATGCGCTGGGCTTCAGCGTGTTCCAATTCTGCAAACAGCCCCTCTCTCTCTTTCTGGATAATCCTGACTTTCCTCAGGTTGATGAAGTAAGAGCGATGACATCTGATCAGGCTGTTCTTCTGGCAGATCTCTTCTATGCCTTTCATTGTATTGCGCAAACTGAAGTTCGTGATGCGGTCGTTCTGCAGATAACAGATCTTTACATAGTTGTCTGCACCTTCAATATAGAGTATGGATTCCGTTGTCACCATCAGCTTAAGGTTTCCTTTCTCGTCAATGAAGTGGACAGTCCTGTTCGGGTTCTCTTCCAATCCTGATTCAAGATTCCTTATTATCTCATCCTTTTCTGTAAGTAACGATGCCTTTGCCCTGTTTTCTGCTACCAGTGAGATTATGGAATAGGGGAAGATGAGAATCCCTGCTCCATACAGAAGAACAGAGGACAGCAATGAGAAATATGGGGTGCTATGTCCAGTAAAAAGCCAGATGAACAGGTTTGTAAACATCAGGAAGATCACAGCTTCTGCTATTTCCCAGAACAGGTATCTGTACATGCTGATTTCCTTGTGTCTGAATGCCAACATTATCATGCGGCTGACCAGGATTGTCACCGCTTCTATGCACATAATCATGGCGGACATGAAAGCTATGCGTCCTATGCTCATGCCTGTTAGCTGGTCAATGTTAAATGGCCTGTAGCTAATCAGAAAAGCAAATGTGAAGATAGGCATGAGTATTATGTAACTCAGTATAATCTCTCCACTGAAATAGATGTCGCTGATTCGTTTCATCTGTCTGAACTTGTTCCCTGGCAAATATAGCGCTAATTTTTCGTCCCTGCAATATCTGGGGCCAATGTTGTGATATGTTATTTTAGCCCCAGAATACGGTATTTTGCCCCTAAATGTGTGTTTGTTCCGCTAGAACGTCCCGACTATCCCTTTTATTTTCTCCCAATGTGTTCGGATGCTAACTTTGCAGTCGAAAGAAACAAATACAAAATTATGGTAACTATGAATGCAGTTGAGTTCCAGTCTGTCCTTGTGCGTAACCTTGTAGGCAATTCCCGCCTGATGGCTCCAGTGGATGGCATTATGACCGAGGTTGATGCCGATGACTATGAAGCATTGGTACGCTATCTGGCGTATGGTCTTATGGTAAAGGGGTTCAGACGCGGTAATAATATTTATGTGACTTCTGAGAATCAGGATATGTTTACATTCGTTGATGCGGCATGCCGTCTTGCCCATCTGAACGCAGTGAAGACTGATCTCTCCAGAGGAGACCAGTCTTCACTGATGGATGATGATGTAGATTATCTGATGATGCTTGGCCGTACCTGGTCCTATAAATATAAGGCACTGGTTGACCGTTCCGTACGTGAAATCTGTGGTTGACCGCTTACTTTGTTTTGATCCAGAGAAGCAGGTCTTTCCATGTAGGTTTCTTGCCGTGCATGAATATTCCTATTCTATAAACCTTGCCGGCAAGCCATATTGCTATCATTACTGAGGCGTACAGGATTGCTAGTGATACCAATGGCTGCCATACAGGTATGTCAAACGGAATCCTTGCCATCATTACGATAGGCGATGTGAAAGGAATCATTGAAAACCACATAATCAATGGCGAGTTGGCATCGTTGAATACCTGCATCATTACTATGATTGCAAGGATGATAGGCATCATGATTATCGTGTTGAACTGTCCTGCGTCCTGAGCTGTGTCAACTGCAGAACCTACTGCTGCAAAAAGTGAGGAGTACAGGACGAATCCTCCAATAATATAGAATAGGAGATAGATGAATAGTTTTACCATGAACAGCACGTTTCCAAGAGTTGCGTTTATTCCTGTGGCCACTGCTCCTGCTGAAGCAAGGGCTGTGTTGTCCATGAGTACCGGCAGCAGAAACTTGCTGGCACCTATGACAAGTACTGCCCAGATTGCTATCTGGGTTGCAGCAACTGCAGCCACACCGATTATCTTACCTGACATCAATTCGAATGGGGTGCATGAGGTGACCATAACGTCAATGACGCGACTCTGCTTTTCCTCAATGACTGAAGTCATGACCATCTGTCCGTAAATGATCAGTATCATGTAAAGGAGAAGTCCCATGACTAGTCCAAGGAGCATTGAGGCATCGGTCGAAGTCTCCTCCATTGACTCAATGTTGTCCGAGCCGTTGTTCTTCAGGGTCTGCAGAGATCCCAGACGAACCTGGGTTGAGGCCAGGATGGAGTCGATTCCCGGGATGTTTGTCTGCTCAATCTTGCGGTTCCTGATGGTCTGCTCTATCTGTGAACGGATGTTCTCTTCAATTGATACAGAGGCCGAGGTGTTTGTGACGAGTGAAACGTCGTTGTAGTTTTCCTCAATGTTGCGGCCTATGTAAAGGATTCCGAATGCCTTGTCGCTGGTGTCGTAGGCCTGGTAGGCCTGTTCCTTTGTCATTCCGTCAAGCAACTGGAACTCAACTTCTGAGTTTGATGCCAACCTGCTGCCGATGATCTGCCCCGGTGTGTCGTCAACAACGACGATATGCTTGGTGTCGGTCTTGCCGAGCATCATTACCAGAGAAGGTGCAACCATCAGTCCGATCATGAACAGAGGCATGAGTATAGTGGCAATGATGAAGGATTTCTTTTTTGTGCGCTCGCGATACTCGCGTGCAATTATAAGAGATGTCTTTCCCATAGTTCTGCGGTTTTAGAGTGTGCCGTTTACGGCGCGTATGAAAATGTCATTCATGCTTGGTACTATCTCCTGGAATGAGCGCAGCCTGCATGCCTGGTTCAGGGATGCTATCGCCTGCTGTACATTGCTGTCTTCCTGAATGTGAATCTTCTGCTGGGTGTATCCTCCAATGATTCCTTCCGGTTCGTCAATGGTGGTTCCTATTCCCTGGATTGCGGCGTTGAATGCCTCAATGTCTCCGTTGAAGACTACCTGGAACGTGTTTCCGCCAGCCTTGCGCCTGATTTCGTCAACCGTTCCGGACAGAATGTTCCGTGATTTGTTGATAAGGGTGATGTCGTCGCAGATTTCCTCTACCGATGCCATGTTGTGTGTAGAGAAGATGACTGTTGCCCCACGGTCACGCAGTCCCAGGATTTCACGCTTGAGCAGGTCGGCGTTGATTGGGTCAAATCCCGAGAACGGCTCGTCAAAGATAAGCAGCTTAGGTTCGTGCACCACGGTTGATATGAACTGGATCTTCTGGGCCATACCTTTTGAGAGGTCCTCAATTTTCTTGTCCCACCAGTCTGAGATTTCAAGTCTTTCAAACCACCACTTGAGACGCTTTTCGGCATCGGCTTTCTTCATTCCCTTGAGCTGGGCAAAGAACATGGCCTGGTCTCCAACCTTCATTTTCTTGTAGAGACCGCGCTCTTCCGGCATGTAACCTATGTGGTAGATGTCTTCAGTGGCAATCTCCTTTCCGTCCAGAAATACTTTTCCGTTGTCTGGGATTGTAATCCTGTTTATGATTCTGATAAGTGTTGTCTTGCCGGCGCCATTGGGGCCGAGCAGACCATAGATTGAGCCGCGTGGAATTTCAAGCGAGACGTCATCAAGAGCCTGGTGACCTGTGAATGCCTTAGATACGTGCTCAATTTTTAGAATGGTATCCATTTCTGATAAGTGTTATGTTTGGTACAAAGTTAACCAATGTTTTGCGTTTGAACCATATAATGGATATTTTTGCGTGAACAAAAATGACGAAAGATGAGGACAAGAGTAATTCCGGTGCTGGTATGTCTTATGCTGCTTGCATGCAAAAATACCGATGAAAAGGCCATGTTTGTGCTTTCTGCCAATGGCTTGCTGCCTGATTCCGTCGGGTATTATGAGGGTGGGGCAGATGGCACCGGCAATGGCTTCTATGCAAAGGAAGAGCTGTCATTCCCGCCGTTCCTGCTTGCCCATTCCAGTTCGGAGTGGGGATTCGGCTATGGATTTACCTATTGTCATACAAAGGATGTTTCAACTCCAGGGTATGCCAATCTGTCTTCAGTCGCGGGCAGAGGCGTGTCTGGTGATACCTACTTTACGGTGCGTACTGATGGTGGCAGATATGGGCATCCTTCTGTCGTTACTTTCCAGAACGGTAAGAGCTATAATGCCTGCGAGGTGTTCGTTACGAATGCCGTAAATGCCTGGCTTGCAATGAGAGACGGTGACGATGGGTTTGGTGAGTTCTCTTTCTGCAAGAAGGACTGGGGCGCTTCTGATTATCTGGATCTGCTGATA
The DNA here is from genome assembly GCA_024398535.1 of Bacteroidaceae bacterium. Classification (GTDB taxonomy): domain Bacteria; phylum Bacteroidota; class Bacteroidia; order Bacteroidales; family Bacteroidaceae; genus Colenecus. Next base: position 35,794 of record JAKSIY010000006.1, read on the forward strand.
ACGGGTCACTACGACCAGTATATAACCGGTTCTGTGAAGGTCCGGCTTGCTGATGGATTGAATTTTGAGAAGGAGTGGCGCCGGGTTGACCTGTCCCCGCTTGGCGAGGTTAAATCAATTGAATTCCTGCTGCAGTCATCAGATTCAACAGAAACAGGCGTGATGAATACCCCTGCCTATTTCTGTCTTGATGCCTTGACGGTGTCTGAATTATAATGCTGGGAACCTGCTGTCGCCGCTTGCGGTTATCGCCATGCATTCCATCTCAATAAGCCATCCCGGGCGGCATACCGGTGCATAGGTGATTACATACGGAATTCCCTGTAGCCTGTTCTCAAGAAGTTCTGAAACTACCTGATAATCTGCTATGTCGCGCAGGTAAACTATGGCGTGCATTACGTCTTTCATCTGGGCCTTTGCCGTCCTGAGAAGTGCCTGTACGTTCTGGAGCATGCGCTCGGTCTGGCCTATGACGTCACCGGTGTGGACTATGTTTCCGCAGTTGTCGATGCTGGCGGTTCCTGAAATGAAAACGTGTTTCCTGTCTCCGTAGGTTACTGCTGTACCGCGTTCAAAGCTGACTCCGTATTCGTATGTGGGGTTCAGGTAGTCCGGGGCCTGAAGATACTGTATCTGCTCCGGCACGATGCCGTTGACAGCGTACGCGTCAAACATGACCGAACATCCACGTTCCGCGCATCGGCCGCCAATGCCTGTGCTGGCTATGAAGTGGGTGTCGCGGGTAAGCCCCTGTGTGGAGAATACATCATTCCTTGCGGTGACTACTCCGTGATAGTTGTTGTCTATGTCGTTTACAAAGAACCATGTCCTGATGCAGTTGTCTGACAATGTGTTGCCATGCTCTGAGATCTGTTCTCCGTAGCTTAGAAGTAGCTCCTTGGCCTGTTCCCGTGAGCTTTTTCCGTCAGCTTTCCTGCTGCATGCCCAGATGTGACGATAGGAACCGTGCGATGCGCTGAAGAGTCCTTCCTTGAGAACTGATGTGGTCGTGTCAGACTGCAGATAGACAAGCAAAGCGGCTTTTGTGCCGTCAAGAGGAGGCTGCTCTATAATGGAAACAGCGTTTTCTGCTCCCTTGCGTAGCTCTTCCACTGCAGACTGCTGCTGGGACGAGTCGCTCAGGAACCATCTTTCAAAAACAGGACACAGTGATGGGACTGACTGCCTGTATTCCTGGCAGCGTCTCCAGATGGCGTCCAGCTGCTGGCTGAATGGCATCCTTCTGTCTGTGGCTCCAATTACGGCAAATGCCTCTTCTGTACCTTTTTCGGTGCGGAAACTCCGTACCTGTATGTATGTGGTGCTTGCTGTTGTCTTTTCAGTCATGAAATTTGCAATCGGATTTCAAAGTGCGAAGATAGTCTAAAAAAAGTTGTTTTTGATATTTCGGCCCGCTTTTTAAAAACAAAATTGTTACTTTTGCTTTTTGAAACTTAAGGGTAGTGTTCCTACCTTATAAACGGGTGCATAATAGCGCGCCCCACTGACATGAAAAAAGAAAAAAAAGATATATATAATGAATTTCAGATGGAACTATCAGCCACCGACACAGGACCTGAAAGACAGGGCACTTGAACTGTCCCGTTCGCTGGGCATCAGTCCGGTTCTATGCCAACTGCTGATAAAGAGAGGGATAACTGATCCCGTGCAGGCTGAACATTTCTTCAACCCGCAGCTCCATGAACTGCTGGATCCATATCTGATGAATGACATGGAGACGGCGGTGGACCGCCTTAATCTTGCCATTGAGAGAGGGGAGAGGATTCTGGTCTATGGAGATTACGATGTGGACGGAACCACAGCTGTGGCTTTGGTTTACAATTTCCTGAAGCACCAGAAAGGATACGACAATCTGGACTACTATGTTCCTGACCGGAACAATGAGGGTTACGGCGTGTCCCATCAGGGTGTCGATTATGCATTTGAGACCGGTGTCGGCCTGGTCATTGTACTGGATTGCGGTATCAAGGCCATAGAAGAGATTGCCTACGCCAAGGAAAAGGGTATTGATTTCATTGTCTGCGACCATCATGTGCCGGACGATGAACTGCCGCCGGCCGTAGCAATTCTGAATGCCAAGAGACGTGACAATGAGTATCCTTTCCTACACCTTTCCGGATGTGGGGTCGGATTCAAGTTCATGCAGGCCTTTGCCATGAGCAATGGTCTGCCTCCAAGCGTCATGTTCCCGCTTCTGGATCTTGTTGCGGTAAGTACGGCATCGGACATTGTCCCGATAATGGGCGAGAACCGCGTGCTGGCATATTACGGCCTGCAGCAGCTTAACGATAATCCTTGCGTTGGACTCAAGGCAATCATCAAGGTGTGTGAACTTGATGACAGGAAGGAGCTGACCATAAATGACATAGTCTTCAAGATAGGACCGCGCCTGAATGCGTCTGGCCGTCTTCATTCCGGCAAGGAGGCAGTTGAGCTGATGGTTGAGACTGACTTTGAACGTGCTCTTGAGATTGCAAGAAGGATCAACGGATACAATGAGGAGCGCAAGAAGCAGGACAAGGAGATGACCCGCGAGGCAAACCAGATTGTGGATAATCTGAATGACCTGTCAGAAAAGCGCTCGATAGTGCTCTATAACGAGGAATGGAACAGAGGCGTTATCGGAATTGTTGCATCGCGCCTGACGGAAATCTACTACAGACCGGCAGTGGTGCTTACCAGGACCGGTGACGTGGCAACCGGATCTGCACGCTCGGTGGCAGGCTTTGATGTCTATAGCGCCATAGAGAGCTGCAAGGATCTTCTTGAGAACTTTGGCGGCCATACCTACGCGGCAGGACTCTCAATGAAAGTTGAGAATGTTGAGGAGTTTCAGCGCCGTTTTGAGGAGTATGTCGCTGACAACATACTTCCGGATCAGGTTGAGGCCTCAATAGATATCGATGCTGAGCTTACCTTCAAGGATATTACAGAGACGTTCTATCGTGACCTAAACAGGTTCCAGCCATTCGGCCCAGAAAACCATAAGCCAATATTCTGTACCAGAAGGGTTTATGATTACGGCGGCAGCAAGGTTGTGGGACGTGACCAGGAGCATATAAAGATGGAGATGATAGACAGTACCAAGAAGACCTGCAAGGGCATCGCCTTTGGCCAGAGCCGGAATTTCTCACTGATCAGGTCAAAGAGTTCGTTTGACATCTGCTACACCCTTGAGGAGAATAACTTCAATCCGGGGCACCCGATACTGCAGATAGACAATATTAAGTCCAGCTGCTGATTTCTTGACAGATAGAGATGGCTACCCTGGCTGAATACCGTGAAATACTCAAGCAGTACTGGGGATATGATTCGTTCCGAGGCGTGCAGGAGGAGATTATCTGCAGCATCGGAAGCGGTAAGGATACCCTGGGCCTGATGCCTACCGGCGGTGGCAAGAGCATTACCTTTCAGGTTCCTGCGCTTGCTCAGGACGGCATGTGCATTGTCATTACACCTCTGGTTGCCCTGATGAAGGATCAGGTGGCAAACCTCAGAAACCGTGGAATACGTGCGGCGGCAATCCATGCCGGTCTCAAGAGGGAAGAGGTTGTACTTCTGCTTGAAGACTGTATATTCGGCGGATACAAGTTCCTGTATGTTTCACCCGAAAGGCTTGCTTCAGAACTGTTTCAGGGAAAACTGAAAAAGATGAAGGTCTCTATGGTTGCAGTGGATGAATCGCACTGCATATCACAATGGGGCTATGACTTCCGTCCTGCGTATCTTGAAATTAGCAGGATAAGGGAACTGCTGCCGGGGGTGCCGGTCCTGGCGCTTACTGCAACTGCAACGCCCAGGGTCGTCGATGATATTCAGGACAAGCTTGGCTTCAGGGAGAAGAATGTCTTCAGGATGAGCTTTGAACGCTCAAACCTGTGGTACATAGTGCGGAATACGGACAACAAGACTGAGGAACTATTGAGGATACTCGGCAAGGTGCCCGGTTCTGCAATAGTCTATGTCAGGAACCGCAGACGCACCAAGGAGATTGCCGAGGAGCTGACTCAGGCAGGAGTGGCATCGACATTCTATCATGCCGGACTTGAAACCGAAGAGAAGGACAGGCGCCAGCAGATGTGGACCGATGGGGCAGTCCGTGTCATTGTTGCAACCAATGCTTTCGGAATGGGTATTGACAAGCCTGATGTTCGGCTTGTGGTTCATATAGATATGCCGGATTCGGTCGAGGCCTATTTTCAGGAGGCCGGCCGAGGCGGCCGTGACGGGCAGACTGCCTATGCTGTGCTGTTGAATTCTCCGGGAGACAAGAGGATTGTCTCAAAAAGATTGACAGACAGTTTCCCTGAGAAGGATTTCATAAGGATGGTTTATGAGAAGCTGGCCTACTATTATCAGATGGCCATGGGTGACGGTCAGGGGTGTGTCTATGAATTCTCCCTGTCTCAGTTCTGTCAGAGGTACTCTCTTCCGCTTCTTCCCGTGGAGAATGCGCTGCGCATACTTACGCGCATGGGGTACATTGAATACGTCGATGAGGCTGACTATTCTGCCCGCCTGAAGTTTGTCAGTTCCAAGGAAGAACTGTATCGGTTAAGGGAGTCGGATTCCGACAGCGAGAGTGTCATGCGCATCGTCCTCAGACTGTACAGCGGTCTTTTTGCGGACTACGTGAACATAGATGAGAAACTGATAGCCACGAAAGCAGGAATAACTGCCCACAGACTATATGAGATACTGATTGGACTCCAGAGAATGGGCATTGTCTTGTATGTCCCGTCAAAAAGAACCCCTATGATAATCTGGAAACGGGCCCGTGTCGAGGCTGAAGTGCTCAGGTTCGATCCTGAGGCCTATGAGAACAGAATGAAGGAGTTCCAGGAGCGTATGCAGGCCATGACCGAGTATGTGACCCGCCAGGCAGGATGCCGCAGCCAGATGCTTCTGGCGTATTTCGGAGAAAAGAGTCACGATTCCTGCATGAGGTGCGATATATGTCAGTCCAGTCATGAATCGGGTATGAGCACGGGCATGTTCAGGCAGATACGCGGGCGGATAGTTGCGCTTCTGTCTGCTGGGGCATCGGATTCGTTGAGCCTGTGCAGTCTTCCGTATTCAAGGGAAAGAATCAATTCCGTCCTCAGGAGTATGCTTGATGAGGAAGAGTTATTCATGGATGACGGAAAGGTCCGGCTGAGTGAAAATTTGAAATCAGAAAAAGAATAGAGAAATGAAGAAAATCCTGTTGATTCTGGCGGTTGCAATTCTGGCCGCCTGTGGGCCAAAGCAGCCTCTGAAGGTTGCATGCGTGGGTGACAGCATCACTTTTGGCCATGGTATCAGAGACCGTGAGCACGATGCCTATCCGGGCGTGCTTGACAGCCTTCTGGGTGAGTCCTATGACGTCAGGAACTTTGGCCTGTCGTCACGTACGCTGATGAATGTCGGAGAGTATCCGTACATGAACGAGCAGATTTACCGCGATGCCCTTGCGTTCAATCCGGATATTGTGACCATCAAACTGGGCACCAATGACAGCAAGTGGTACAACTGGCAGTATAACAGCCAGTTCAAGGATGACCTGAAGACGCTTATTGAGAGCTTCAAGGCGTTGGAGACAAGCCCTAGAATCCTGCTTTGCCTGCCGGCTCCTGCCATGTCCGGCAGATGGGATATCAATGACAGCGTCATCGTGAACGGGGTGATTCCGTATATCAGGGAGGTTGCTGCTGAGGAAAAGCTTGAGATCATTGACCTCAACACCCCTCTGAGACCTCACAAGGAGTATTTCCCTGACGGCATCCATCCGAACGAGGCTGGAAGCGTGGTCATTGCACGTGAGATATACAAGGCTATTACCGGTAAGGAATATAAGGAAAAAGGGAAATGATAACTTTTGCAATTGCGCTCACAGTCCTGGTGCTGGGATATGTGTTCTATGGCAGGTTCATTGCCAATCTCTTTGGATATGATGCTGATAAGCAGACTCCTGCCAAGACCATGGCAGACGGTGTCGATTATGTGGAGATGCCTACGTGGAAGGCTTTCATGATACAGTTCCTGAACATTGCGGGACTGGGCCCTATCTTCGGAGCAATCATGGGTGCAAAGTTCGGAACGGCATCGTACCTGTGGATTGTGCTCGGTACCATCTTTGCGGGTAGCGTACATGACTATCTTTCCGGAATGATCTCAATCAGGAATGGGGGCGAGAGCCTTCCTCAGATTGTAGGCCGTTATTTGGGTGACAAGATGCAGAAAGTCATGATTCTGTTTACAATGATCCTGATGGTGCTGGTGGGAGCAGTGTTCGTTTCCCAGCCGGCAAACCTTCTGGCGGGTCTGACTCCGGGAATCAATGTGTACTGGTGGATAGGCATAATCTTTGTCTATTACCTGATTGCTACAATGTTTCCTGTTGACAAGATCATCGGCAAGGTTTATCCAATCTTTGCCGCTGCTCTCCTGTTCATGGCATTCGGAATCATGATAGCTCTCTTTGTGAACCGCCCGGATCTTCCTGAAATGTGGAACGGCTTCGGAACAAAATATGAGAAGAATCCTATCTTCCCGATGATGTTCATCTCTATTGCATGCGGTGCAATCAGCGGATTCCATGCTACACAGTCTCCGCTTATGGCGCGATGCGTGAAGAATGAACGCAACGGCCGTTTCGTGTTCTATGGCGCCATGGTGGCCGAGGGTATCGTTGCCCTTGTGTGGGCTGCTGCGGCTACGGCCTATTTCCCTGAGCATGGAACCTCTGAGGCTACCGGCCAGATTGTGATGAATATCTCAAAGAGCTGGCTCGGAACTGTAGGCGGCGTGCTGGCCGTCCTTGGAGTGATTGCTGCTCCTATTACCAGCGGTGACACAGCGCTGCGTTCTGCACGTCTGATAGTTGCAGACTTCATTGGTATGGAACAGAAGTCAATCCGCAAGCGTCTGTGTATATGTGTCCCAATGTTTGCAGTCACATTCTGCGTCCTGGTCTATAGCCTAGCTGACGCTAACGGTTTTGCAATCATCTGGCGTTACTTCTCATGGTGCAACCAGACTCTTTCCGTGTTCACTCTCTGGGCAATAACGGTTTTCCTGACTCTGGAGAAGAAACTGTACTGGGTGACCCTGATTCCGGCTCTCTTCATGACATGTGTTACTTCAACGTATATCTGCATCGCTCCTGAAGGATTCTCGCTGCCAGCACCGTTCTCTTACGGCATCGGTATGGTGTGCATGTGTGCCACTCTGGCCATCTTTGCCCGCTGGAAGATAAAAATATCTGAGAAGTAACGGGCGATTTTGCAAAATCCACTTTGCAGAATGCCCATTATTTAGTACTTTTGCGTCCGATTGCGCGTGTGCGCGACCGGGCGCGAACTTTATAATAGAATACCTAAGGCATGGAATCTTTTTTCCGGACACATGACTATCTGATAGACCATCTTCAGGCATCCGTAAGACGTGAGCTTATGGATGAGATTGATTGGTCCAGCCGTATGATCGGTATCAAGGGAACGCGTGGTGTCGGCAAGACAACATTCCTTCTTCAGTATGCCAAGGAGAGATTCGGCCATGACCGTTCATGTCTCTACATCAACATGAACAACCTGTATATCCAGGGACGTGGCATTGCAGAGTTTGCCGGGGAATTCCATAAGATTGGCGGAAAGGTGCTTCTGATTGACCAGGTGTTCAAGCATCCAGACTGGAGCAAGGAGCTGAGGAAATGCCATGACCTGTATCCAAACCTGAAGATTGTCTTCACGGGTTCTTCCGTGATGCGTCTGAAGGAGGAGAATCCAGAACTCAATGGAATTGTCTCCTCATACAACCTCAGGGGATTCTCTTTCCGTGAGTACTTGAACCTCAAGTCCGGCATCGCCATTCCAAGCTATCGCCTTCACCATATCCTGGGACATCATGAGGAAATTGCAAGGTCTGTGCTGGATCAGGTGGATCCTTCACTGTACTTCAAGGATTACCTGCATCATGGCTTCTATCCATTCTTCCTTGAGAACGGGAACTATTCAGAGAACCTGATAAAGACCATGAACATGATGATGGAGGTGGATATCCTCCTGGTCAAGCAGATTGAACTCAAGTATCTTCCAAAGATCAAGAAACTGTTCTATCTGCTGTCAGTGTCCGGGACAGGAACTCCAAACATAAGCCAGCTGGCCAAGGAGATAGACCTGTCGCGTTCCACAGCCCTGAACTATATCAAGTATCTGGCCGATGCCCGACTGATAAACCTGGTCTATTCCAAGGGTGAGGATTTCCCAAAGAAGCCGGCACGTGTTCTGATGCACAATCCAAACCTGATATACACGATATACCCCCGCAGAAACGATTCCCAAGATGTGGAAGATACATTCTTCGTGAATACCATGTGGAAGGATCATGTCGTACATAAGGGAGAGAAGCATGGTTCTTTCCTGGTTGACGGTGAACTTCAGTTCAAGGTCCTTGACGATGAGTCGGGACTCAGGAACAACAGCAAATACATTTATGCAGTCAACAATCTTGCATGCGGACATGACAATGTCATCCCGCTGTGGTTGTTCGGTCTGCTATATTGATTGATTATTGAGACTTTAAATACATAAAAATCTATGGCAAAGAAATTCATTACCTGTGATGGAAACCAGGCTGCAGCACATGTTGCATACATGTTCTCAGAAGTTGCAGCCATCTATCCTATCACACCATCATCTACGATGGCAGAGTACGTAGACGAGTGGGCAGCCCAGGGCCGCAAGAACCTTTTCGGTGAGACCGTAATGGTTCAGGAGATGCAGTCTGAGGGTGGTGCTGCCGGTGCAGTTCACGGATCACTCCAGGCTGGAGCCCTGACAACTACATTTACAGCATCCCAGGGTCTTCTCCTCATGATCCCAAACATGTACAAGATTGCCGGTGAGCTTCTCCCGACAGTATTCCACGTTTCAGCACGTACACTGGCATCGCACACACTGTGTATCTTCGGTGACCACCAGGACGTGATGGCAACGCGCCAGACT
>JAKSIY010000060.1 GCA_024398535.1 Bacteroidaceae bacterium
TCTATCTGGACATGAACACTGACGGCATCACATTCGTTGCTTCTGACGGCCACAAGCTTGTCTGCAACAGGAACATGGACTTCCATGCAGAAGGCAAGGCATCGTTCATTCTCCCAAAGAGACCAGCCGCCCTCATCAAGGCGCTCATAGACAATGAGACAGAGTCAGTCGGCATCAGCTTTGACAACAGGATTTCCGTAATCACGGTTCACAATTTCAGGATGGTAAGCCGCCTCATTGAGGGCCGTTACCCTAACTACAACTCCGTGATTCCGCAGAACAACCCACACAAGCTGACAATTGACCGCCAGACCATGGTCAATGCACTGAAGCGTGTCTCTGTATTCTCACCGGCAAGCAGTGGACTTGTCAAGCTGCGCATCCAGGAGGGACAGCTTGAGATCTCAACCCAGGACCTGGACTTCTCTACCTCTGCAAACGAATCCCTGGCATGCATGTATGAGGGAATGCCTATGAGCATCGGCTTCAAGGCCGGATTCCTCATTGACATCCTGAACAACACACCTGGTCAGGAGATTGTATTCCAGCTGGCTGATCCTTCAAGAGCCGGTGTAGTAGTTCCAGCCCAGCAGGAAGAGAATGAGAGCCTGCTGATGCTGCTTATGCCAATGGTACTGAACGACTGATGAAACTGAATCTTTCAAAACCTGTGGTCTTCTTTGACCTTGAGACCACAGGAACAAACATAGTAAGCGACAGGATAGTAGAAATCTGCTATCTGAAGGTCTGGCCAAACGGGAATGAGGAGTGCAGGAATCTCAGGATCAATCCTGAAATGCACATTCCTGAGGCATCGAGCGCCGTGCACGGAATCTTTGACCAGGACGTAGCGGACTGTCCTACCTTCAGACAGGTGGCACAGGATATTGCAAACGCCTTTGAAGGGGCAGACATTGCCGGTTTCAATTCAAACCGCTTTGACGTACCGCTCCTGGCAGAGGAATTCCTGAGGGTCGGTGTTGACATTGACCTTTCACGCCAGCGCCTGATTGACGTTCAGGTCATCTTCCACAAGATGGAGCAGCGTACTCTTTCTGCCGCATACAAGTTCTACTGCGGCAAGAATCTGGACGATGCCCACAGTGCAGACGGTGACACACGTGCCACCTACCAGGTACTGATGGCCCAGTTGGACCGCTACCCGGAACTCAAGAACGACATGCAGTTCCTGTCAGAATTCTCAAGTTTCAACAACAACGTGGACTTTGCAGGACGCATAATATATAATGAGAATCACATTGAGACCTTCAATTTCGGAAAGTACAAAGGGCAGCCGGTAATTCAGGTCCTGGAGCGTGACCCCGGTTATTACAGCTGGATGATGCAGGGAGATTTCTCCCTGAACACAAAGCAGGTACTGACCAGAATCAAACTCAGCAACAACATAAGATAACACATGGAATCAGCACTCAACGGAAAGCATTTTGTCCTGGGCATAACAGGAAGTATTGCTGCATACAAGGCTGCCACCCTGATAAGACTTCTGGTCAAGCGCGGTGCCGAGGTTCAGGTTGTGATTACTCCCGCAGGAAAGGAGTTCATCACCCCGATCACGCTCTCTGCACTCACCTCAAAACCAGTGGTAAGCGAATTCTTCTCAGGCCGCGATGGTTCGTGGCACAGCCACGTTGCACTGGGTCAGTGGGCCGATGCAATGATAGTAGCCCCATGCACCGCATCAACTCTGGGCAAGATGGCCAGTGGAGTTGCTGACAACATGTTGGTAACCACATACTTTTCTATGAAGGCACCGGTATTCATTGCTCCGGCAATGGATCTGGACATGTTCCGTCACCCTGTCACCCAGCGCAACCTTCAGTACCTTCAGGGCATCGGCAACATAATCATAGAACCGGCCGAGGGAGAACTTGCAAGCAAGCTTGTAGGAAAGGGACGCATGGAAGAGCCTGAAAATATTGTTCAGGTGCTTGAGGAGTATTTCAGCAGGCAGCAGGATCTTTCAAAAAAAAAAGTGCTGATAACGGCGGGACCTACGCACGAACGGATTGACCCGGTACGCTTTATTGGAAACGACTCCACCGGAAAGATGGGTTTTGCCCTTGCAGAGGAGTGCGCTGCACGTGGCGCAGACGTCACCCTGATTGCCGGTCCGGTATCACTTAAGACAGAGAACCCCGCCATACACAGGATAGACGTGACCTCTGCCCAAGAGATGTATGAGGCTGCCATGGAAAACTTCCCAAAGTCAGACGCAGCAATACTCTGCGCTGCAGTGGCAGACTTCACCCCGCAGATTACAGCAGACCGGAAAATCAAGCGCAAGGGCCCTATGACTATTGAGCTCGTTCCTACGAAAGACATTGCCGCCAGCCTTGGAGAGATCAAGAGACCGGACCAGAAGATGGTTGGTTTTGCGCTTGAGACCAATGATGAGGAGGCTAACGCCCAGAGCAAGCTGCAGAAGAAGAACCTTGATTTCATTGTGCTCAACTCGCTGCAGGATGCCGGCGCCGGCTTTGGACATGACACGAACAAGGTTACTATCATAGACCATCAGGGTAGTCAGGCATTCCCTCTCAAGTCAAAGAAGGGAGTGGCACGTGACATCATTGACAGACTGGCCAAGGTGCTGGTCTTGCTGATGCTCCTGGTATTACCGGTCAGACAGGCATCGGCCCAGGAGCTTAAACCGACGGTTTCCGTGAATGCATCAAAGATTCAGGGAACAGACAAGGATGTTTTCCAGTCCTTGGAGACTGCCCTGCAGGAATTCATGGACAACATGAGCTGGACGAATTACAGATTTGCTGACAACGAGCGCATAAACTGCTACTTCAGCTTCGTTGTAAATGAGTATGACCAGAGTTCGGGAAAGATGGACTGCGAACTGACAGTACAGAGCAACCGTCCGGTCTATAATTCCTCATACAACTCACCTGTTTTCAGTTTCCGCGACGAGAACTGCTCGTTCAACTACACGGAACAGGACAGGATTGAATTTACAGAAACAAACATCAGCAGTAACCTGACAGCCATTCTGGCATTCTACAGTTACCTGATAATTGGAATGGACTTTGACACAATGTCACTGAAAGGAGGAACAGACATCCTGCAGACCGCAATGAACATCTGCAACAATTCACAGTCACTTGGCAGCGGCTGGAGGTCATTTGATTCAAACCAGAACCGCTACTCAATCATAAATGACTATCTGAACGGAAGCCTAGAGTCTTTCCGTCAGTTACAGTATGACTATCACAGGAAGGGGCTTGATGACATGGTCCAGAATGCCGAACGCGGACGTGGCACCATAACAAAGAGCCTGGAACTCCTGCAGCAGACAAAAAAGACAAAGAGCACATCAATATTACCGTCCCTTTTCACAGAGATCAAGCGCGATGAGCTTGTGAACATTTACTCAAAGGGACTGGCCAAGGAGAAGGAATCTGTAGCAGAACTGCTGTCAGACATAAACCCTTCACTGTCTGAAGACTGGAATCAAATCAAATCATCAAAATAATGTTACGTTCAATCCATATCAGGAATTTTGTGTTGATAGAGAGCCTGGACCTGGAACTATGTCCCGGATTCTCTGTGATGACCGGCCAGACCGGTGCCGGAAAGTCTATTCTTCTTGATGCCCTGAATCTGATCATGGGACAAAGGTCAGACATAAAGGTCATCCGTCAAGGCGCGTCCAAGTGCTCCGTAGAATGCAGTTTTCAGTCAGAAGGATACGGGCTCGATGCCCTCTTCAAGGAGAATGACCTGGACTACGACCCGCAGGAGACCCTTCTGAGAAGGGAAATCAGCCAGACAGGAAAGAGCCGTGCTTTCATAAACGACACGCCGGTCACCCTTGCCCAGATGAAGGAGATTGCCTCTAGGCTGATTGACATACATTCCCAGCACCAGAATCTGGTTCTAGGAACTGAACAGTTCCAGATGGGAGTCGTAGATACACTCGCAGCCAATGACAGGCAGTTTGCCGCATACCGGGATTCGTTCTGCAGGTACAATGAGTTGCAGCAGCAGCTCAAGGAGTTGCGTGAGCAGGCAACCAGCACAATGGCAGACCAGGAATATCTGACATTCCAGCTTGAAGGACTTGATTCCGCCAGGCTCAAGGACGGAGAACAGGAGGAACTTGAATCAGAACTTGACGTCCTGTCTCACGCAGAAGAGATAAAAGGAAGCCTCTATCAGGCAGAGAACTGTCTGGAATCAGAAGAGGGCGGTGCTTTGGGCCTGTTGCGCAGCGCCCTGTCCTCTCTCAAACAGGCATCGCGCAACAGCCGCGATGCAGCTCAGCTGGTTCCACGCATAGAGAGCAGCATCATAGAACTGAAGGACATACTCTCAGAAACTGCGGCCATTGAGGAGCAGACAAACTTTGACCCGGCACGTCTGGAGGCCGTTTCTGCACGTCTTGACCTTATATACTCACTGGAAAAGAAGCACCGGAAGGATTCCATAGCTGAGCTGATAGCCATGACAAATGAAATCAGGGCAAAGCTGGACAGGATGGATTCCTACGACGAGGATATCAGACGGCTTGAAAAAGAGTGCGTTTCACAGCTGGCCGATGCCCAGCTGAAAGCCAATGCCCTGACTGCCACCAGAAAGAAGGCATCAGAAGTGATTGAGAAAGAGATCAGTGCCATGCTGGTTCCGCTTGGCATACCGAACGTAAGGTTCACAATAGAGATTGAGCCACGCCAACAGCTTGACAGGACCGGTGCGGACTGCATCAGGTTCATGTTTTCCGCCAACAGGACAAGCCCTATGCAGGACATTGCCCAGGTGGCATCGGGCGGTGAGATTGCACGCGTGATGCTCTCAGTTAAGTCGCTCATTGCAGGAGCAACTGCAATGCCGACAATTATTTTTGACGAAATTGACACAGGTGTTTCCGGAGCTGTAGCGGAACAGATGGCGCTTCTGATGCGCCGTATGTGCGCAGACCAGCGCCAGGTAATAGCCATCACCCACCTGCCGCAGATTGCCGCCCAGGGGGGCAACCACTACAGGGTTGTGAAAGAGGACGACGAATCCGGCACACGTACTGACATCCAGCGCATTGACGGTGAGGAGAGAGTCATGGAGATTGCTCAGATGATGAGTGGTTCAGAATTGACAAAGGCAGCCATTGAAAACGCCCGTACATTATTAAAAGACTGATGGATAACGGAATGATATTCGGCATACGTGCCGTAATTGAGGCCATTGAGGCCGGAAAGGAGATTGACAGACTTCTTATCAAGCATGACCTGCAGGGAGATCTGTCCAGAGAACTGTTTGCAACACTCAAGGGCAGACAGATTCCAATACAGAGAGTGCCTATTGAGAGGCTTAACCGCATAACACGCAAGAACCACCAGGGCGTTGTTGCCTTTGTTTCAGAGGTAGCTTACCAGAAAGTTGAAGATCTGGTTCCTTTCCTTTTTGAGCAGGGACGCAACCCATTCTTCGTACTGCTTGACGGAGTTACAGACGTACGCAACTTCGGTGCAATTGCCAGAACAGCAGAATGCGCCGGTGTCGATGCCATCATCATACCGCAGCACAACAGCGTAACCGTCACTGCCGATGCCATCAAGACCAGCGCGGGTGCCCTTCATACCCTACCCGTCTGCCGTACACCCCAGATTGCAGAGACACTCCGATATCTGAAGAACTGCGGATTCCGCATTGCCGGAGCAACAGAGAAGGGAGACAAGGACTATACCAAGGGAGAGTACTCCGGCCCTATCTGCCTGATAATGGGAGCAGAAGACAAGGGTATTCCAACTGATCACCTTGCCATGTGTGACGAATGGGTAAGAATTCCTATCATGGGACGCATTGAGTCGCTCAACGTATCCGTTGCAGCCGGAGTCCTAATCTATGAGATACTCAAGCAAAGACTAGCAAACAACGAACAATGAGAAAATTCTCTTTACTGTCCGGCCTTGCGCTGATGCTGTGTGGAGGCCTGTCTGCATCGGCCCCGAAATGGCTGAAAACCAATCACAATGCTGTCTGCACAGTTATCACATACGACGCTGACGGCAACCAGTGCGCCCAGGGTCAGGGCGTCATCATCGGCACAGACGGCACCGTAGTATCTGAATATGACCTGTTCCGCAATGCCGCGAGCGCAAAGACAATCGATGCCCAGGGAACAGAACGCCAGGCACTAAGGATTACCGGCGCCAACAGCATGTATGACGTCGTAAAGTTCACCGTTGCCCCAGACAAGAAGCTCAGAAGCCTGGTTGCCGCTTCTGGCCGTGCAGGCATCGAGTCACCGGTTTCAATCATGCCCTACACCAAGGCTAAGGCCGGCAGACTGACTGCCACATCACTTGTCAGGTCACAGCAAATTCAAGACGGCTACTCCTACTATACCCTCTCTGCCAGAATGGATTCGTCGCTTGTGGGCCTTCCTGTCGTGAACCAGGAGGGTAAGCTGCTAGCAGTAATCCAGAAGTCAGACATCTCAGACACCACATGCTATGCCATTGGAGCGGACTTCCTGAACGCGCTGAAAATCACAGCATTATCATTGAATTCCGCTGATTACCAGCGCTTACCTATGAAGAAAGCGTTACCGGAGGAAGAAGAGCAGGCTATCACCTATTTATATATGACGCGTGGTTCTGAACCGGAGTTCTATTCACAGATCATTGAGGATTTCATTGAACAGTTCCCAGGCAGCGCTGATGGTTACATGAGCCGTGCCCAGCATATAATTGCCATAAACGATTCCGTAAATTTCGGAAAGGCCCTGACTGACATTCAGACTGCACTGAAAAAGACAGAAAAGCCGGCAGAAACCCATGCTTCATACGGAAACCTCATCTATTCCAGCCTTTCGGCAGGCATCGGGACAAGCATAGAAGAATGGACTCTTGACAAGGCATTGGCCGAGACAGAGACCGCCTACTCCCTTGATCCACAGCCGGCATACCTGCTGCAGAAAGGAAAGATTGAGTTTGCCATGAAGAATTACCAGGCAAGCTTTGAAACTTATACAAAGCTGAACAGCACAGACCTTAGATCACCGGAAAACTACTTCTACACGGCAATGATCAAGGATCAGATAGGCGATGACCTTGATATGGTCCTGGCACTCATGGACAGCGCCATAAACTTCTACGGCAAGCCTCTGACCCAGCAGGTATCAAGCTACGTCATTGAGAAGGCAAACATAGAAGAGCGTCATGCCATGTACAAGGAAGCCGTCCTTGACTACAACACCTATGAAGAGATTCTTGGTTCCGGGAATCTTACTGCAGACTTTTATGTCTTCCGCGAACAGCTGGAAATCAAGTGCCGAATGTACGAGCAGGCACTGGCTGACATTGAGAAAGCGGCTGTCATTGCTCCGGACGATGCATCAATCTATCTGGAACTGGCCAGCATGTATGTACGCGTGAATTACAACGAGAAAGCAATTCCGCTTCTGAAGTCACTCATAAAGGTATATCCTGAGGATCCTGACTGCCACAGGCTGCTTGGTGTGGCCTACATGAGAACCTCACAGAATGACGATGCCTGTGAGGAGCTTCATCTGGCAAAGCAGTACGGTGACACTATTGCAGACACTCTGATTGAGCAGAACTGCAAGTAGCTGCCTGTCACTCTTCCTTCTTCATGAAGCGACGCTCAGAGCCTGAAGAGTAATTGAAATCAAGTATCAGGTCCGTCTGGTTCAGGATGACTATGTGAGCCTTGTCTTTCAAGTTATCCTTCTTGATTATCAAGGTATTGCCTGATACTTCATAGGAAAACTCCTCACCATAGTACATCTTGCCCTTGGCATCGAACACCATGGTGCCGGAAGCCTGCGCAGATGACGTCACCTTACCATTTGCTATTGTCTGGAACTTATACATCTGCCATGTACCCACAATGGCATCTGTATATGGATTATCTTCAGAATCCTTAGAACAGGAACTGAGCAGTGAAACCACCAAAATGGCTAATATGTAGTAAAATCTCTTCATATCCGTGGCAAAGTTAGCAATACTGGACAAAAAAAACGCAGATATAACTTGTATTTCAGCAAAAAACACTACATTTGCACCGCAAAAGCGCTGATGGTACCTTGACCGAGTGGCTAGGTAACGGTCTGCAAAACCGTCTACGGCGGTTCGAATCCGCCAGGTACCTCAAAAGAAGGGAGAATCACAGCATTGGTTCTCCCATTTTTATTCATTATGGCATGAATGGATTCATCTCTTCTGTAAGGAAGTTCATCAGTAGCAATTCCCTCTTTTCAAAAGAGAGGCTTCAGATTATTGCACTGAGCGGCGGCGCAGACAGCGTTGCTCTTCTACGGACGATGCTTCATGAAGGATACTCATGCCTTGCTGTACACTGCAACTTTCATCTGCGCGGAGAAGAGAGCATGCGTGATGAAAAATTTGTCCGCAACCTGTGCGCCACTCTTTCCGTCCCACTCCATGTTGAGGATTTTGAGACAGAAGAATATGCCCGGGCACATGGAATATCCATTGAGATGGCAGCACGCGAACTGCGTTATTCTCTTTTTGAGAGACTACGTCAGGAAAACAACGCAGAACGCATCGCTGTTGCTCACCACAGGGATGACTCGGTTGAGACCATGCTTCTGAACCTGATCCGTGGTACCGGAATCCGTGGACTTGGGGGCATCAGGCCGCTTAACGGAAACATTGCCAGACCGTTGCTCGGAGTCTCAAGAGCCGACATTGAATCTTATCTGGAAGAGCTGGGACAGGATTTCGTCACAGACAGCACAAACCTTCTGACGGAATACAGACGCAACAGAATCAGGCACAATGTCATTCCTCTGCTGAAAGAGATCAATCCAAGCGTGGAGAAATCGCTCATTCAGACAGCAGAGAACCTCAGGCAGGCATACACCTTATATAATATTGCTGTCACCCAGGCAAAGCACAGGATTCTGACTGAGGACCAGGGGATTCTTGCCATAGACACTGCAGCACTCTTCAATGAGCCGGCACATGAAACCATTGCCTTTGAGATTCTCAGCCCTTTTGGATTCAACGATCAGCAGATTCACGACATGCTTGACGCATCAAAAGGAACACCCGGAAAACAGTTCTTATCAGCAACACATATCCTTACCGTTGACAGGAACAGACTTCTGGCACGTGAAATCCGCAAGCCATTTGATCCAGTCTGCATTACAGTCCAGTCAGCCTGCACCCCTCAGACCGTGACCCTTACTGACGGCAGAAGTCTGGAATTCAGCCTGCACCCTTCCGGAACAGAAATAAAACGTGACAGCAGCATCGCCATGCTCGATGCAGACCTTACCGGCAACACTCTTGTGATCCGTCAGGTCCAGCCGGGAGACAGTTTCATGCCATTTGGAATGAAAGGCCAGCAGACATTGTCCGACTATATGACTGACAGGAAATACTCTCTCTTTCAGAAACAGGACCAGATAGTAATCTGCAACAGTTCCGGAATAGTCTGGGTTGCCGGCCAGAGAATTGATGACCGATACCGCCTGACTTCTGCCACCAGAACAATTCTGCAGATAAGATTTCTTTGACAGAAACAGAATTTTATTCTACCAGGCAAGCATTTGCCAAACAAAAATACCATTTTCATACTCAAACTGGCAAAAATATGAAGTTTGAATGTCGTAAATTTTGCCAATCACCACCGGATGCATATTTTTGCGTCAGTTTTTAAATAAAATAAACAAAAAGTATGAAACACCTTAAAGCTATCTGCATTGCAGCAGCCCTTCTTACAGGCTTTTCTGCAAATGCACAGGAGAATGTCAAGGTATCAGGATTCCTTCAGTCGGGATACTCTATTGACGACAACGACGCAAACGACAACACCTTCTATATCAAAAGAGCCAGAATGTCTCTCTCAGGCAATCTCCTCAATGAAAGTCCAAGGAAGGTTGATTACAAGCTGCAGGTTGATTTTGCCGGCACTCCAAAACTCATTGACCTTTGGGTAAAGTACGCTTTCAACGAGCACATCGGCATCCAGTTCGGTCAGGCAAAGACCCCACTGGCATTTGAGAACTCTGAATACGCCCCAGTAAAGCTTGAATTCATTGATTACTCAATAGCAACACGCAACCTTGCCATGGCAAACGGCTGCACCGGTCGTGACCTTGGTATCCAGCTGTTCGGTAAGTTCCTGCCACAGGACGGCTACAGCCTTATTTCATATCAGGCAGGCTTCTTCAACGGAAACGGCATCAACAAGAGTGACGTCAACAAGGGTAAGGACCTGATTGGCCGCGTAATGGTAAATCCTTTGAAGGAACTGACACTGAGTGGCTACTTCCTGTCAAGACTCGGTGGACATGAGCACACTGGCGGCAAGGTCGTTTATGATGTAGACCACTTCTCACGCACCGGTTTCGGCGCAAACTATGACTCAAAGAACATCTTTGCACGTGCTGAGTACATGTGGGGCTATGCAAATGGAACCAAGCAGAATGGTGCATACGCACAGGGCGGCTACAAGGTAAACTCTGACCTGAACTTCGGTGTACGTTATGACTACTACACAATAAACACAAAGGCCGATGCAAAGGTCGATGCCGTAACAGTAGCTGCTAACTACTACCCAGTAAAGAACCTTCGCCTTCAGCTCAACTACACACTGCAGCAGAACACTGACAATCTGGGCAAGAAGAGCTCAACAAACGGTATCAACTTCCTTACAACAATAATCTATTAATACATACTGTATGAAAAACAGCAACATTTCAAATCTTTGGACAAAAGAGGATTGGCTGGCAACCTGGATTGGTGCCATCATCATACTTGTAGGAATAGTTTCTGTACTTACAGGAGCATTTGATTTCTCAGCCCTCAAGTTCTCGACATGGCATCTGTGGGAAAGCGTAGAGGAGCCAAAGTCTCTTCTGGCTCAGTTCAATGGTGCCAACGGACTCAAGTTCCTGCTTACTTCACTGGTTCTTGGTATTCTCTTCACAGTTGGCTCACACCTTCAGGGCATCAAGGCTTCAAAGTACATCCCTGCATTCATCGTGCTGTTCCTTATTGCAGTAGTAGTAAGAATCATCAGTGCAGAGTTCACCCTGAACCGTTATCTTGAGTGGGCATTCTGGGCACTCCTTGTAGGTCTGATCATCTCAAATACAATAGGCGTTCCTGAGTGGCTCAAGCCAGCCATCAAGACAGAATTCTACATCAAGACCGGTCTGGTCATCATGGGATTCTCAGTACTGTTCTCAAACATTGCAAAGTTCGGTCTTTACGGTCTGGGCATCGCCTGGATTGTTACTCCGGTAGTAATAATCTTCATGTGGTATTTTGGAACCAGAATCCTGAAGATGGACAACAAGCCATTGGTAATCACTCTTGCAACCGCCACCAGCGTCTGCGGAACCAGCGCTGCCATTGCAGTCGGTGCAGCATCAAAGGCAAAGAAGACAGACCTTTCACTTGCAGTATCAATCTCTATCATCTTCACCATCCTCATGATGGTGTTTGAGCCTGTCATAATCAAGGCTATCGGAATGTCTCCTATCATGGGTGGTTCACTCATCGGTGGTACAGTTGACAGCACCGGCGCCGTAGTTGTAGCAGGTACCGCACTTGGCGGTGAGGCTCAGACCGCTGCTGTCCTGGTCAAGTCTATCCAGAACATCCTGATTGGCTTCATTGCATTTGCTGTTGCAATCTTCTTTGCAACAAGCGTTGAGAAGACAGGCGACAGAACAGTAGGCATTTCTGAGATCTGGGTAAGATTCCCTAAGTTCATCATTGGCTTCTTTGTTGCATCACTGCTTGCCTCATTCGTTATCCAGCCACTCTGCGGTGCTGATCAGGTAAGCGCAATCAACAAGGTTCTTGACCAGTACAAGAACTGGGCATTCGTACTTGCATTCACAAGCATCGGCCTTGACACAAACTTCCGTGAGATAGCCAAGCAGATGCAGGGAGGCAAGGTTCTGTGGCTCTACCTTGTAGGTCAGATCTTCAACATTGTACTGACAATGTTTGCCGTATGGCTCCTTCTGTCAGGCACAATCTTCCCTGTTCCAACACTTGACTGATGTCCGGTAAGAAACTAATATACAAAGTGATGACAGCCATTGTGGTTGTCATCACTTTTATTCTTGCCATACATATCATGGCACATGGACTTGGTCTGTCTGACAGTCTGGACTTTGGGGCTGGAGCATATTACTATGCAGACATACCCGGGTTTGACAGATACACGGCAGACGATGCATACCATACTTCCATTCCAAGATGGGTCTTCATTCTGCTCTTCCTCATCTGGGGATGGCTCATGTACATGCTCTGGAAATGGATAGACAGGCATGATCCTGGAAACAAAACAGAATAGAACACTATGTCAACACAGAAAAGGAATCTTGGAAAGGGACTGATGGCTATCAGCCCCATTGTGGTTTTTCTGGCAGTATATCTGATCTCTTCAATAGTAGCAAAAGACTTCTATAAGGTACCGGTGGCATCGGCATTCCTGATAGCATCTGCCTACGCCATAATCACCACAAAGGGCAGCATGGAAGAGAGAATCCGGATATTCTCAGACGGAGCAGCAGACCGCAACCTGCTGCTGATGGTCTGGATATTCATCATGGCCGGAGCATTTGCAGGGACAGCAAAAGAGATCGGCTCTGTTGAGGCTACGGTAAACTTCACATTGAGCATAATCCCCGGAAAGGCTCTGCTGGCAGGTTTCTTCCTGACATCATGTTTTGTATCAATGGCAATAGGAACCAGCGTAGGAACCATAGTCGCATTGGTACCGATTGCAAACGGAATTGCAGCGGAAACCGGCATTGGAGCGGGACACATGACCGCAATAATTGTAGGAGGAGCCTTCTTTGGCGATAACCTGTCATTCATTTCTGACACGACCATAGCCGCAACACGTGCCATGGGATGCGCCATGAAGGACAAATTCAAGGCAAACCTGAAGATTGTTGCGCCAGCTGTACTTGCTGTCACCGTCATATACGTCATTCAGGGAATCAGAACCGACATCACAACCGATGCCGATGCAATTGAATGGGCAAAGCTTGTCCCATACATATCTGTTATAGTTCTTGCCATCTCTGGAATGAACGTCATAGCTGTACTTGCAACAGGCATCGTAATCAATGCGGCTGTAGGCTTCATGAACGGGCTTGACTGGTTCTCATGGCTTGGAGCCATAGGTTCCGGTATTGCCGGAATGGGAGACCTGATTGTAGTCACACTGCTGGCAGGCGGAATGCTGTCTCTCATAAGGTACAACCAGGGACTTGACATCATCATGGAGGTGCTGACCAGGCGAGCCAACGGGAAAAGGGGCGCAGAGCTCTGCATAGCAGCCCTGACATCACTGGCCAATCTTTGTACGGCAAACAATACCATAGCAATAATTACCACAGGAGGCATATCAAGGAACATTGCAGACAAGTTTGGCATTGATCCCAAGAGAGGCGCCAGCCTGATGGACACATTCTCCTGCATGGTTCAGGGTCTGATACCATACGGAGCCCAGTTGCTCATGGCATCAGGACTCAGCGGACTGCCTGCCACCGCAATCATACCTTATCTGTACTATCCGGTAGCAGTGGGCATTGCAGCAACACTGTCAATCGTATTAAGAAGAAATGGCCGCCAGAATTGACTGACGGCCATCTTTTATTGCGGTAAGATATAATTAGTTGAGCTTACCAGCCTCTGCATTCTTGATCATCTGCTCGTTTGCTGAGATGTAGATCTCAACACGACGGTTCTGCTGACGACCCTCTGCTGTGTCGTTGCTTGCAACTGGCTCGTTGAAAGACTTGCCCTCAGTTGTCATACGACCCTCAGCAATACCACAGGTCTTCAGATAATCAGCAACAGAAGTAGCACGCTGAGCAGAAAGCTTCTCGTTTACTGCAGCAGTACCTGTGTTGTCTGTATGACCAAAGATTGTGATGTCTGTATCAGGAAGGTCAGACATGATCTTTGCAAACTCAGCAAGATCAGTCTGTGACTCCTTGCTCAGGTTAGCACTGTTTGTCTTGAAAAGGATTCCGCTGTTGAAAGTAACCTTGATAGCCTTCAGACCGTTAACGTCTGTCAGAGTATCAATCTTTGCCTCCTCAAGAGCAGCAAGCTCCTCAGCCTTCTTATCCATCTTCTTGCCGATCAGGGCACCAACGGTTGTACCTACTGCAGTACCTACAGCAGCACCGATTGCTGCACTCTTGGCATCGCCACCGATCAGGGCACCTGCACCTGCACCAACTGCAGCGCCAGCACCGCCACCAATCAGAAGACCTTCAGCCAGATTTGACATAGACTTGCATCCAGACAGAAGCATGGATGCAGAAAGAAGAATTACCAATGCTTTTCTCATTTCCTTAATTTTTTAGTGTTTGTTATTAATATGTTTGTTTATCAATCTTCATGAATTGCATCTACAGAGGTCCTTTCCCTATAGGTGTTGATGATGATGTCACGGAGTTCAGGTTCAGTCCAGGTTCCCGTAGTACGGTCATTACCGGTCATCATACCCATCCACTGGCAGCAGGCAAATCCATAGAATGCGGAATAATATACCATCACCTGAGCATGCTTGCAGCGTTCCTCAAGATTATTCTTCTTGGTTGCGCCCCACTCTCCGATGATCAGAGGAACCTTGAGCTTTGTGGTGAACCTGTTCTTCAGAGCCTGCATCTCTGAAATAATCTGCTGCTTGTATTCATCAAGGAACAAATTGTACTTATAGGTATCAGGAGCCTTGCCGTCAACTTTCTCCTCATTCAGCGCAAAGTTGTATGGAGAGTACATATGTATCTCTGCCATGAGCCTTCCTGTACATACAGAGTCTGTCGGCATCTTGAATGCCTTAAGGATATTGTCCGAATGACCGGCAGCATAGGTATTGCATACAAGATTCCTGTTCTTGTTGTTCGGTGACTTGCTGGCACGGATTGTGTTTACAAAATCCTGATTCAGCCTGTTGACTGCCTCAAGGTCTGCCGCTGTGGTCTTGTTTGCGTTCCAGTCATCGTTCTTGTCAAGAATCTCATTGAAACCTTCAAAAATCAGATGGTAATCATAATCCTTGAATCTTTCTGCAACCTGTGTCCAGATAGCAATGAACTTCTTGCTCATCTCATCATAATGCTCTGCATCGGCCTTAAGCCATGCACCGGCACCAGTATCGTGATGAACGTTCAGGATGCAGTACATATCGTTGGCCAGCACATAATCAACAACCTCCTGGACTCTGTCCATCCAGGCCTTGCTGATATTCATGTTACCATCCATCTTCTCTGCCCATGAAACCGGCACACGGATAAAACCGAATCCTGCCTCATGGAAACGCTCCATAACAATCGGCTTGGTAACAGGATTACCCCAATAGGTCTCAAAATCCGATGGTTTTGGATACGGATGATTCCTCCAGAACCAACCGCCTGCATCGGCTACGGTCTCAAGAGTATTGCCAAGATTCCAGCCAATACCCATGTTCTTCAGCGCATCCTTGGCTTTCTCCCAGTCTGCAGGATCAATCTGCTCTGAGCCATACACCAATTCCGATGTACCATTCAAGACTGTCTCTTCCGACTTGTTTTCTACGACAAGAGAAGAGACCTCATCCTTGCCGCATGCAGTCAGCATTAAAGCCAGGAACAGGACTAATGTCAAAAGTTTTCCTTTCATATTCTTCATAATAGTGCAAAAATAAATAATATTATTCAATTTGATTCGCGCGTACCTATAAAACACTCAATGTTGATAACTTCTGACCCGATGCATACCCCCCATTATGGTTTATTGCGTATTTTTGCGTTTATGATAGAAAAGCATCTTGTTCTTGACGACGCGGATCCCGCAGCATTTTACGGGGTCAACAACGCTAATCTTCAGCTTCTTAAGGCAATGTTCCCGAAGTTGAGGATAGTTGCGCGCGGCAATGTCATGCGCATTATGGGAGACGACGCAGAAACAGCAAGGTTTGAAGAGGTTGTCAGAAAACTTGAGAAATACTGCATCGAGTTCAATTCACTCAAGGAGGATGTGATAATTGACATCGTGAACGGTCAGAATCCATCCGGAGCAAAGCAGGACAACGTCATTGTGTTTGGAGTGACCGGACGCCCTATTATGCCACGGACTGAGAATCAGGCCAGACTGGTTGAGGACTGGGCAGACAACGACATGCTGTTTGCCATAGGTCCAGCAGGTTCCGGAAAGACCTATACCGCAATTGCACTTGCCGTGAGGGCACTGAAGAACAAAGAGGTCAAAAGGCTTGTTCTCTGTCGTCCCGCAGTTGAAGCCGGAGAGAAACTTGGCTTCCTTCCAGGCGACATGCGAGAGAAGATAGACCCATTCCTGCAGCCACTGTACGATGCCCTTCAGGACATGATACCAACAGCAAAGTTGAAAGAGTATATGGAGCTGAACATCATACAGATAGCCCCACTTGCTTTCATGAGAGGTAGAACCTTGAACGATGCAGTGGTAATACTTGATGAGGCCCAGAATACCACTCCTCAGCAGATAAAGATGTTCCTTACCCGAATGGGCTGGAACACCAAGATGATAGTAACCGGTG
>JAKSIY010000061.1 GCA_024398535.1 Bacteroidaceae bacterium
ACGGTGGTCACGCTTCTTAGCCTCCTCAAGCATCACCAGATACTCGTCAAGGAGTTTCTTCTTTGGATAGGACACACCGTAGATACGCTGCATCTGGTCCTCTGTAGCATCGCCACGCCAGAATGCACCTGCAACGCTCATCAGCTTGACAGCCTTGATAACGCCAGTGCTTACAAGGTGTGGGCCACGGCACAGGTCCGTGAATGCGCCCTGGGTATAGGTCGTGATTGTTCCGTCCTCAAGATCCTCTTCAATATGCTCGCACTTGTATGTCTGGCCGGCAGCCTTGAACTGAGCAAGACAGTCTGCCTTGCTTACCTCCTTACGTACAAGCGGCTCATTCTTGCGGGCAAGCTCAAGCATCTTGTCCTCAATTGCCTTGAAGTCACCCTCCTTGATCTGGCCACCGTCAGGAAGCATCACATCATAGAAGAATCCGTTCTCAATGGCAGGACCGAAACCGAACTGGATGCCAGGATAGAGCTCCTGGAGAGCCTCAGCAAGCAGATGGGCAGAAGTATGCCAGAAAGAGTGCTTACCCTCATCATCATCCCACTTGAACAGTTTGATCTGGGCATCATGAGTGATTGGGCGGTTAAGTTCTACGGTCTCACCGTCAACTGAGCAGGCAATTACGTCCTGTGCCAGACGCTGGCTGATGCTTTCAGCCACGGCAAGTCCTGTAACGCCATCCTCATACTGGCGCTCAGAACCGTCTGGAAAGGTTATCTTTATCATATAGTCGTGTTTTAATTTTCCTAATGAAGTGCAAAAGTATCAATTTATTTCCATAATGTCATTGGGCTTGAAACCTTTTCATGATATTATAGGACTGGAATATTCCCATTTCACCGGCACGGCTCAGATTTTCCAGGCCTTCATCTATCCTGCCCAGGAAAATCAGGGTTATTCCACGGTTGAACCATGCATCGGCCAATTTGTTGTCAGTCAGCTCAAGCGCCATCTCAAAATCGGCAAGAGCGGCAGGATAATCAGTCATATCAGCCTCAATGCAGGCCCTGTTGTAATACGCATACGCAAAATCCGGTTCCATGTCAATTACCTTTGACAGGTCATTCAGCATCAGCTGATACTCTATGCCGGAGCCGTTATCTGTCTTGTCATTCATGCCCGACTGCAGACTCATCTGCTTCTCTGCCTTACGCATCTGCATCATCCTGAGGCGTACCACGGCGCGGCAGAAATAGGCGCACCAGAGTCCCTCGCCCGACACAATTGCGGCAGACAGGTCACGTTCCGCATTGTCAAAATCCTGAAGCATGTAGTAATCCATGGCACGGGCAAATGAGTATGCCGGTATATCAGGATTCTCGGAAATCCTTATGGTCTGGCGGTCAACATCCTCAAACAGGGTCTGTATCTGTTTTTCCGTCAGTGAGATGTCGTGGCTTGTCATCTGAAGACGGAACGGCAGGATTCCCCGGGAATTGAGCAGGTCAAGCACAGCGCTGAAATGGACATTGCGATCCACCTCTGACGGCTTTGAATTGTCAAAGAACGTCAGCTGATAGTATGGCAGGTACTGAATGTCCACATTCCGGTTCTGAACCTTGCCACGATACTCGCTGGTAAAGGTTGTGGCACTCTCGTCAGTATCCGACACCACCAGTTTCCTGTAGTTCCGCACATTCTTGTCCGATGCCTTACGGGTCTTGCCCTCATCTGCTTCTTCCTCTTCCTTCCTGCTGGAGTAGCCCGATGCGGCATTGAAGCGCTCCGTCCTGTCACGTATCACGACCATCTGGTCAGCCTCTGCCCCAGCCTTGTCACCCAGTTTGTAGCGGGCCTCAGAACGAAGCTCGTAGCCCTGTATGAATTTTGGATATTCAGCAAGCACCGTAGTATAATCCTGCACGGCGCCCGACAGGTCACCTGTCCTGTCACGCAGCAGGGCACGGTTGAACACCGCCATCATGTTGTCCGGCTCAACCTCAAGCACGGCATCAAAATCCTCAATGGCGCGGTTGTCATCGCCCACCTCAACCCTCAGGATACCTCGGTTGTAATGGCCCATGGCATCATGAGGAGAGAGTTCAATTGCCAGGTCATAGTCAGACATGGCTCCGCGCAGGTCATTGCGGTTATACCTTGCCAGAGCGCGGTTTATGTAATTGGAAGAACGGTCCGGCTCCAGATGAATGGCCTGGTCCAGATCCTGCTCACCCCTCTGGTAGTCCTTCTGTTTCAGGAAAATCAGCGCGCGGTCCTGATAAAGCGATGCGTCATACCGGTCAATTTCAATAGCCTTGTCCAAAAGGCTTACCGAGCCCAGCGTGTCACCCTCTTCAAAGAGCAGATGCGCCTTCATGGACATGGCCGGAGTATATTTCGGGAACATCATCAGCAGAGAGTCCGCCGCAAGCATCGCATCCTGCAGACTGTCCTGACGGATGTAGCATAGAATCAGGTTGTGACGCATCGACTGATTCTCAGGGTCCCACCTGAGAGCCGTATGATAATCGTCAATGGCCTCCTGGAACTTGCCTTGGTTTATTCGGGCAAGGCCCCTGACCTGATAGCTGTCAACAACAAACGGGTTCAGAGAGATGGCTGCACTGCAGTCTGCCTCTGCACCCGCATAATCCTCAAGGTACAGCTTGGCTACACCTCTGAAGAAATATGGATCACTCAGATACGGCTTTGCAGAAATAACCTGATTGAAATACTGTATTGAGAGGACATAATCCTCAAAATAGAGAGCATTGCGCCCAATCGTCATGACCCTGTCAGTATTGATCTGAGCAATGGCAGGGAGAATGCCGGCAAGTGCCAGCATCAATGACATTGAGACTTTCCTCAGGTTCATCTGTCAGCCTTTCATTTTTTAGCGACCTTTACCTTGTAATCGCAGTTGAACCTTCCCTGCTGCAGGGCACCGAGCTTGCTCTTGTTCATCTGGCGACGCAATGCAGACATCCTGTCAATGAAACACTTTCCATCAAGATGGTCTATCTCATGCTGCATGACACGGGCAGGGAATCCGTCAAACCACTCATCGTGCTCCTGGAAATTCTCATCAAGCCAAGAAACACGTACGCGCTCAGGACGCATCACCTTCTCATGAATGCCAGGAAAGCTCAGACAGCCCTCCTCATAAGGAACCAGCTCGCCGTCAGTATCCTCAATGTAAGGATTGATGTAAGTCTTCAGGTAGCCCTTGAATTCAGGCTGCTCATCAGATATCACGTCCAGGTCAACAACGACCAGACGGATTGGCAGACCCACCTGTGGAGCTGCAAGGCCTACGCCCTCAGAGTTCCTCAGGGTCTCATACATGTTCTTGATAAGTTCCGGCAGTTCCGGATATGTCTCATCAATCTCTTCTGACTCTTTCTTCAGGACAGGCTGTCCATATATATAAATAGGTAGTATCATTCTTGTTTATCTTTTTGATTCCATATATGACTGAAGGATGATTGTAGCACTTATCTCATCAACCAATCCCTTGTTGTTCCTGCGTTCCTTACGGCCGATGCCTGCATCGAGTATGGAGCGCTGCGCAAGTACGGAAGTGAAGCGTTCGTCATACATCTGCACCTCCTTTTCCGGATACCTGGCCTTGAGCTTTGCCACAAAAGGCTTGATGTATTTCATGCTTTCGGACTCCCTGTTATCCATATTCTTAGGAAGGCCAACCACTATGATGTCAACCGGCTCCTTGCTGAAGTAGCCATCCAGAAACTCAAAAATCTGAGCGGTGGCAACCGTGGTCAATCCCCCGGGAATAATCCGCAGGATATCAGTGACAGCAATTCCTGTCCTCTTGGTTCCGTAATCAATTGCCAGAATTCTTCCCATCAGTACATTCTGCTTTTACATGACAAATGTCCCATACCCCTTTTCCGGGCCATGGGACACTCCTTGTCTGTACAATTGGACAGACATTACTTCTTGTAAAGGATCCAGGCCTGCTGGAAATCCTGATTGTCAGGATACTTTGCCTTGAAACTTGCTCTTGCAGCAGCAGCCTCTGCCTTTGTATCAAAACTGTTGCATATTACACGGTAGGTCTTGCCGGCCTCATTCACTACGACGATTGCAGGGAAACCGTCACCAGCAAGTCTCTGGCGCAGGGCATCTGCATTTGTCTTCAGTGAGAAACTGCCGCATACAACGCTGTAATCCTTCAGGGCAGCGTTGCCTGACACTACAGTAACTTTCTCTTCACGTACTGTTACATTTGAATCATCTGTAGGTACTGTCTGTACAGGAGTTACAGCAACTGTATTTGAGGCAACATCAGCCTCAACAGCCTTCTCATAAGCCTGCTTGTAAGTATTCTGCGATGACTTGCAACCAACAAGTGTGAGGGCAGCACCCATCAGCACCAAAGAGTAAAAACCTGTTCTCTTCATATCTGTTCTGTATTTTGGTTTCTAATTAATTCTGCGAATTTATACAAAAAGGAACGATAGTCCGCTATTTTTTCTCTAAATATGCATAATTGACCCTCCATGTACTCTTTCTTTCCGGCACGACAGTCGTTTTTGTGTCCGTAGCCAGGGCAAAGCGGGTAATGGCATAGAACCTGATATCAGCGTTCGTGGCTATTGCCTCACGTTCCGGCAACTTGCTAGGCGTAATTCCTGCAACGTCAGTCAGAACACCGCCACCACCGGCGGCAAAGTAAGAGTCAATTGCAACCCTGTAGAGCTTCTCCTCGTCAAACGGTTTCCCGGCAACATCCGACGTGAATGAGACCCTGCCGCCATAAGGAGCTGACATATCCATAGTATAGTCAACGCCCTGTGCCGTGAAGAACCCCTCCTTCTCACCGTCCAGTATCTTCTGGGCAGAGTACTCGAGCAGAGCCTTTATCTCATTGCCATACAGCATGACCATCGATACGGTATTCTCTCTTGGAAACATGCGGTACAGGTCACGCAAAGTCAATTCCCCAGCCTCATAGACGCCATGTGTTATCTGTGGCTGAGCCAGGGTAATCTGCGCAGATACAGCAGACCTCATTATGGTATGAATAAAGTCCGACATTGAGTCTGGAACCGGCTCCTCTGAGACCTCAAGCCTCTGTCCAAGGATACCGATCACAGAATCAGTATAATGCACAACTCCGGCAATCTTTTCTGAAAAACGGTTCAAAAGCTTGCGGTCAACCGGCATTCCGCTGACATCCTGGACCGATGCCCGGATAGAGAGACTGCGTGAACCGGCCTTTCCACTGACATCAAGGTCCAGACAAGCCACCTGCAGGGCATCGCTTCCTGGATTGACCAGCCAGATACTGTCTCCGCCTGCGTTTACCACGGCATCGCAATAAGGTTCATGGTCGTGGCCGAACAGGATGGCATCAATGCCGTCAACCCTTGTGGCCAGAGTCATGCAGTCGTCAAGACCGGAATGCACCAGCGCAATCACGGCATCGGGATTCTCTTCTGCACGCAGTCTTGCAATCACCCTTGCAGCATTGGTACAGATATCCTCTACCGCCAGTCCCTCATAATTTGAGTGCGCATGGGTTTTCAGCAGGTCCGTAGTGATAAGTCCTACGAATGCTATCCTGACACCCTTTCGCTCTACCAGCGTATATTTCGGGAAGACCGATGCATCGGCATCGTTGTCAAACACCAGGTTTGAGGACAAGACAGGATAGTTCACAGAAATGAGATACTTGTCAAGACTGCCGAATCCGGTTCCAATGTCATTGTTGCCGGCATTTCCAGCCACGCAGCCCAGATAGTTCAGGACTGCAGCCGGTGTTGAGATTGAATCATAGTCAGCCGTACGGTCATAATAGACAGAGATGTCGCCCTTGAGCAGGTCACCGTTGTCCACATACAGCAGATTCTTGCCATACTCCTTGCGCTGCTCGTTCAGGAACGTTGAAACACGCGCCAGTCCGCCCGGCCTCTCAGGAGTGTCAGAAGACATGAAGTCCATGGAAAAGAGGTTTCCATGGACGTCACTTGTCTCTACTATCCTGAAATGTATATCCTTTCCTGTGCATGCCGTGAACAGAGCCACAGCTGCACAGGCCAGAAATCTTCCAGTTATTCTCATAGGCCCATATCTGCTGCCATGCGCTCAATCTTCTTCTGGGTCTTAGCCTGAAGATCCTGATACTGGCTACGGTCTGTCATTACATCCTTGGCCTCCATGTAGAACTTGATCTTAGGCTCTGTTCCTGAAGGACGTACAGACACCTTGTCACCGTTTGCGGTGAAGTACTGGAGCACGTTCGACGTCTCAGGCATGTCAAGGTCTGTAACATTGCCCTGGGCATCGGTCTGCTTCAGGGTCTTGAAGTCACGGATCAGCACAACCTGCTCACCAGCCAGACTCTTTGGAGGATTTGAACGGAAGTTCTCCATCATGGCCTTGATCTCGTCAGCACCGCTCTTACCAGGGCGTACCACATTGATTGTATGCTCCTTTGAGAAGCCAAACTCAAGATAGATGTCCATCAGCAGGTCATACAGGGTCTTGCCCTGATCCTTTGCCCAAGCAGCAATCTCACAGATAAGGCAGATTGAAGCTGGAGAATCCTTGTCACGTACTTTGTCAAATGGCAGGAAGCCGAATGACTCCTCACCACCGCCAATATACTTCTGCTTGCCCTCAGAGAGTGCAATCTCACGTGCAATCCACTTGAAGCCTGTATAAACGTCGCGGAGCTCGATATTGTCCTTTGCAGCCATCTTGGCAATGACCTCGGTAGTTACAATAGTCTTTACAAGGAAGTCTGTAGGGTTCAGTGTACCCAGTGCCTTCTTGTTCTTGATAATATAGTAGCAGAACATCATGGCGGTCTGGTTACCGTTGATGATGATCCACTCACCCTTAGGATCGCGGCATACTATTGCCAGACGGTCAGCATCAGGGTCAGAAGCAATCACCAGGTCAGCATTGAGCTTGGTACCAAGCTTCATGCCAAGGGTCATAGCCTCTGGGTTCTCTGGGTTTGGAGATACTACTGTAGGGAAGTTGCCGTCAACGACCATCTGCTCAGGAACCACGTTGATGTTCTGGAAGCCCCATGAACGCAGGCACAGAGGAACAATTACGCGGCCTGTACCGTGCATTGGAGAGTAAACAATGTTCAGGTCTTTCTGGCGATTGATAACCTCCTGGTCAACCATTGCCTCCTTTACTGCTACCATGTAGTCGTAGTCCATCTCACCACCGATGATTGAGATCAGCTCCTTGTTGCCCTGGAACTTCACGTCCTCAACCTTGACCTTGTTCACCTCATCAATGATGCCGGTATCGTGTGGAGCTGTTACCTGAGCACCGTCTGCCCAGTATGCCTTGTAGCCGTTGTACTCCTTTGGATTGTGCGATGCAGTCACGTTTACACCGGCAATTGCACCCAACTGACGGATGGCAAAAGAGATCTCAGGTGTAGGACGAAGGCTCTCAAAAAGGAAAACCTTGATGCCGTTTGCAGAGAAGATATTGGCCACCGCCTCAGCAAACTCACGACCGTGGTTACGGCAGTCATGACCTACAACAACGCTCTTGCCTCCTTCTGGGAAAGCCTTGTTGATGTAGTTTGCAAAACCCTGGGTTGCCATACCTACGGTGTAGATGTTCATACGGTTGGTACCTGCGCCCATGATGCCGCGCAGACCGCCTGTACCGAACTCAAGATCCTTGTAGAATGCATCGATCAGGTCAGACTTGTCTTCCTTCCCCAGCAGAGCCTTAACTTCCGCACATGTAGTCCCATCAAAAGCAGGTCCAAGCCACTGGTTGGCCTTCTCTGTAACTTGCTTAAGCAGTTCGTCCATAATTATCTAGTTGTTGTTTTTTCTAATTGGCAAATATACACTTTATTTTCCAGCAATCCTTCTTAATGCGAAATAAAGATTTGCCTGAATTCTGAAAGCGGCAAATCCGCAAAGAGGCATGTAGCCGAATTTCAGTCTCAGCCCAGCAGGCAGCAGTGACCTGTCAACCGTCTGGTACACGCGTCTGATTCTGTCAAGCACCTGCATTTCTTCATCAGCAGAGAGCATCGGCCTGTACTTCAGCAGATATCCATACAGACCGACCATGTTTATCCAGCGTTCCTTTTCAAAGACGGCACGTACCTCGGCAGGCTGGTCTGCAATCTGCACGGCCATTGACGTATTTGCCTCAAGCAGGTCAAAGCGTCTTATGGAATCAGAATTGGTCATACTGGCTTCGTGCTGACGGTAAATGTACAAGCCCTGGCACACACCCACCCTCTCAGAATTCAGATAATGCAGACGCGTGGTGTTGTCATCACTGTAAAGGCGGCAGGCAGCATCAAACGGGAATCGGCGGTAAAGTTCAGCCCTTGCCACGTACAGACCGTGGATTGACCAGTCCAAGCTAAGGCAGAAGGCCTCAAAGCCAGTCCATTCCCTTTCTACTGTCGCTTTCGGATAATCCACAAGAGAGCCGTTACCATACAGATATTTGAGATTGAAAAGGACACAGCCCAACCTGTCATCCGAATCAAGTTTCTCAACAGCTTTTTCAAGGGCATCGGCAGAAAGCATGTCATCGGCATCAACCATGGTAATATAATCACCTGTACAATAGCCTATTCCATTATTGCGAGCAACAGCCTGACCTGTATTTTCCCTCTGAGTCAGGACTATGATTCTATCGTCAGCAGAACAGTACTCTGCCAGGATTTCAGGAGTGGAATCGGTCGATGCATCATCTATGCACACAATCTGGATATCACGCAGGGTCTGTCCAAGAAGAGAATCAAGAGTCTCTCTCAGATACTTCTCACCATTGTAAACCGCAACCAGGACAGATACCCTACTCATCTTTTCAAGCGTCTTTTGATTTTTTCCAGAAATGTCTGAAGGAATGCCGTATGACTCTGGAGAATCCACACAGAGTATCCCGCAGAAGTCATTGCAACGAAGAATTCCAGAATTCCGCTCCACGGAGTTCTGAAAAATCCATCACAAAGATACAGGCAGGTAAGAAGCACACCCTGAACCGCCATAACCTTAAACGCTCTCCATGAATATCTGAATCCATAGCGGACAGCTGTGACGGTACCTACTACAATCATATCAAACACTCCCGATGCCAGCAGTGCAAGACCTGTCAGCTTCAGTCCGCCAAGGTTGAAGCAGACTATCACGGCTAGCACTATGAACAGATCATAAAGGACCTCCTGTAGAAGGAAGGTTCGTGAATCGCCCTTTGCAAGAGATATGTAGGCAAGCGGCTGGGTCGCAGCCTTGAACACCAGGCTCAGTACTGCTATGCGGGTCATCGGAATAGCATCAGCAAACCTGGCAGACAGGAACACATTGACTATCAATGGAAGACACGCCATAAAAATGGCAACCATCGGCGCCATCAGAAGAAGGGCAACCTCAACCTGACGGTTTGCAAGCACATTAACAGCACGTTTTTCCGCATTCACCGATGAAAGACGAGGAAAATAATCCGCTTCCATGGCAGAAAACACGAACATTCCCAGATATGATACCAGAAGATATCCAGCGCCGTATGCGCCCACCACCTCTGCTCCACCATGAGTCATCAGGTAATTGGCTACAGCCGAGAGGGCCCCTGAACCAAAGAAGGCAGCAATAGTGAAAAACACTCCAAGCTTTATCATGTCAAGTCCATTCCTCAGGACATTGCGGTCCAAGAAAGAGACCCTGTATGGGAAGCTGCGGAATGAGAAGAAACAGGTTACCAGGGCTGATGCCACCGACACCAGCACAAGTGAAAGCACAAGTCCGCTCAGTCTGAAATACCAGAATATCGGTATAGAAATCACAAACGTGCAGCCCACCACCAACAGCTGACTCAGAGCTATCTGGCTCAACTTGCGGGCACCTTTCAGGATGGCCATTTCTCCGCCATTTATTGCGCTTGCAGCTACAACAGGAGAAAGCAGGACAAATGACAAAGTGTAACCGGCATCGCCATCAAAGGCCCAAAGGCTGAAAAGCGGAGCCAACAGCACGCAAACCAGCATGCCAAGTACGGCCGTAAGCAGGGCCCACGAGCGTACCGTCAGCACACTGCGCTCAAGTGACGCCCGGTCATCCTGTTCCACATATTCCGAGATTTTCCGGACTGCGCTGAACGACAGTCCCAGGTCAGTTGTGCTCTTGACCAGGTTCAGGGTTCTGTTGAAGGATTCATTGATTCCGAATCCGGCAGTTCCCAGCAGACGTGACACCAGCGCGGTACGCACAATAGTCATGAGCGTGACAAGCCCTTGCACCCCGCCGAAAACGCCGGTGTACTTGACAATCCTGTCATAGGCGCCGTCTGCCTTTCCCCTCTTTGTCTCCATCATTTATAATAACGTGGGAACCCATTATAAATTGTAGAAAGCAATAAAAAGAGCCAAAAGACGTTCTTGAAGTATGACACAGAACCCTGAGCTTTCAATAGTAGTTCCTGTCTATCAGTCAGGACAGACCCTTGGCAGATGCATGGAGAGCATCCTGTCACAGTCTTTCCGTGACTTTGAGCTGATCATCGTCAACGACGGCTCCAGGGACAACAGCGCAGGCATCGCCCTGGAATTTGCCAGGACAGACCAGCGGGTCATTGTCATCAACAGAGAAAACGGCGGACTGAGTGCAGCCAGGAATACAGGAATAAGCTATGCCCGCGCCCCTTGGATTACCTTCATAGACTCAGACGATTCCATAGAGCAGGAGACCCTGAAGCAGAACATGAAGTGGCTTCTGTCCCACCCGGAAACAGACCTGTTGGAGTATCCTGCCCTGCTTCATCACAACGGACCGGCAGAAAAGACACTTGCCTTTGCAGACCAGACCGTAACGGCAGACCAGATGATTGCAGACTGGGTCAGACGCCAGGGCTACCGTCACTGCTATGCGTGGAACAAGATATACCGGACCTCACTCTTTGACACAGTCCGTTTCCCGGAAGGAGAGAACTTTGAAGACGCAGCCATCATGCCATCAATCATCAGGCAGTGCCGCACCATACGCTATTCATCAGCAGGGCTTTACCTCTACACAGACACCCTTAACGGAATAACGCACCGCTATACATTCCATAATCAGGAGCCCCTGTTCAGGCATAACATGGAGCTTTTCACTCTGGCATTCACAGAGTTGTCACCGGCCGATGCCGCCGTTCTGAAACGCGTGGCCCAGAACCTGCTGACAGACCTGTGCGGATGCAGTGACACGATTCCGGACTACATACACGGTTCTGCCCAGAAACTTGATTCCATGCCAGTCAGCCTGGCAGCCATCTTCAAGGCAGACATGTCACCAAAAGAAAAGGTAAAGTCTATCATCTACAACATGCTTGGCACGGAAAGGGCCTGCAGGTTGTTTTCCAGAAAACTGTCATGATTTCAGTCATCATTCCATATTACAATCCTGACGGCAGGGCAGACACAGAGCAGCTACTCTACCGTGCTGTGCAGTCTGTCGTGGATTCACTGGACGGGTTCTGTCAGTATCAGGTCATAGTTGTTGACGACGGCTCTTTCCGCATTGCCACCGGTCTTCCGGCCCATTTCAGCGGAAAACCCGTACATCTGGAATGCGCCCGCCACGGCTGCCTTGGTGCAGCCAGGAACCGTGGACTGGAACTTGCCCAGGGTGACCTTGTGTCATTCCTTGACGCTGACGACGTTTACCTTCCGGCATCGTTCCGCCAGTGCGTGCTGCAGATGGAGCAGTCTGACTCACAGGCACTCTCATTCCGCATGATTGAATCCTTCAGTCCAGCAATGCCGTCTGATTCAGGAAAAGCCGATGCCTTTGCAGCAGAAGTCATGACCGGAGACAAGTTCATGAGAACCGGGAATCTGTTTGCAAGCAGCTGCCTGTACATTTTCAGGAAACAGTTCCTGAAGGACAACAGGTTATGCTTTGTTGAAGGAAAGACTGCAGAAGATGAGGAATTCACTCCGCGCATGCTCACTCTGTGCCAGAAACTGACGGTATCAGAGATCACCGCATACGTTTACTGTCACAGGACAGGCTCCATAACTGATACGGAGACACCGGAACGTCTGAAAGCCAGGATTGCAAATGCCCGGTTCGCGCTGGGCAGCCTCAAGGGATTCCGCCGTCAGCACCAGCACATTCCGCACAAGGGACTTGACCGTAAGATTGCCACCTTGCAGCTGGACATACAGAGATTACGTTTCAGAATATTCAAATCATATTTCAGACGGAAATGAAGATACTTCTGCTTGGGGAATACAGCAATGTCCATTGGTCTCTGGCACAGGGGTTGCGCTCACTGGGACATGACGTCACCGTTGCCAGCAACGGTGATTTCTGGAAGTCATACCCCTGCGACATAAGTCTTGCACGCAGCGGCACCGGACTGCTTGACACCATGCAGTTCGGATGGAAACTCTGCCGCACCCTGCCAAAACTGACCGGCTATGACGTTGTCCAGCTCATAAACCCTATGTTCCTTGAGCTTACCGCAGACAGGATTGCCCCAATTTACCGGTATCTGCGCAAGAGAAACGGAAAGATGTTCCTGGCAGCATTCGGCATGGACCACTACTACCTTAAAGGGTGCCTTGAGACTGATATCTTCAGATACTCGGAGCTCAAGGTAGATGGACGGTTCCGTGACATTGAGGATAACCGTGCCGCCGTCAGAGACTGGCTTCAAGGCAGCAAAGGGCCTCTTAACCAGATGATTGCCCAGGACTGCGACGGAATAATTGCGGGTCTTTGGGAGTATTATGAAAGCTACCGCCAGTTCCTGCCACAGAAGACCACCTACATACCATTTCCCGTAAAGGCAGAGCTTCCTGCCGAACGTTTCGTTGAAGGCATTGACGACAAAATCCGAATCTTCATTGGCATACAGAAGAGCCGCAGCGAATTCAAGGGAACAGACCGTCTGGTCAGAATACTGGACCGCCTGGAGCAGGAATACACGGACAGATGCCAGGTGGTGAAGGTTCACAACGTCCCGTTTGCCGAATACAAGAAGCTGATGCGGTCATGCGACATTCTCATTGACCAGCTCTATTCACCATCACCCAACATGAATTCCCTGCTGGCCATGTCACAGGGCCTATGCGTGGCAGGCGGCGGCGAGCCGGAGCCTTACCAGCTGCTTGGAGAGGACAAGCTGCATCCGGTCATAAACCTGCCCTGCGACGAAGAGCAGATATACCGGACATTCAGGGAAATCATCCTGTCACCACAGGAACTGCAGCAGCGCAAGGAAGACTCCATGAAGTTTGTCCGCAAACATCATGATCCGACAGAAATAGCAAGAAAATATCTGGATTACTGGAATCAGAGTTCGGTCATGTAGGCATCGTAAGTGACCGTACGCGCTCCAAAGCCCTCCTTCTGGAAGACAAGGCCTTCATTCAGCCAATTGCCGCCATTCTCTGTAGAGATGCCAAAGTCAAAGTAACGGCAGTTGCTGTATGTGACATCAATCAGCTCCTTGAAAAGAAGGTCCAGAGCACCGCACTCCTTTCCCTTGGCCGATGCCCCTATATACTGGGCATGTGCAACCGTTCCCGCATTATAGACGACTGATCCGGCAACAACCTGTCCCTGGCACTCAACCACGTGAAGCCTGATTTTCTCAGGGAAGCGCTGCATCAGCAGCCTCATCTCCTGAACGGTGTGGACCGGTTTCCTGTTGTGCTTCTCCTGCAGGACAGAAGACAGGACCTCCCAGTACGCCTCAAGATCCGCGCCAGTATCACCGACCCTTACAGAGAGTCCGTTCTTAGCAGCCTTTGCTGCACCACGGCGTCTCAGTTCACGCATCGGCAGACGCTCCTGCTGGTCTATGACAGAAGATACACCTCTTGACACCAGCTTGCCGCCACAGCGGAACAGCGCATAGAGATCCTCTTCTGAAGGCTGAATGCTATAGATATAAGGTATCGGCTTGTACAGCCACCTCTGGGCACCAAGTTCACGTTTCATGAAATCAATGGCTGCGCTGAATATCTGCAGAGCAGTAACGGCTGTCACCTTGCCTGACATGACCAGGCCGCCGTAAGTCAGACCGCCATGTGAACGGACAACGTGCTCCACCCCATTCCAGTCTGCCGGCAGGACAGCAATCAGTTCGTCGTGCAGGTAGAACATCAAGGAGCAGTCCTCAAAACGGTCTGAATGATAGTCCATGTAGTTGCGGTCTAGCAGGAATGTTCCGTTTCTTGAAGCGGCCACGAATCTGTTCCATTCATCGGCCTTTGAAGCCGAATACCGCTCCACCCTGACCTGCTCATTCCGGTACTGGTCAAAGTCATTGGTATATCCCTGGGCATTGTATGGGTGCGATGCAAATACTATGCAGACTGTTCCCGGTGCAAAGTTTTTCAGTTCGCACCAGAGTCCCGGCGGAATCAGGATTCCCCTTCTGGGACTGTCCATGCGGACTGTCGCGGAATGGGTACCGTCGCTGACAAACATGTCAAAGCTGCCGCAGACGGGTATGACGACCTCTGCGCTCTCATTGTGGGAGTGGCTGCCACGACTCTTGCCCGGCTGCACGTCGTATATCCAGAAAACGCGTTCAATGCTGAATGGAATATGCTCCTGACCCTGCGCAAACGACAGTGAGCCGCGGCTGTCAACAGCCTCAGGGAACTCTATCAGGCGGCATCCACCCGGCAATATCTGGGTCTTCATCTCTGTCATACCTACAAAGATACTCCTTTTTTATAATCCCGATGCATTGGAATAGAGTTTTTGGGACTGTCCTGGGAGCGCCGTTAAGAAAAACTGACGCCCGGGCGTTTAAGGCGAGGACTGTTTGAGCGAAGCGAGTTCCGCAGCCTAGCCCGGAAGGAAGTTTTTCAGGCAGCGGACAGTCTGTCCCAAAAACATTATTCCAAGCAGTGGGAATAATGTAAAGAGGAGCGTGTCATTCTGAGTACAGACCGTCGCGGCTAAGCAGGTGGTCAAGGTTGGCAACGCCGTAAACCACAACGGCATTCACTATGGACGAGTGCTCCAGATAGTCCGGATAGACCATGTTGTACAGATCCTTGTCTGTATGCCAGATCTCCCTATAGTTGAAATTGTAGCCCCTGACATCCTTCAGGTCCAGAGAGACGGTAGGAACGCCGTTCATTGCAAAGTACGCATGGTCAGAACCGCCGGCAGAAGTCGGCTTTGGACCTGGTGCAGACTCCTTCTTGCTGACAGAGAACGGGAACTCCTCATTCAGAGTTTCCAGCGGCTCACATATTTTCTTGAAATCGTCATACATTGAAGGGATCACGGTAACTCCCACAGCAACTTCAGGCCCGGCATCGCGGTTGAAGTAGTTGGAAACCTTGTTCATAGGAACCATATTGCTCTCAACGAAATGCTTTGAGCCGTACAGGCCATACTCTTCGGCGGTCCAGATTGAGAACATGATGCTGCGCTTTGGCTTTGCTCCGGAAAGAGCCAGCAGACGTGCACTCTCCATTGTAACACTTACGCCCTGACCATCATCAACGGAACCTGTGGCAGAGTCATAGGCATCCAGATGACCACCGGTTATGACATACTCATCCGGATACTTGCTACCCTTGATAATGCCTAGGATATTATGATACTTGACCGGCCCTTCAAAGAAGTTGTTACGGATATTGAACTCCAGCTCAACCTTTTCCATGCGGTTGACCTTGGCCATGATATAGTCATACTGTTCCTTGTCAAGCTTTATGTCACATACCTTTGGCAGGGAATCCATTGTCAGATTGAAGCAGTTCTTCCTGTCATAATGAATCTGCATTGGAACTTCGGCCGCCTGAATGAAACCCAGTGCGCCGGCATCAATCATCTGATAGAACATAGGTACCGATGCGGTATCAACGGGAAATCCTCTTGAAGCACCACCAACCAGAACCCAGGCTCCCTTGAAAGTAGCCTTGCGGCGTTCAAAGTCCCTGGCATCGGCAGCCTCCTTTACGACATGTCCTACCTGCGGGCCCTTTGTACCGGCAGTATATGAAGGTGTACCGAAATGCAGGGTCATGCCCTCACCGGACAGCATCCTGCCTGACCATGGGCCACGGCTGAATCCCACGTTGATTTCACCGACCTCCTGAACTACCACATCAAGTCCCCATGAACGGAACTGGTTGGCAACCCATTTCTCTGCATCCTCAAGATTGTGCGAGCCCACAATCCTACCGCCGATCACGTTTGAGAGATAGTCCTCAAAATACATTGTACGGTTATCGGTCGTACCAAGCTCAATGGCCTTCTTTACAACTTTGTCCTGAGCATCGGCACCAAGACCGGCAAAAGTCAGGAAAGCAACTGCAAGTGTGATGATTCTTTTCATCTGTTCTGAAATTGGATATTACGAAAAAAGCATCGCGTTCTGCGATGCTCTTGATTTTTGGTAGCGCCTACGGGACTCGAACCCGTGTACCCGGCGTGAGAGGCCGGTATC